>NZ_JAWOUT010000011.1:0-83409 GCF_033339515.1 Vibrio sp. 2130-1
TGGCGCTGGACTAAACAAAGGCCCCCTTTTAGGGGGCTCACACAAAGCCACCTTCTTTAGAAGGTGGTAATTTACTTTTGTCAGGTTTTCCAACCTTGTGGAATGCTTTGGTGAATGCAGTCTAAAAGTACGGATAAGCGCAGTGGTGGTCGTCCTGCTGGTGTATAGCAGTTAATGGAAATAGGCTCAGAAAGCCAACCTTCTAAGCAAGGTGTGATTCGCCCTGGGTGATGTTTCTCATAGCCGCATGCTGTCCAAGTCGGCAGCAGTCCAATACCATGACCATTCGCGATACTGTCTATTTGCATTGCTATGTTGTCGCTGTATAAGCGACTAACAAAGGGCTCTAAAAAGAACTCACCGTGTTGAGGGTGTGCTAGCATCAATCCATTTTCTTGCACTGAACCAAAATCGATCCATGGATGTGCTTCAAGTTCTTTGGGGTGCGGTATAGGCCCATGTTGTTTTAGATAATTTGGAGAGGCAAAAGGCGTATAGCGAAATACCCCCAGCACTTCTTTTCGCCAGTCTAGCTCTTTACGTTCACCGAGCCAGATGAACAAATCTGGGTCATGGTGCGCTTCAGAAAAGTCACTGGTAAGCTGAACTCTAACATCGGGATTATCAGCAAGAAAACGATTGAGTACGCCGCCGAGCCAGCTTCTAACTAAGGCGGTGTGACAAACAATATGCAGTGGCCCTGAAACTTGGTTCGTTAAACCTTGGAGTGCATCATAACTCTCTTCACTTAACTCAAGAATCTGGCGGCTGTAGTGGGCAAAGATTTCTCCAGCTCTTGTCAGAACTAATCGATTACCTTGTCTGGCGGTTAGAGCCTGACCGAAGTCTTCTTCTAATTGTGCCAAGCGACGACTTAGCGTTGATTTTGGCTGATTAAGGGCTTTAGCAGCGGCTGTCAAACTTTTATGCTGATTGAGCGCATCAAAGGCTCTAATTGATGCTAAGTCGTGCATATTTCTTTTACTCCTTACTGCGTTATGTACGAGTTCCATAAATGGAAAGAACCGTTCCATAACTCTCACTATGCATCTCATTCTATTTGTGAATAATTCACTTTCGAAAATAATAATCATTATCAATTATGGAGATGTAGATGTCTACTCTTAGACTGCCAGTTATTACCGCAACTGGTATTTTAGCCTTCGTCAGTGTCCCTCATGTTTTTGCCAATGATGCAGTTTCTAAAATGGAAACAGTGGTTGTAACTGCATCAAGCTACGAGCAATCTCAAGCGGACGCGCCTGCAAGTATTAGTGTGATTTCACGTGAGGAGTTGGACTCCCGTTATTACCGCGATGTGACTGATGCACTAAAAAGTGTGCCAGGTGTTGTCGTGACAGGTGGTGGTGATACTACCGACATTAGTATCCGTGGTATGGGTTCTAAATACACTTTGATACTGGTCGATGGTAAACGTCAAAGCACGCGTGAAACTCGTCCAAATAGTGACGGCCCAGGTATCGAACAAGGTTGGTTACCTCCTCTTCAAGCGATTGAGCGAATCGAAGTTATTCGCGGCCCAATGTCGACGCTTTACGGTTCTGATGCGATTGGTGGTGTGATTAACGTCATCACACGAAAAGATGCGTTAGAGTGGACGGGTAATGTTCAACTGGGCACGGTACTACAAGAGAATAGTCGCTCAGGGGGAGAGCAGAGCGCGAACTTTTTCGTTAATGGTCCGTTGGCTGAAAATTTATCTCTCCAAGTATATGGTCAGTACACAACCAGAGAAGAAGATGACATCGAATACGGTTATGAAGATAAAGATATGCAGAGTATCTCTTCAAAACTGACTTACCAGATTAATGATCGCCACTCGGTGCAATTAGAGGGCGGCACGTCGGCACAAAGTCGTCGTGGCAATGTGGGCCTTTCAGTGCCGACCACAGGGTGTCGTGGTGGGTGTGAAGATTCACTGAATGAATATCGTCGTAATTACGTAACGGTAAGCCACAACGGTGATTGGGATTCGGTGGGAATTTCAGATACTTACTTACAGCGAGAAGAGAGCGAGAACAAATCTCGTGAGATGACGATCACCAACACCACGTTCAAATCGAGCTTGGTGACTGGTATTGGAAACCATACGTTGACGACGGGTGTGGACGCTACTCATGCAGAGCTTGAGGATTTCACCTCCAACAAAGCGTCATCGAAGACTGAAACATCGAATACGCAGTGGGCTGTTTTCATTGAAGATGAATGGAGAATTGCTGATCCGTTTAGCGTTACGCTTGGCGGCCGTCTAGATCATGACGAAAACTATGGCGCGCACTTTAGTCCGCGTGTCTATGGTGTATGGCGAGTTGACCCGTCTTGGACTGTGAAAGGTGGCGTGGCAACAGGTTTCCGTTCTCCGCAATTACGTGAAATTACTCCTGGTTGGGCGCAAGTCAGTGGCGGCGGTAATATCTACGGTAACCCAGACCTTGACCCTGAAACGTCGCTAAACAAAGAAATCAGTGTCTTGTATCAAGGTGACTCTGGTTTAGATGTCTCTTTGACTGCGTTCCATAATGAGTTCAAAGACAAGATCACACGTGTTGTTTGTCCAGATACCATCTGTACAGATGGACCAAACCAATGGGGTGCAGATCCAACGTACCGCATTAACGTGGACGAAGCGGTCACACAAGGTATTGAAGCGACCTTAGCATCGCCATTAACGGAAACCATTTACCTTAGCTCGAGCTACACATTTACCGACTCAGAGCAAAAAACAGGTGAATACAAAGGCATGCCGCTGCAGCAGTTACCAAAGCATCTGTTTAATGTGGATGTGACTTGGCAAACGACAACAGATCTAGAGAGCTGGGCGAAAGTCACGTACCGAGGTAAAGAAATGGATCCGGTTACTGGCCCATCAAGAAACAGTATTGTAGAACCAGCTTATACCTTTGTGGACGCCGGTGTGACATACCAATTAACCGACAATACTCGTATTAAAGGCGCTATCTATAACTTGCTGGACGAGGAAATCAGTTACGAAGAATACGGATATATTGAAGATGGTCGTCGCTACTGGTTAGGTTTAGACGTCGCATTTTAATTATCTATCGTTGTAATAAGGTCGAGCATAGTCTCGACCTTTTTTAATCCTGCTTTACTGTGATTCAACAGGTGCGTTTGTCAGCCTGATCAGGTAGTATCTGTAACACGAAATTTTTGGTAGGGCGAAGGATAAATGCTAAAGGTTGCGATCAATGGATTTGGACGTATAGGTCGTAATGTTCTGCGAGCGGTGTATGAAAGCGGAAAACACCAGCAGATCAAGGTTGTGGCGGTAAACGAACTAGCACAGCCAGAGGCGATGGCACACCTACTGCAATATGACACCAGTCATGGTCGCTTTGGTAAAAAAATTTCCCATGACCAAGAACATTTGCATGTTCATCATGACAGCGGTGAATATGATTCCATTCGCATTCTCCATCTCTCCGAAATCGAATTACTTCCTTGGCGTGATTTAGAAGTTGATATCGTCTTGGATTGCACTGGCGTATTTGGTTCGCAAGCGGATGGGCAAGCGCATATAGAAGCAGGCGCGAAGAAAGTACTGTTTTCGCACCCGGGCGCAAACGACCTAGATAATACGATTATCTATGGCGTGAACCACGAAACTCTGAAAGACGAGCACCGTGTTGTCTCCAATGGCTCTTGCACCACCAACTGTATCGTTCCCATCATTAAAGTATTAGACGAAGCCTTCGGCATAGAGTCTGGCACCATTACCACAATTCATTCGTCCATGAACGATCAACAAGTAATTGATGCGTATCATAACGACTTACGCCGTACCCGTGCTGCAAGCCAATCTATTATTCCGGTGGACACTAAGTTGCATAAGGGGATTGAAAGGATCTTCCCGAAATTTTCCAACAAATTCGAAGCAATTTCTGTTCGTGTTCCAACGGTTAACGTCACTGCAATGGATTTAAGTGTCACAATTAGTACAAATGTGAAAGTTAATGACGTAAATCAAACCATTGTTAACGCATCTCAGTGTACATTACGTAACATTGTTGACTATACTGAATCGCCACTCGTTTCCATCGACTTTAACCACGACCCCCATAGTGCGATTGTGGATGGAAGCCAGACTAGAGTGAGTAACGGGCAACTCGTAAAAATGCTCGTTTGGTGCGACAACGAATGGGGCTTTGCTAACCGGATGCTGGATACTGCCTTAGCAATGCAAGCTTCTTCGCAAGTGGAACAGTAATGACGAAGAAGTGATGGAGAATTTTTATTTCTAGCCTTGAAATAAATCCATAATATCTCCATATCTATAACCAGTTTGAAGAATTAACAGGCTTGGCAGGGTTGCCGAGTTTTCAAAAACTTTAATTATTAAATATTTGAGAGGACACATCATGTCTGTAATCAAGATGACTGACCTGGATCTTGCAGGTAAACGTGTATTTATCCGTGCTGACCTAAACGTGCCAGTAAAAGACGGTAAAGTAACTTCGGATGCACGTATCATCGCATCTCTTCCAACTATTAAGCACTGCCTAGAAGCAGGCGCTAAAGTAATGGTTACGTCTCACCTAGGTCGCCCAACTGAAGGTGAATACGCTGAAGAGTTCTCTCTACAACCAGTTGTTAACTACCTAAACGACGCACTAGATTGCGAAGTGAAGCTAGCAAAAGACTACCTAGATGGCCTAGAGCTAAATGCGGGTGAACTTGTTGTTCTTGAAAACGTTCGCTTCAACAAAGGCGAAAAGAAAAACGACGAAGAGCTATCTAAGAAATACGCAGCACTATGTGACGTATTCGTAATGGACGCATTCGGTACGGCTCACCGTGCTCAAGCATCTACTCACGGCGTTGGTATGCACGCAGACGTAGCATGTGCTGGTCCTCTACTAGCGAACGAACTAGAAGCGCTAGGCAAAGCAATGGACAAGCCAGCTCGTCCAATGGTTGCTATCGTAGGTGGTTCAAAAGTTTCTACTAAGCTAACGGTTCTTGAGTCTCTATCTAAAATCGCTGACCAACTCGTTGTTGGTGGTGGTATTGCTAACACATTCATCGCAGCTGCTGGCCACAACGTTGGTAAGTCTCTATACGAAGCAGACCTAGTTGAAACAGCTAAGAAGCTAATGGACGAGTGTGCAATTCCAGTAGCAACTGACGTTGCATGTGCGAAAGCATTCGACGAGAACGCAGAAGCTGAAATTAAGCACGTTTCTGAAGTACAAGACGACGACATGATCTTCGACCTTGGTCCAGATTCAACAGCTGAACTAGCTGAAATCCTTAAAAACGCTAAGACTATCCTATGGAATGGTCCAGTAGGCGTATTCGAATTCAAGAACTTCGAAGCAGGTACTAAAGGTATCTCTGAAGCTATCGCAGCTTCTGAAGGCTTCTCTGTTGCAGGCGGTGGTGACACGCTAGCAGCTATCGACAAGTTCGGTATCAAAGCGGATGTATCTTACATCTCTACTGGCGGCGGCGCTTTCCTTGAGTTCGTAGAAGGTAAAGTTCTTCCAGCAGTAGAAATGCTAGAAGCACGCGCTAAGTAATTAAAGCAAAGCGGGGGAGTGATTCTCCCGCTTTCTTGTTTGCTGCAACGTGTGAGGAACTCTGCTAGAATAGCCTCAGTTGTGAGCAAACGTTTGCAAGATTTTCAACTTAACAAGTTTTGTTTAAAAACGACAGATAAATAGGATTACATCCATGTCTAAGATCTTCGACTTCGTAAAACCAGGTGTTATCTCTGGCGATGACGTTCAGAAAGTATTTGAAGTTGCAAAAGAAAACAGCTTTGCACTTCCAGCAGTAAACTGTGTGGGTACTGACTCTGTAAACGCAGTACTTGAAGCAGCTGCAAAAGTTAAAGCTCCAGTTATCGTTCAGTTCTCTAACGGTGGCGCTGCTTTCTTTGCTGGTAAAGGTCTAAAACTTGAAGGTCAAGAAGCTCAAATCCTAGGTGCTGTTGCTGGTGCGAAATACGTTCACGCTGTAGCTGAAGCTTACGGTGTTCCAGTAATCCTACACACTGACCACGCAGCTAAGAAACTACTTCCTTGGATCGACGGTCTACTAGACGCTGGTGAAGAGTACTTCGCGCAAACTGGTAAGCCACTATTCTCTTCTCACATGATCGACCTTTCTGAAGAGTCTCTAGAAGAGAACATCGAAATTTCTGCTAAGTACCTAGAGCGCATGGCTAAAATGAACATGACTCTAGAAATCGAACTAGGTTGTACTGGTGGTGAAGAAGACGGCGTTGACAACTCTGATATGGATGCGTCTGAGCTATACACTTCTCCAGAAGACGTTGCATACGCATACGAGAAACTAAGCGCAATCAGCCACCGTTTCACTATCGCAGCATCTTTCGGTAACGTACACGGCGTATACAAGCCAGGTAACGTTGTACTAACTCCAACTATCCTACGTGATTCTCAAGCGCACGTTTCTGAGAAATTCGGTCTTCCAGCGAACTCTCTAAACTTCGTATTCCACGGTGGTTCAGGTTCTTCTCTAGAAGAAATCCGTGAATCTATCGGCTACGGTGTAATCAAAATGAACATCGATACTGATACACAGTGGGCTACTTGGGATGGTATCCGTAAGTTCGAAGCTGAAAACCACGATTACCTACAAGGTCAGATCGGTAACCCAACTGGTGAAGATGCACCAAACAAGAAGTACTACGATCCACGCGTATGGCTACGTGCAGGCCAAGCTTCAATGGTTACTCGTCTAGAGCAAGCATTTGCTGACCTTAACGCAGTTGACGTACTATAATCGTTACTGATTAAGTTACTTAAAAACCCGCTCTTTGAGCGGGTTTTTTTTATATCTATCATTTTCTTCCCCTCTGCTTTCTCCCGATATTTTTATGCGTTAGGTTGTATTTGCTAGTTAGATATCTCACCTTTAACGTTTTTTTAAAGAAAACATGGGAATATCAGTCTTAAGAGTGGCGAAATCAGAGTGCATTGCGTAACCTGTAACAAGTCAGTGTCAGAAAGCTCTGATAAAGTCTTGTTTTGCATATCTTTGCGAAACTCTGACTTTGAAAAAAGTCAGAGTTGGGATATTGTGCCAAAAATCTGACACTGTTCAGTGGAGCAATAGGGATGTTGTTTTAGAAAAGAGCCTTTAAAAAACAAGGTTCATAAATTAACGGCAATTGGATTTATATCTCTTTATTTTTGAGGATAAGAATTATGGCAGGTGAATCGGTGGGTATCGATACCACTTTAACGGATGGTCTAACTCAGGCTGAAACTTGGCTGACAAACAATTCAGATCTACTGGTTCAGTACGGTGTGAACATTATCTCTGCGGTGCTTATTCTGTTTATCGGTAATCTTATCGTTAAGGCAGTCGCTGGTAGTGTTTCTAAAGTACTAGAAAAGAAAAACATGGATAAGGCCGTCGTTGAATTTATTCACGGTCTTGTTCGTTACTTGCTATTTGTAATCGTGCTAATCGCGGCTCTTGGTCGATTAGGAGTTCAAACCGCTTCTGTTGTTGCTGTGATTGGTGCGGCAGGTCTTGCTGTTGGTCTTGCACTACAAGGTTCACTATCAAACTTTGCAGCAGGCGTACTTATTGTTGCGTTCCGTCCATTCAAATCAGGCGACTACGTAGAAATCGGTGGTGTAGCGGGTAGTGTTGAAGCAATTCAAATCTTCCAAACAGTTCTAAAAACACCAGACAACAAAATGGTTGTTGTGCCTAACTCTTCAGTTATCGGCGGTGCCATTACTAACTACTCTCGCCATGCGACACGACGTGTCGACCTAGTGATTGGTGTTTCATACAAAGCAGACCTTAAACTAACGAAGAAAGTGATTCGTGAGACGCTAGAGAAAGATCCACGTATCTTGAAAGACCCAGATATCACAATTGGTGTACTTACGTTAGCAGACTCTTCAGTTAACTTTGTGGTTCGTCCATGGGTGAAAACTGCAGATTACTGGGGCGTATACTTTGATGCAATGCAAGGTATTAAAGAAGCATTGGATGAAAATGGTATCGAGATTCCATTCCCACAAATGGATGTTCACCTGAACAAAGTCGACGCTTAATTAAAAGCAGTCGATATTCAAAAGCGAGGCCAATAGGCCTCGCTTTTTTATATTTCGTAAAGGGTGTGATGACCAGCAAGTAAGAGGCGTTTTAGATGTTTACCTGCAAATCCAAATGTGAACTCAGGTAAGCCAGGCGTATAGAGCAACTCTTGATGTTGATAGAGATTGGTATCAACAATGATAGTGATGTATTCCGGTAAGCCTATTGGGCAAACCGCGCCGGGTACGCAACCTAACACTTCGACCATTTCATCGTCATTACAAATAGAGGGACGTTTACCTGTAATCGCTTTAATCTGCTTGGCATCGAGGCGCGAGTCCTTATCTGTCAGATAAACCGCGTAACCTTGTCCTTTGAGTGTTAAAAAGAGGCTTTTGGTATGCGTACCCGTCCAACCAAGCTCTCTCGCAATACGTATATCTGTCTCAAAGTCTAAGATGGCTTCGTGCTGCCATTCCCGAAAAGGAATAGAGAGCGCGTTGAATCGCTCTCTATTGTTGTTATAAATACGTTTTAGTGACTCCATGTCTTTGCTGCCTTACTACCTTATGATTACCAATACTTATCAATAAGCTCACTCGCTAAGATATACGCTATTGTGAACATCATCATTGCGATTGCAATGTCGATGGTTTTTTTCACTTTTGGTTTAGAGAGTGTTGGACCTAGTTTGGCGGCTCCTATCGATAAAGTGTAGAACCAAACAAAGGAAGCCATAATCGTACCTAGTGCAAAAGCAATGCGATCATGGCCTTCAAATTGTCCACCGATCGAACCTAGAATAACGACTGTATCTAAATATAAGTGCGGATTAAGCACAGTGACGGCTAACGCACCTAGAATAACCGTTCGACGACCTCGAGCTACGATCTCCCCTTTTGATTCCGATTCACTCTCTGGCTTAAAAGCACTTTTTAGTGAGAGCAGTCCATAGAAGCTCAAGAAAGCAATACCACCAAGTGTCACCGACGTCAGTAAGATTTCATTTTGAGACAGAATTGCACCACCACCAAAAATACCTAGAGAGATGAAAATCATATCTAGCACGCTACAAATAGTGGCGGTTGTTAGGTGGTGGTTACGCTTTATGCCTTGATTCAAAACATACGCATTTTGCGCGCCGATCGGAATGATCATTGATGCTCCTAAACCAAAACCTTGCAATAGAACCCACAAGCTCACACTTCACCTCACTTCAAAATAACAAATACATTTACAGAAAAGGGAAAGATAAAGCGTTTATCTAAATAAGTATAATTAATGATTTTAATCTTACATTAGATAGACTAATTTAACGGGAGGCGTTTGATCAAGAGTGAGAGGAAAGGTATGCGAGGGTTAGATTACAAATGGATTGAGGCATTAGACGCTATAGTTTATCAGGGTAGCTTTGAGCGTGCTGCTGAGTATTTATTTGTTTCTCAATCCGCCATTTCTCAACGTATCAAGCAGTTAGAGAAGTTTCTCGCGCAGCCTGTTTTAATTCGAAGCCAGCCACCTAAGCCAACGCCAATTGGTAAAAAATTGTTGGGTCTTTATCGGCGAGTACGCTTGCTAGAGCATGAAATTCTCCCCGAACTAAAGAATGATACCAGTACGCGACCTGTGCAACTCTCTTTAGCGACTAATGCAGATAGCCTTGCAACATGGCTACTGCCAGCGCTGCAAAATGTTATGAAGCAGCGTCAAGTTGAACTAAAACTGACTATCTATGGTGAATACCGCTCTATTGAAAAACTCAAAAGTGGCGAAGTGACAGGAGCGATCAGCTTGGAGTCCCAGCCAATCCCCGGATGCAGAGCAGACTATTTAGGTCGCATCGATTATGTTTGTGTCGCGAGCCCAGAGTTCTATCAGCGTTATTTTTCTAAAGGCGTAAATAATCAGACATTGGCAAAAGCACCGGCCGTTTCATATGACCAATATGATGATCTACATAAAACATTTCTTACCGAGCATTTTAACGTCAATCCTGACAGCGTTATTCATCACAACATCAGTAGTTCTGAAGCGTTTCTAAAAGTGGCGTTAGCTGGTGTTGCTTATTGCTTGATCCCCCGCTTGCAAATTACCGACGAATTAGACAGAGGTGTGTTGGTTGATGTGACTCCAGGTTTTTTAATGTCCCATCGGATTTATTGGCACCACTGGCAGTTAGAAACTGGGGTATTACAAGAAATCTCACACGCGATAGTCGGGTATGCGCAGCAGCATCTACCTCAATAAGTTTGTCAGAGCTGCATATCGTTAACTTAAGTGTGTTTTGTTTAAAAATTACGCCAATGTTACATAGTCAAAGTTGTGTTAGAAGTCACTATGGGTGCTTGGATAATCGGCGGAAGTTTCTATTATGAAACCACACGCTTTCTCAGCCATGATAGTGATGTTGGAATCTGAGATTAAGTACTTAATTTTGTATGGATGGATTTATTGAATGAAATTGTATTCATTTTTGCTGGCTTCAGCACTCAGCCTTACCAGTGCTTCAGTTTTGGCGAATACGCCAGAGTTTGCTCATGTTACGACAACGGGGTATGGCGAAGTGACGGCCACACCTGATATGGCTACGTTTTCTGTAAAAGTAGTCGATACGACAATGACGGCTGAACAAGCGAAATTGTCCGTAGATAAAACCGTTGAAGAGTTTCTAAAAAGCTTGTCGGATGCCGGCTTGTCAAAAGACAATATTACTAGCTCGAATTTATACCTTGCTCCTCAGTACCATTACCCTAAATCAGGAAAAGCAGAACTTGTTGGGTACCGAGCATCTCGCAGTATTGATGTCACGGTGAAGGATCTGAAAAACCTTAACCAATACCTAGATATGGCGTTAGAAGCGGGAATTAATCAGGTTGATAATATTCAACTTAAGGTAAGCAACCAAGCCGAGTATCAGCAAAAGGCACGAATGGCTGCGATTAAGGACGCAAGAGAAAAAGCAGGGTCATTAGCGACTGGTTTTGAGAAAAAGTTGGGCGATGTATGGCAGATCAATTACAGACAGATGCACGTTCAGCCTGTGTTAATGCGTTCAATGGCGATGGATAGTAAAGAAGGAGCGAATAGCTACCAAGATTCAACTATGATCATTCGCGATCAAGTCGATGTCATTTATAAGCTAAAGTAAGGCTTAGCAAACAGTGAAAAGCAAAAGGCAGGGAGTCATAACCCCTGCCTTTGTCGTTTCTGTTTCACTGTTTAGTGAAGGATACGAGCACGGATTGTGCCTTCAATGTTTTTGAGCTTTGTTAGAGCTTCTTCTGAGCGTTCAGTTTCAACGTCGATCACTACGTAGCCTATTTCAGCGGCTGTTTGTAGGTACTGCGCGGCAATGTTAATGCCTTCTTCAGCAAAGATGGTGTTGATCTGAGTTAGGATACCAGGACGGTTCTTGTGGATATGAAGCAGACGAGAGCACTCACCACTGTGTTCTGGTAATGACACTTCAGGGAAGTTTACGCTTGAAAGTGTCGATCCGTTATCAGAGTACTTAGCCAGTTTACCCGCCACTTCTAAGCCGATATTCTCTTGTGCTTCTTGTGTTGAACCACCAACGTGTGGAGTGAGGATGACGTTATCGAATTTTTGTAAAGGAGACTCGAACGGGTCAGCATTCGTTTTTGGTTCAGTTGGGAATACATCAATTGCAGCGCCGGCAAGGTGACCAGCTTCTAAGCTATGGCAAAGTGCAGGAATATCCACAACGGTGCCACGTGCCGCGTTGATAAAGATGGAGCCTGGTTTCATTCGAGCAAATTCAGCTTCACCCATCATGTTTTTCGTTTCCGGTGTTTCGGGAACGTGCAAAGAAATCACATCACATTTGTTCAGTAGTTCACTCATGGTATGTACTTGCGTCGCATTACCAAGGGACAGTTTGTTCTCAATATCGTAGTAGTAAACGCGCATACCTAAGTTTTCGGCAATAATACCAAGCTGAGTACCAATGTGACCGTATCCGATAATGCCAAGGCACTTACCACGAGCTTCGTAAGAGTTGTCTGCACTTTTCTTCCAAATACCGCGATGTGCAAGTGCATTCTTTTCAGGAATACCACGCACTAGTAAAAGGATTTGCCCAAGTACAAGCTCTGCCACGCTTCGAGTGTTAGAGAATGGTGCATTAAAGACAGGAATACCGCGTTTTGCTGCTGCATCTAGGTTTACTTGGTTAGTACCAATACAAAAACAGCCAATTGCAACCAGCTTGTTCGCCGCATTGATTACCTCTTCGGATAGGTTCGTACGGGAGCGGATACCAATGAAGTGCACGTCTTTTACCGCTTCAATTAGTTCTTCTTCCGGAAGGGAACCTTTATGGTATTCAATGTTGGTATAACCAGCTGCTTGAAGAACTTCAACTGAAGAAGGGTGGAGTCCCTCTAACAAGAGGATCTTAATCTTTTCTTTTTCCAGTGAAACTTTGGCCATTTTTTCTCGTCCTTAAAATGGAAAGGTGGGCTAATGTGGCGCACATTGGGCAAAACTATTAAAAAGGGGATAATTAACAGTTTTGTAGGAAGACAAACGTTTCCCTGTGCGTCTTCTGTTCAATAAAGTAACAAAAAAAAATTGCTTTGGGTAAGAAAATTACGGAATAAGAGATAATTTTCTTATAGAAAGGAATAAAAAACGGTGCCTTGCAGCACCGTATGTAATGAAATAACAGAAAAGTGAACCAGATAGGTTCATTTTGGGCTGTTATTTACTCTTCAATTTTTGCACCTTCTGGTGTGCCAGTGATCACTACGTCTGCACCACGATGAGCGAAAAGACCCACAGTCACCACACCAGCGATGCCGTTTATTTTGTCTTCCATTTCTTTCGGGTTGGTAATTTGCATATTGTGCACATCCAGAATCACGTTGCCGTTGTCAGTCACAACGCCTTCACGGTAAGCTGGATCACCACCTAGTTTTACCAATTCACGAGCCACGTAAGAGCGTGCCATTGGGATTACTTCAACAGGCAATGGGAACTGGCCAAGTACGTCAACTGCTTTAGTGCCGTCAACGATACATACGAACTTATCAGAGATTGCTGCGACAATTTTCTCACGAGTCAGAGCCGCGCCGCCGCCTTTGATCATTTCACGTGCTGGGTTGATCTCATCTGCGCCATCAACATACACATCCAGCTTCATTACATCGTTGCACTCGTATACTTCAATACCAAGCTCTTTAAGGCGCTCAGTTGAAGCGACAGAGCTAGACACTGCACCTTTAATATCATCTTTGATAGTGCCTAGTGCATCGATGAAGTGATTCACGGTAGAGCCAGTACCAACACCGACAATGCTGCCTTTCTCAACATATTTTAGTGCTGCCCAACCAGCCGCTTTTTTCATTTCATCTTGAGTCATGCCAATCTCCTGAATAGATGTTCGTTAACGTTTGCGGGCGTGATTATAGCGGCTTACTTGTCACTTTCCCATTGCCATATTTGGCTTGGGGTCACGATCTTAGGTAATGGAATATCCCAGCTTTCAATTGGTAAGCGTTCTACATGTTGGCAGTCATGAGCGATACCGACAGGTTTAGCACCCTCTCCAGTTATAAACCAACGTGACAGAGTACGATCGTAGTACCCTCCGCCCATGCCTAAGCGGTGTCCGATACTGTCGAACCCAACTAAAGGCGTGCAGATTAAATCAAGCTGGCGAACGGGTTTGAGGTGTCTGATATCGAGCTTGGGCTCTAAGATGCCGTACTTGTTGTAGACGAGCTGTTCATCACTTATATACTGAAGAAACAGTAACTGACCTTTAGAAAAGGGATGGATGACGGGCAGATAAACCGATTTTCCCTGTTGCCATAACCATTCAATGAGCGGTTTAGTATCAAGCTCACCGTCTGCAGAAAGGTAGATGGCAATATGTTGCGCCTGATCGATTTCAGGAAGTTGGGAAAATTGAGTAATAAGGTCGATTCCCGCTTGGTATTGTGTATCACTGCACAGAGCGTTGCGCTTTTCACGAATCAGTTTGCGGAAGTCTTGTCGAGAGAGGTCTGACATAGAGAGAATACCCCAGGGTGCCGTTGAGGATTGTGGCCCTTGAACCAGCTGGTTCAAGGCGGATCAGCAATGACAACCGTAGGCTTCTCGGTGCATGCCGAGCTTGCTCAATAGTTACCAAATACTAACCCTTAGGTATTGCTTATCGGCTCAGGGACTTAAATCCTGCTGACGCACACCCCAGGGTAAATTTTGTATTTACTGCTGTCCTTGCGTAACTTTGCTTAGTGCGTTCTCTAAAGACGCGGTGAGCTTTTCCATTCGCTCAGTAATTTCTTGCTGTTGACCATTGGATTCGTATGACTTGGTGTGCAACTCATAGCAAATATTCAATGCAGCAAAGGTCAGCAGTTGGATTTCATTGGTTACCTTAGTACGTTCGCTCATTTCTTTCAATCGGCGATCCAGATCTTTTGCCGCTGCAACAAGAGACTCTTCTTGTCCTGTCGGACAATTCACACGTGTAAGTTTGCCTAATATTTCAACGTCGATCGCTTGATTGCTCATGATGAATAAACTCTATATTCGCGCTATCTAAGGTGTTGCTTCATACAACTACCGAGGAGCAAACTATAGGAAAACCGCTATTAAGATTCAAGCATTTCCCATCACAGAAAGAGAAATGATGACGAGATCACACAGGAATTGGGCAAATTGAACAAATGCTGTCCAAAATTGAATTTGATAGCCGTTTCAGACCACTAACCTTGATGGTAGGATATACCAATACATTATTACGCAAGAATGAGCCAAGTTATGAGTGAAATCACCCTTCCTGAATACCAATCTATTGCTGCTGAACTGCAATCGGCAAGCCTGGCTGTGACACCGGCGGAGTTACATGGCTTATTTGTTGGCATGTTAAGTGGTGGATTGGCGATCAATGATCAAACTTGGCAGCCGATTCTTTTTGACTACACCAATGATGGGATGGGGTGGCCCTCGACAGCACTCACTTTTGCTCAGAGCATATTCAACGTTACTGTTAATGAGCTTACTGGCACATCAATGGAGCTGTCTTTACTATTGCCAGATGAGCCGGGCGAAGAAGGCTTATTCGCATTAGCCGACAGTGTGTCCGACTTTGTAAACCACTTTATTTCTGGGCTAGGTCTAGCAGGCGTTGCGCTTAACAAAGCATCTGATGACGCTAAAGAAGCACTGGCTGATCTAGAAGAGATTGCCAAATTAGGCATTGATGAAGATGACGATCTTGGTGAACAAGCGCAATTGCTAGAGCAAGTGATTGAGCACATCAAAGCTTGCGTACTAACGATTCATGCTGAATTTGGTGTTCGTCCTGAAAGCAGCGACAAAAAACCTACTATTCACTAATCGTAGACCGTCCAGAGGTTAGTATGAAGCAATATGATGTAGTCATTGCTGGTGGTGCCATGGCTGGTGCAACGTTAGCATTGGCGATTGACCATTTGTCTCAGGGAAAGCTCCGCATTGCCGTCGTTGAGCCTTTTAAAGCACAATCAGATATGCACCCTGGTTTTGACTCTCGCTCAATCGCATTGTCTTACGGTACTGTCAATCTGTTGCGTCAACTACAGCTCTGGACGTCAGTAGAACCGTTTGTCACCCCCATTGAACATATCCACGTTTCTGACCGTTCTCATGCTGGGATGACGGAGATTACCAAGCAAGAGGTTGGGGTGGGAGCTCTAGGGTATGTTGTAGAATTAGCCGATGTTGGGCGTGTATATCAAGAATTATTAGACAGCAGCGAATCAATTACGCTGTTTTGTCCTGACTCGGTTACTGATATCGAGCGCGAGCAAAACTGTACCCATGTGACGTTGAAAAGTGGTGAGCAACTTGAAGCAAAACTGTTGGTGGCTGCAGATGGTGCTGTTTCGACCTGTTGTCAGAAAATTGGTCTAGAACTTTCTGAGCAAGATTTTGAACAAGTGGCTGTCATTGCCAATATTGTGACTCAAGAATCTCATCAAGGTAGAGCCTTTGAACGTTTTACTGAAAATGGCCCTGTTGCTTTATTGCCAATGAGTGACAATCGAATGTCCTTAGTTTGGTGTTTGCACCCTGAAGAAGCCCAAGCCGTTCTTGAGTTATCTGATCAAGCATTTCTCCAGCGTTTACAGAACGATTTTGGTTGGCGTTTAGGCGCGATGAAAAAAGTGGGGCGCCGTGCAAGTTACCCATTGCTTCTTCGCCATCGAAAGCAAAACATTTCACATCGCTTTGCGATTGTTGGAAATGCGGCGCAAACGCTGCACCCGATAGCTGGACAAGGCTTTAATCTCGGTATTCGCGATGTAGTCTCACTAGCAGAAGAAATTGTGCAGCAAAGTGAGGATGTGGGTCTTTATCAAGGCCTGATGCGCTTTAGTCAACGTAGAGAAACAGATCGAAGCGAAACTATTTGGCTAACCAGTGCCTTGGTGCATGTTTTTTCAAATGATTTACCCGCGATGCGAATTGGCCGAAATACTGCCTTAGCAGCGATGGATAACCTTTCTATTTTTAAGCAGCCGCTACTACGCCATACACTTGGCTTGGTAAAACGATGAACGGCCGCACTGAATTAGGTAATAAAAAGCAATGATGCAAAGTGTAGATATCGCCATCATCGGCGGAGGGATGGTTGGGTTGGCACTTGCTGCCGCGTTCAAAGACAGTGATCTGCGTGTCGCCGTTATTGAAGGTAAAGTGCCAGATGATTCGTTGAAAGAATTGCCCGATGTTCGTGTGTCTGCGCTGAGCCGCTCTAGTGAGACGATTTTGCGTAAACTTGGTGCTTGGCAGGGCATAGAACAGCGCCGAGCTTCGCCTTACCATGGCATGGAAGTATGGGAACAAGATAGCTTTGCCAGCATTGAATTTAATGCACAAAGTATGGCACAACCTGATTTAGGACATATTGTTGAGAATCGTGTGATTCAACTTGCACTGCTTGAACAAGTCCAAAAGCTCGATAACGTCACGATGTTTATGCCTGCACGTTGCGCGACTCTCGCGGTCGGTGAGCAAGAAAGCTGGCTGACGCTCGATAATGGCCAAGCCATGACCGCTAAATTAGTGGTCGGAGCCGATGGGGCGAATTCGTGGCTTCGCCATCAAATGGATATTCCATTAACGCATTGGGACTATGGTCATCATGCTTTGGTCGCGAATGTCAAAACTGCTATGCCACACAACAGCATTGCGCGCCAGATATTTACTCCTCACGGACCGTTGGCATTTTTGCCAATGTCGCAACCAGATATGTGCTCTATTGTTTGGTCCACGGAGCCAAATCGAGCAGAGCAGTTAGTGGCAATGAGTGAACATGATTTCAATAAAGCGTTGACGAGTGAGTTTGATGCTCGACTTGGTCTATGTGAAGTAGTGGGAGAGCGTGCTGCGTTTCCTTTGAAAATGCGCTATGCGCGAGATTTTGTTGTCGAGCGAGTCGCGCTGGTTGGTGATGCGGCCCATACCATTCACCCATTAGCGGGGCAGGGTGTGAATTTAGGTTTATTAGATGCGGCCAGTCTTGCTCAAGAGGTATTAGCACTTTGGAAGCAGGGTCAAGATATCGGCAGTAAACGCAACCTAAGAAGCTACGAGCGTTGGCGAAAAGCGGAAGCGGCAAAGATGATCGCTACTATGCAAGGGTTTCGAGATTTGTTCTCTGGCGAGAACCCTGCTAAGAAGCTCGTTCGTGGCATTGGTTTAAGTTTAGCGGGGCAACTGCCGGGAGCGAAAGATGAGATCATGAAGCGCGCGCTTGGTTTAAAGGGACACTTGCCGGATCTGGCGCGTCAGTAAGTGCAAAGCAAACTTCAAATACACAAAAGGCTGGTTAATCCAGCCTTTGTTTTATCAACATTTTGCTAAGCATATGCGCATCGGAGTTTCATTATTTCTTGATTGATCTCTTTGACCGCTCGGAAATGGCGTTGCTCTGCTTTCTCCGGCAGTATTAACTTACCGTTATCAAACTCGAATCTACCGACCCCGTAAATATAAATTCTTCCTTTAAAAAGACGACTTATATGTTTAGCAATCATACTTGGTGTATAGCGCTTAAACAGTCTCATATTTACTTTCCTTTTATCTAACCTAGCCTAGGTATTCTACGTTCTGGACGCGAAAATTATTGTGACAGCAATAGTATTAAATACAGATGTAGGGTGTTGCGTCAGAGAATTGTGTTGTCTTAGACAATTTGACAGTGTCATCTCTTAAATAGCGTGAGGATTACCCCAAAAATAACCTCTCTAAAGGAACCCTTACGCCAATACACTCCTTTTTACGTGACGCATTAAGCAATAGTTTTGTTACAGAATTAAGAATAGAACGAAAACGGTTGTTTGCTAGTTGTTTCTATTAAGGTCGTGCTTCGCGTAACACACTTTACGTTCTAACGATTAGAGGAAATGAAAGAGAAAAAGTTCCACGTAAAAAAAAGCCCGCTTCAGCGGGCGAATAGTCACAGATGCATTACACAAAAGTGGATAACTAACTGCATGAATGCTGTCACTCAGCTAGCTGACTCACTTTATATTGGTTAAGTGCTTGTTTGAAACTTAACCAACAAATTCAGCATATACGAGTTTTATCTTTGTGACTATTTATGTTTTATATGTGATTAAAAATTCTCATGTCTATTTTTGTAGATATGAGCGAGATCACGCAGTGATAGAAACACTACGTGTCATTACATTGTTTTTAGACGATTAACGACAGATCTCAGCTACGGTCGGCTGGCACAATTGGATAAGATCTTGAATAGAAAGCGCCAGCCCAGCCATTCGATCGCCACTGCTGATCGTGACTTCCTGTTCTTCTAGTAAGCTAGGGTCGAACACGATTGGCATATGACGTTTGAGTAACAGAGGAGTGACAGTACCAATTTTGTAACCAGTGATGGACTCAACGTCGGCTTGATCAACACAAGTCATCCGGCGACATTTCAGTAACGAGCGCACTTTTTTGGGATCAACGCTACGATCACCTGGTGCACAGGCGAGTGCATATTGATTACCCATGTCTCGTAGCAAGATTGCTTTCACCATTTGAGAGGGGCGAATGCCGCGTTGGTGCGCGGCATCCTCAATGGTCGTTGCTGGTCTTTGATGCGGTAACAGACGAAACGGAATGTGTTGGTCTGTGAGAAATTGCATCAAAGGAGTATTGATTGTATTACTCATCATCAAGACTGTAAGGCAGTGATTCGATTGTCCATTCACATTCTGGTTGCGCAACTAAACGAAGACGAGTGTCTTCATCGAGATTATTAGGCAGCACGATCAGGCCAATCGCGTGATTGTCACTGAACTGGTAGTGATTTAATAAAGCACCTACTGAACGCCAGTTTTCACCTACGCTGCGTTCGAGCTCAATTGGTTCGTCACTGAATGGAGCAGAAGTTGCACCTTTTACGATATACATCGCACGTTTATTGGTACCGCGATACTTAGCTCGTGCTACCGTTTCTTGTCCTGTGTAGCAGCCCTTTGTGAAGCTAATGCCTCCTAAAGCTTGCACGTTGAGTGCTTGTGGAATGTGAGCATTCTGCGCGGATGCAGAGACAAATGGTAAACCAGCTTCAATGTCGAAACGATTCCAAAGCTCATTTGTCGTAAGGGCAGCATCTGTATTTTCAACGACTTGTTGTGCAGCTGGCGCACTTAATATCAGTAGCCAGCGGTTTTGTGAAACTTGTACCGCGGTGCCGCCTTCAACAGGGCGAACGCTGCCAGTCGTTTTGCTCATTGAAGAAATAAGCTCATCGGCTTTGACGCCGGCAACACCTAAGATAACTTCATCAGAAGCTTCAATCGTTACTTTAGAGAAAATGGCGTATTTTTTTATTTCGCTAAGTTCTACGTCAATCGCCGATTTTGGTTGGATCATGCCGTAGCCATCGTGGTGATGGAAAAGGCGGAACACACTCCACACTTTACCTTTCGCATCACAATGTGCGCCTAATGTTGATTGGTCTTGTTCTAAAGAAACGACATCGCAGGTAACCTGACCTTGTAAGTATGATTTTTTATCGTCACCGACCATGGTGATCATGCCGAAATTGTCCAGCAGCGAGATAGATAACTCTGGAAGTGCGTCTTGAGTTGAGATAGGTAGTGCTGAAAAACGAGTTTGCCATTCCATAATTACAATGCCTTTTGAAGATATTTTTCCGCTATGTTATACCCAAATAACCTTGAGATACTAGGGGAGCGATTTACGAATCAACATTTGTCTGCTTTCACTATCGTATTGTGACCCGCACACTAGTGACGTAGCACATCCCTTGTTACACTCCGCACTAACAACAAGACATCTATGAAGGAATAGTGAATGTACACTCCGGAAGAAAAAGCGCGTATTAAATGGGCTTGTCGTCGAGGCATGCTTGAGCTTGACGTAGTAATTATGCCGTTTTTTGAAGAGTGCTTTGATACTCTGAGTGAACAAGAGCAGCGTGACTTTGTTTCTTTACTTGAATGCGATGATCCTGATCTGTTTACTTGGGTAATGGGGCATGGCCGTAGCGAAAATTTAGGTCATGCAGCAATGGTTGATAAAATTGTCGCCCATAACCTCAGCAAAGTTCGTTAATTTTACTGCTTCTCCCTCTCTGACTGCCCGAGTCCTCAATGTTGTACTTTTCTTATTGATGACTTGGGCTGTTATCTTCTCTAGCATTCCGCTCGTATTATCGACTTATTTGTTATTACTGATTGTTAAGGCTCTCTCAAGCCAAGGCCTTGTTCAACCTACAAGTCATGGGCATTGGTATGTGCACTGCGATGGCTCGGTTAGGTTTGATGCCCTTGAGTATGGCGAATACTCGGAAGATATTGAGTCCGAAAAGGGTCATTTACAGCGAGTCGATACATCGGCATCACCATTCAAGATAACATTCCAATTGCAATCTGGCCGTAGTGTTACGATTTGGCGTGATAGCTGTGACGATGAGCAGTATCGTCAACTATCTTTGGTATTACGCCAATGGGAAATGAAACAGGGAGCTAATGCTCCCTGCTGATGTAATAGTTTACTTGGTAGAGTTAAAGCTGTTTAGCTGGAACCAAAATCGTTGGTCCGCTGTTTTCCAGTTGGTTCGGATAATCAAGCGTGTAGTGCAAACCTCGACTCTCTTTACGCTGCATCGCACAACGAACCATCAACTCTGCTACTTGTAAAAGGTTACGCAGTTCTAATAAGTTGTTCGACACTCGGAAATTGCTGTAGTACTCGTGTGTTTCTTGTTGCAACAGTTGGATGCGGCGTAAGGCGCGCTCTAAACGCTTGTCAGTTCGCACAATGCCCATGTAGTCCCACATAAACAGACGAAGCTCGTGCCAGTTGTGCTGAATGATCACTTCTTCATCACTATTGGTTACTTTGCTTTCATCCCAACATGGCACCTGTGAAGGTAGCTCAACGTTAGTGTGATGTTTTAGAATATCTTTTGCCGCAGACCAAGCATAAACCACGCATTCGAGAAGTGAGTTTGATGCCATGCGGTTAGCACCATGCAGCCCGGTGTAGCTAACTTCACCAATCGCATACAAATTTTTCAGATCGGTGCAGCCATTTCTATCCACCATGACACCGCCACAAGTGTAGTGTGCAGCAGGTACGATTGGGATTGGCTCTTTAGTCATGTCAATGCCCAAGTCCATCAAACGTGAATAAATGGTTGGGAAGTGTTTCGTAATAAAGTCAGCAGGCTTATGACTGATGTCGAGATACATACAGTCGGCGCCTAAACGCTTCATTTCGAAGTCGATAGCACGAGCCACGACGTCACGCGGAGCAAGCTCTTTACGTTCATCGAAATCCGGCATAAAGCGAGAACCATCTGGACGGCGCAGGTAAGCACCTTCGCCACGCAACGCTTCAGTCAGCAAGAAGTTACGTGCTTCTGGGTGATATAAACACGTAGGGTGGAACTGGTTAAATTCCATATTCGCCACACGACACCCTGCACGCCAAGCAATCGCAATACCATCACCAGACGACACATCTGGGTTAGAGGTGTATTGATAAACCTTTGAAGCACCACCTGTAGCGAGAACCACAAATTTGGCTCGCACGGTTTCGACATGCTCTTCGTTGCGGTTCCAAATATAAGCACCGATAACTTTGTTTTTATCACCGCCAATTTTGTCTTCGGTGATTAAGTCCAGAGCATTGTGACGTTCGAGAACATGAATGTTTGGATGGTTATGAGCGTTATCTTGCAGGGAGGTTTGCATCGCCATACCTGTCGCATCTGCCGCGTGAAGAATACGACGACGGCTATGACCACCTTCACGAGTTAAGTGGTAGCGAGGTTCATCGTCAGAGTCATCTTCTTCACGATCAAATGGGACACCACCGTCAATCAACCACTGTACACACTCTTTTGAATGCTCAGCAATGAACCTCACGGTCTCCTCATCGCAAATACCATCCCCGGCGATTTGCGTGTCTTCAACGTGTGAATCAATGGTGTCTGACTCATCAAATACGGCAGCGATACCGCCTTGAGCATAGTAGGTTGCCCCTTCGCTGCGTGGTCCTTTACTCAGCACCATCACCTTACAGTGGTTAGCAACGCGCAAAGCCAACGACAAACCTGCCGCGCCACTCCCTACCACTAATACATCACACTCATGTTCACGATTTGTGTTCATATAACTTTTATAATCCCAAGCTAAGGTAACAAAGTTACCTTGTGTATTATTTGCACACCATGTGCATTCCATTATCGCGACATCTGTCGCTAAGGGCTAAGTTGGGAGACCTATCGACGTCCGTGTTACGGCGGTGACTGAGCCACTCTTCTTTTTCATGCAGAGCATGAGCATGCTTCCTAAGTTATAATTTGTAACGCGGTGTTCAGATAGCCATTAGCCATGCAAATGAAAAGTAATAGTTTGTCAATGCCATTGCTTTTCCATGCTCGACCCAGCACAATCTGGGACAGAGATCATTCATTATACCCATTTCCCTCCAAGATGCTCGCTTGTCAAACTTAGACTAAAGTCAGGCAGCGGTGGTCATTTGGGTACAGACATCACACTGTGAAAAAACAATGACAAAAAACTTGAGAAACCATGGAACTTTCTCATTCACGTTAGGGTCACAATAGTGCTCAAGTAAGCAGTGGTGTCAATACTACGTTTTGCATAATTAGTACCCATATCTGAGAAGAGTAGGGGCATAACAAATAGGAGTATCCGCTCGAATGAACGAGCAGCTGACCGATCAAGTATTGATTGAGCGAGTTCAGAATGGCGATAAGCAAGCATTCAACCTGTTGGTAACAAAGTACCAGAATAAGGTATGTAATCTTATTTCCAGATACGTTAGTAATCCTGGCGATGTACCAGATGTAGCACAAGAAGCGTTTATTAAAGCTTACCGAGCTATCCCTAGCTTTCGTGGGGAAAGTGCGTTTTATACGTGGCTGTATCGCATTGCAGTGAATACTGCGAAAAATCACATTGTTGCTCAAGGGCGTAGACCTCCAGCGACAGATGTCGATGCTGAAGATGCTGAATTTTACGAAACAGGTAGTGCACTTAAAGAAATATCGAACCCTGAGAACTTAACGTTGTCCAAAGAATTGCAACGGGTGGTGTTCAGTGCAATCGAAGCTTTACCTGAAGATTTAAAAACCGCAATGACATTACGAGAGCTCGATGGCTTGAGTTATGAAGAAATTGCAGAAGTGATGGATTGCCCGGTAGGAACGGTACGATCGCGTATCTTCCGTGCTCGTGAGGCGGTGGAAAAGAAAATCAGACCTCTTTTGCAACGCTAGTACAAGTAATAACTATGGTGAAAATAATGGCTGACAAAGAAAAACTTTCAGCTCTCATGGATGGAGAATTGGTCGATAAGGCTTTAATTCAAGAGTTAGAGCAAGACCAAGAGAGCCGTGATGCTTGGCAGAACTATCACCTGATTGGTGATGTGATGCGAGGCGAAGCGCCAGCAAAACCTGAGTGGAATATTGCTGAAAGCGTGGCGTTAGCGTTAGAAGATGAACCTGCACACCGTGCGTTTGATTCGCACAGTGCAAATGTTATCTCAATTGCGGATACGCCAAAAGAGTCGCAACCAGAACCGCAAAAAGCAAAACGTCAGTTGCCAGGTTGGTTGACGCAGTTTGGTCAAGTTGCTGTTGCTGCATGTGTATCGCTTGTTGTTATTTTAGGTGTACAGCAGTACGGTGGTAGCGATTCAATGTCGCCGCAAACAGATCAATTACCTGTATTGCAGACGGTTCCGTTTGCTGGCAGCGCAGAACCAGTGAGTTTGACTCGTGAGTCTGTAGAACGTTCTGTAGGCGAGGCAAATATGCAAGAGCAGCGCAAGCGTGTTCATGCTATGCTGCGAGACTACGAATTGCAGTTACGAATTAACAGTGATGCATCTCAACAAGATGCAAATCTGAATCCGGATATTGAATGAAAAAATTTCTGATCAGCGCTTGCGCTCTGTTCAGTATGATGTCTTCTCAAGCCTTTGCTGGTGATAAGCCAGCGGAGGCTTTATTGCATCAAATGAGCGAGGCGAGTAAGAATTTAAGTTACGAACTCTCTTATATCCTTATCAAAAAGAACAGCATTGAGCCGTTGCTGTATCGTCATGCCACGCATGGTGACGATCAATATGCTCATCTTGTCTACTTAAGTGGCCCTGTGCGTGAAGTGATTCGTCGCGGAACTGAAGTAAGTTATATCGAAACGGGTTTAGAACCATTCACCATCGAGTCAGGTAAAATGGTCGCTCCGACTATGCCTATGCTCAACACCAATATCGATGAGCTAAACTTGTATTACGACTACGTAAAAGTGGGTAGAGCTCGTGAAGCTGGTGTGGCAACACAAGTGCTGCGTATTGTTCCTAAAGACGGTCTGCGCTATTCATACGTACTATGGATCGATGAGAAGAGTAAATTGCCGTTACGTGCCGACCTTGTGGACCGCGATGGTGAGATGCTTGAACAATATCGCACTATTTCTTACACGGTAAACCCAAAAATCGCAGAGTTAATGAGTGGCCTGCAAGATGTTCAATTACCTGCTGTTCTCACCATGCCAAAAGGCGATATTGGGACCAGTAATTGGCAGGTTGGTTGGATCCCTGAGGGTTTCGAGCCGAACGAGCTCAACCGCTATCGTATGGCCGTTACTAACCAAATGGTGGAGAGCCAGCTGTATTCTGATGGTCTGTTTAGCTTCTCTGTTTACGTAGCAAACAAGGATGAGCATTCGTTAAAAGGGCAGTTGGTTCGCCAAGGCAGAAGAACGCTACACAGTTTTGTGAGTGGTCAACATGAAATCTCTGTTGTAGGAGACATTCCACCGACCACAGCACAGCGTATCGCCCAATCTGTCACATTTAATGTAACAAAGAGTAAATAACAATGATGACCGCGTTGGCTACCGTGACAGACGTGCATCGTCGCGGCAAGCAATACGAAATTGATTTAAGTTGCGAACAGCAGACCAGTTGCAGTAGTTGCTCTTCACAGAAAAGCTGTGGAACGGGCGTTGTTACTAAAGCCATTGGTAACAAGAGTTTATCTTGGCACCTGCGCACGGATAAATCGGTGAAAATAGGTCAAGTCGTCGAGATTGGTTTTCCTGAGTCGAGCCTAATAAAATCAGCAATGGCGGTTTATTTACTGCCATTGTTTGGTTTGATTATCGGTGCGATGTTTGGTCACTTCCTATTAGCGCCGCTGACAGCCGGCGGGGAAGGCATCATCATATTGGCATCGGTATTGTTTGCCGCTGGTGGAATGTGGATCGCAAAACGTGTTTCTCGTCCGTTAGAAGATGAATCTAAGCGCCAAGTTACCCTCGTTCGGGTACTTGGAGAGCCAATCCAGTAAGTGCTGTCCCCCTCCACTAAAGGTTATTTGGGTATGTACTTTAAATTACGTGCGCCCGTTAACGAAATTCGGTAGAATCTGCCAACTTGATTGAAATGCCGTCAGTAGATGGCGTTTCTTACTGTCCCTATTTGTAAAGAGTTAGTCACCCTAAATCTATGAAGCACATTCGTAACTTTTCGATTATCGCCCACATCGACCATGGTAAGTCGACCCTATCAGACCGTCTAATCCAAGTTTGTGGCGGGTTAACCGATCGTGAAATGGCCGCACAGGTTCTGGATTCTATGGATCTTGAACGTGAGCGTGGCATCACCATCAAATCTCAGAGTGTGACGCTAAACTACACCGCTAAAGACGGTGAGACGTATCAGCTGAACTTCATCGATACTCCGGGGCACGTTGACTTTGCATATGAAGTATCACGTTCTCTAGCGGCTTGTGAAGGTGCGCTATTGGTTGTGGATGCGGGTCAAGGTGTTGAAGCTCAAACACTGGCTAACTGTTACACCGCGATCGAAATGGATCTAGAGGTTGTGCCAATCTTGAACAAGATTGACCTACCAGCAGCCGATCCTGAGCGTGTAGCGGAAGAAATTGAAGAAATCGTTGGTATCGATGCAATGGAAGCAACCCGCTGTTCTGCGAAGACAGGCATCGGTGTTGATGACGTTCTAGAGAACATTGTGTCAGCGATTCCAGCACCGGAAGGTGATCCAGATGCGCCACTACAAGCGCTGATCATTGACTCATGGTTTGATAACTACCTTGGCGTTGTTTCTCTAGTGCGTATTAAAAACGGCGAACTGAAGAAGAACGATAAGATCAAAGTGATGAGTACGGGCCAAGTTTGGGGTGTAGACCGCCTTGGTATCTTTACGCCAAAACAAGTAGATACCGATATCCTTCGTACTGGTGAAGTAGGTTGGGTTGTTTGTGGTATCAAAGACATTCTTGGTGCCCCTGTTGGTGATACTCTGACTCTAGCGAAGAATGGTTGTGATAAACCGCTACCTGGCTTTAAGAAAGTTAAACCTCAGGTTTACGCAGGTCTGTTCCCTGTATCTTCTGACGATTACGAAAACTTCCGTGACGCACTAGGCAAACTAAGCCTAAACGACGCATCGCTATTCTACGAGCCAGAAAACTCTGCGGCACTTGGCTTTGGTTTCCGTTGTGGTTTCCTTGGCATGCTGCATATGGAAATCATCCAAGAGCGTCTAGAGCGTGAATACGACTTGGATCTTATCACCACAGCACCAACGGTAGTTTACGAAGTTGAGAAGACGGATGGCGATCTGCTGTATGTTGATAGCCCAGCAAAACTACCAGCGATCAATGACATTGAAGAAATTCGTGAACCGATTGCGCGTTGTAACATCCTTGTGCCTTCAGAGTACCTAGGTAACGTAATCACACTGTGTGTTGAAAAGCGAGGCAGTCAAGTTGATATGGTTTACCACGGTAACCAAGTCGCTGTGACTTACGATATTCCAATGGCTGAAGTGGTACTGGATTTCTTCGATCGTCTGAAATCAACATCACGCGGTTACGCATCTTTGGATTACAACTTCCAGCGTTTTGAAGCTTCGAATATGGTACGTGTAGACGTTCTTCTTAACGGTGACACTGTTGATGCATTGGCGATGATCACACACAAAGATCAGTCTCAGACTCGCGGTCGTCAGTTGGTAGAGAAGATGAAAGAATTCATCCCTCGCCAAATGTTTGATATCGCAATCCAAGCGGCAATTGGTAACCACATTATCGCTCGTTCAACGGTAAAACAGTTGCGTAAGAACGTTATTGCGAAATGTTACGGCGGTGACGTAAGTCGTAAGAAGAAACTTCTGAAGAAACAGAAAGAAGGTAAGAAACGCATGAAGCAGATCGGTAACGTTGAGCTGCCTCAAGAAGCGTTCCTAGCCATCCTTCACGTAGGTAAAGACTAAAGTTGAACTTTGTCTCACACTTGTCGGTCTTAAGACGTTAGATATTAAAATAAGTGAAAGGGTTTCGGCTCTTTCACTTTCGTATTTTTAGATAAGGGAATTTAATGGCGAATACATTCTCACTGATGTTGGTTATTGCGACTTTGGTAACTGGCGTGGTTTGGCTATTGGAAAAGCTGGTTTTCGCGAAAAAGCGTCAGGAAAAACTGGCTGAGATTCAAGCTCAGACGTCTAATGGTTTGGATGCAGTGACCTTGCAAAAAGTTGAGCGTCAGCCTTGGTGGGTTGAAAATAGCGTCTCTATTTTTCCTGTGATCGCGTTCGTTTTAGTATTACGTTCTTTTATCTACGAACCATTTCAAATCCCATCAGGCTCAATGATGCCTACCTTGCTGGTTGGCGATTTCATTTTAGTTGAGAAGTACGCGTACGGTCTAAAAGACCCAGTATGGCGTACTCAGCTAGTGGAAACTGGTAAGCCTGAGCGTGGTGATATCGTGGTCTTCAAATACCCACCACAACCAAGTGTGGACTACATTAAGCGTGTAGTTGGTTTACCTGGTGATATCGTGCGTTATTCAAGTGATAAGCAGCTTTGCGTGCAAAGCCAAGGCGAATCGGCATGTAAGCCAGTTAAACTGAGCAACGTTGAAGAAAGTCAGTTTAGCTCGAACGGTATTCCAATGATCCAACTGGATGAAAAATTGGGTAACGTTGAGCACAATATTTTGGTTAACCCTCTTGTGCGTAACCGCGTGGAGCAATATTTCCCACGCAGCGGCACGACAGAGTGGGTTGTACCACAAGGTCAGTATTTTGTGATGGGTGATAACCGTGACAACAGTGCTGACAGCCGTTACTGGGGCTTTGTTCCAGAAGCAAACTTAGTCGGTAAAGCTGTCGCGATCTGGATCAGCTTCGAGTTTGATCGTGGCGCAGATAGTGTTCTACCTTCATGGATTCCAACTGGTGTGCGTTTTAGCCGCATCGGTGGCATTCACTAACCATTCAAATATCGAGAGAGTATGAATTCTCCAATTGATAAACTAGAGAGAAAGCTCGGCTACCAGTTTCAAGATGCCGGGCTTATCAATTTGGCGCTGACGCACCGCAGCGCCAACAGTAAGCACAATGAACGTCTTGAGTTTCTGGGCGATTCAATTTTAAGTTTTGTCATCGCTGATGATCTGTACCATCGTTTCCCAAAAGTGAACGAAGGTGACATGAGCCGCATGCGTGCTACTTTGGTTCGCGGACATACATTGGCGGAACTGGGTCGTGAATTCGATCTAGGAGATTATTTAAAATTAGGTCCAGGTGAATTGAAGAGTGGCGGTTTTCGCCGAGACTCTATTTTAGCCGATGCGGTTGAAGCCATTATTGGCGCAATTTACCTAGACAGTGATCTTGAAGTTGTGCGAGGCATTGTACTGAGTTGGTATCAGTCACGCCTTGAAGCCATTAAACCAGGCGTTTCACAAAAAGATCCGAAAACTCGCCTACAAGAGTTCCTACAAGGCAGAAGAAAACCGCTGCCTGTCTACACAGTGACTAATATTAAAGGTGAAGCGCACAACCAAGAGTTCACGGTTGAGTGCGAAGTAGCAGGTGTGGATAAGCCTGTAATCGGTAAAGGCACCAGCCGCCGCAAGGCAGAACAAGCGGCTGCTGAAACAGCACTTGAGCAATTAACAAATGGCTGATAACGAATTCGATATCGATGCGTTTTTCGCATCACAGGGTGAGCCAAGCTCGCCAGAAAACCAACACTGTGGCTTTATTGCTATTGTTGGTCGTCCAAACGTAGGTAAGTCGACACTTTTGAACAAGATTTTGGGTCAGAAGATTTCGATCACCTCTCGTAAGCCGCAAACG
Organism: Vibrio sp. 2130-1; assembly: GCF_033339515.1. Taxonomy (NCBI): domain Bacteria; kingdom Pseudomonadati; phylum Pseudomonadota; class Gammaproteobacteria; order Vibrionales; family Vibrionaceae; genus Vibrio; species Vibrio sp. 2130-1. The sequence goes on from NZ_JAWOUT010000011.1 coordinate 29,782, forward strand.
ACACGCCACCGTATTATGGGTGTGGATACGGACGGCGATTACCAAGCGATTTACGTCGACACGCCTGGACTTCACATTGAAGAAAAGCGTGCGATTAACCGTTTGATGAACCGTGCAGCTAACTCGTCATTGAGTGATGTAAACCTTGTGTTCTTCTTAGTCGATGGTACGCATTGGACTAAAGACGATGAGATGGTGCTGACCAAACTTCAAAAGTCGAACTTCCCAGTTGTGCTTTGTGTAAACAAAGTCGACAACGTACAAGATCGTAACGACGTGATGCTACACATGGCGGAGATGTCGAAGAAGATGGACTTCGTGGATGTTGTGCCAATCTCTGCCAAGCAAGGTAAGAACATTGACGTACTGCGTAAGCACGTGCGTAATCACTTACCTAAAGCAACGCATCACTTCCCAGAAGAATACGTGACTGACCGTTCTCAGCGTTTTATGGCGTCTGAGATTGTGCGTGAAAAGCTGATGCGCTTTACTGGTGAAGAGCTGCCATACTCAGTAACGGTTGAGATTGAACGTTTTGATTACAACCCAGAAACCGACGGTTTCCACATCAATGCCTTGATTCTTGTTGAGCGTAATGGTCAGAAGAAAATGGTGATTGGCAAAGGCGGCGAGAAGATTAAGACCATTGGTCGCGAAGCGCGTTTAGATATGGAAGAATTGTTCGGTCGTAAGGTTTACCTAGAAACCTGGGTAAAAGTGAAATCTGGCTGGGCAGACGACGAACGAGCGTTGCGATCGTTGGGTTATATAGACGATTTATAATCTTGGCTGCGAAGGTGCTTCGCTCCAACATCGATGAAAAATCAGTATCGATTAAAATAAGGAGCCGCTCGGCTCCTTATTTTTTATTTCACACTTTTTAGGCACAATGACTTAGATGAGTAATCTGTCTTCCGAAGGTTTACAGCGCTGTTTTGTATTGCACCGACGCCCTTACAGTGAATCGAGCTTAATCCTTGATGTATTTAGTGAGGAATATGGCCGAATGACTTTAATGGCCAAAGGCGCGCGCAGTAAGCGTTCGAACTTAAAAGGCGCATTGCAACCTTTTACCCCGCTATTACTTAAATGGTCGGGGAAAGGCTCAATGAAAACTTTGCGTCAAGCCGAGCCGATAAGTCTAGGTTTGCCGTTAACGGGCATTAATCTCTACTCAGCCATGTACGTCAATGAACTGATTGGCCGTATTTTGATGGCTGAAGTGCCGATGCCAGCACTATTTCATGATTATTTGCATGCGTTAACCGAGTTGGCGCACAACGAGAACCCTGAGCCTGCACTGCGTCGTTTTGAGTTAGCCTTGCTGTCTGCGATGGGGTATGGCGTGGATTTTTTGCATTGTGCAGGTACCGGCGAGCCCGTCGATCCAGAAATGACCTATCGTTACCGGGAACAGAAAGGGTTTATTGCTTCGGTTAGGCGCGATAACCTCACGTTTTTAGGGAATGAACTGATTGCTATCAGTGAGCGGCGGTTCGTCACTAAAGAGCAGCTAAAAGCGGCAAAACGCTTTACACGTATAGCCTTAAAGCCGTATCTTGGCGGCAAACCTTTAAAAAGTCGTGAATTTTTCATTCAGACCCCCAGAGCACGGAGTAACGGAAAATGAGCTCAATTTATTTAGGCGTCAATATCGACCATATTGCCACTCTACGTAATGCACGTGGTACAAAATACCCAGATCCTGTTCACGCTGCTGAAATTGCAGAGCGTGCAGGCGCGGACGGTATCACTATCCACTTACGTGAAGACCGTCGCCATATTTTGGATCGTGATGTACGTATTCTGCGTGAAACCATTCAAACGCGTATGAATCTAGAGATGGCAGTGACTGACGAAATGGTTGAGATTGCGCTGCAAACTAAACCAGAGTTTGTGTGTTTAGTGCCTGAAAAGCGTGAAGAACTGACGACGGAAGGTGGCTTAGATGTAGTAGGGCAGCTTGAAAAAATTAAAGCTGCGACGAAAAAGCTGACAGATGCAGGCATTAAAGTTTCGCTATTTATTGATGCTGACCGTCAACAGATTGAAGCTGCGAAAAAGTGTGGCGCTCCGTTTATTGAGCTACATACTGGCCATTATGCAGATGCGACTACAGAAGACGAACAACAAGCTGAACTGAAGAAGATTGCCGCTGCTGCGAGTTATGCACATGATCTAGGTATTATTGTTAATGCCGGGCATGGCCTGACTTATCACAATGTCGCACCAATTGCTGCATTACCAGAAATTTACGAACTCAACATTGGTCACTCAATCATTGGTCGCGCGGTATTTGATGGTTTAAATAAAGCGGTTGCTGACATGAAAGCACTGATGATTGAGGCTCGCCAGTCATAGGGCTATCTAGATGGCGATTATAGGGTTAGGGACCGACATTGCAGAAATTGAGCGTATTGAAAAAGCGTTAGCTCGTAGTGGTGAACCTTTTGCTCAGCGGATTCTTTCAGAAGAAGAAATGGCCAAATTCTCACAGCTTCAGCTGCAAGGTCGTTATCTTGCTAAGCGCTTTGCAGTCAAAGAAGCGGCCTCAAAAGCATTGGGGACAGGGATCGCAAAAGGGGTCACGTTTCACGATTTTTCCATCTCGAACGATGAGCTTGGAAAACCAGTGCTCGCATTGACGGGCACAGCCAAGCAAATAGCGGATGCGATGGGCGTTAACCACATTCACCTGTCCATTTCCGATGAGCGTCATTACGCTGTGGCGACGGTCATTTTTGAATCCTAGCTTGTAAGTCTTAAACAAAATACTAAAAAGCCAGAGCAGATGCTCTGGCTTTCTTGTCTCTCGAGCAGATTACTGTTCAAGGTATAATTTTGCAGTCGTTATGACTTTAATCATTTCATCTTGCAGCTCGAACATTTCAGGCTCAACTTCCTCAAGACTGACCCCTGAGCGCAGTGCTTGCTCAAGCGTCGCACAGAGTGACTTCAGTCTTGGAACGCCACAATATGAACTACTGCCGTGCAGCTTATGGATGACATGAATTAGGTCATCACGGGAGATATCTTCTTGCTCCAGAGCTTGGTCAACGACTGCTTCTACTTCAGGGATGAACTCAATCAACATGCGCAGCATGTCTTTAGCGAGATCCTCTTTATTCGCGCTCTGTTTCAAGGCCGCTTGCCAATCAATAATCACATCCTGTTGAGGTGAAGAGACGGATTGTGGTGCGCTTCCTTCAGGTTCATCAACGTATGAAGGGGCGACTTTGCCAATGCTCTCTGTACAAGCATTTGGGTTCCAGTGAACCAAAACCTGTTGTAGCACATGCTCTTCAATAGGTTTGGTCAAGTAGTCATCCATTCCTGCCGAGAGCAAGCGGTCTCGTTCCCCTGCCATGGCATGCGCCGTTACCGCAATCACTGGCGTGTCTTTATTTAGCTCCAACTCTTTAATGTGCTTACAAGCGGTCACACCATCCATTTGTGGCATTTGGATATCCATGAAGATTAAATCGTACTTTTTCTCTGTCGCCAGGTTCACCGCTTGCTGGCCATTGCTACAGGCGGTGACGGTTTCTACTCGTTCGCGGAGCAGTGCAGAGATCAGCTTCAAGTTTGCAGGGTTGTCATCCACTGCTAGTACAGTGAGAGGTAAACGGTCCCCTTCGCTTGGCGTAATTGGAGCGCTTAATACCGGTGGCGATTCTACATGTTCGCTAATCAGGCTTTGTAGCAACTTACGGCGAGACAATGGTTTCGTCAGGCACTGGACGTGATGCTCTGTCATTATTTGGTCCGCAAGCGCCAATTCGGTACTCGGTGTCCCTAGGAGAACACTCGGAGCCATGCGTTTCGCTTGTTCTATCCAAGGTGTAATAACTTCCGCATCGTGAGTCTGGTTGGCCGCTAAATTCAACAGTACATAATCATATTGTTCTTCGTTGTTTGGTAGCGAAGAGCGGTAGGTTACTAAAATACCCTCCTGACTTAGAATCTGTTGGGTTACGGATGCGGCTTGCATGTTTGGTTCAATCAGCAGTAACTGCTTCCCAGTCAGAAGTTCCACTTCAATCAGTTCGCTCATTGGCATCTCGGTTGAGTGCAAGCGCACCGTAAACCAGAAGGTTGAACCTTGGTGTAGACGGCTGGTTAAACTGATTTCGCCGCCCATCTGGCTCACCAGTTTCTGAGTGATAACCAGACCAAGACCAGTACCGCCGTAACGACGTGAAATACTTGCATCTGCTTGGCTAAAGGCTTGGAACAACTGCGCTTGCTGACGCTCAGAGATACCAATACCGGTATCACGCACCATGAATTGCAGTTCGACGGAGTCTCCTGATTGAGAGCGCATTTCTACGCTAACATCAATGTTGCCTCGCTCGGTAAACTTGATTGAGTTACCGACTAAGTTCGTCAAAATTTGCTGGATACGTAGTGGATCCCCAACTAAACCTGGTGGAATTTTAGGGTCCACTTTTAGGGTGATTTCTAACCCTTTCTCATGTGCACTTGTGGCTTGTAGGTTAATTACCTCTTCTAAACTTTCTCGGAAATCAAAAGGAATGTTTTCGAGTGCCAGCTTACCCGCTTCAAGTTTCGAGAAGTCGAGAATGTCATTGATGATATTCAGCAGGTTGTTCGCCGATTTCTCAATCGTCTGTAGGTAATCCGTTTGGCTGTTAGAAAGCTGCGTTTTAAGCATTTGACGAGTAAAGCCAATCACCCCATTGAGCGGAGTACGCAGCTCGTGCGACATGTTCGCCAAGAACTCTGACTTAACCCTAGCTGCTTCTTGCGCGCGTTTCTTCGCGATATCCAGCTCAACGTTCTGAATTTCTAGCTGCTCAAGCGTTTCACGTAAGTCGGACGTGGCTTGGTCTATACTGTGCTGCATCTCCACGTGATATTCTGATAACGATACCGCCATGGCGTTGATGCCATTTTTTAGCTGGTCTAACTCACCGTGCATTTTGCCTTCGATACGCACATCAAGATGACCGCGGCGAATGCGGTCAACGACATTCTTCATGTGGGTGATAGGTTGGGTCACATCGTGCATTAGACGTGAAGCAAACACACTTGCTAAGCCAAGACCGAGAACCAGAACTAAAAAAGCAGAAAAGACTTCTTGATACTGTTGCAGCCTCAAGGAGGAGAGATCTAACTCGACGGCGATGTAACCAATCGCTTTTGTGCCTTGGCTTTCGTTCGACAACTCCGCTAAGTAGTGACCTTCTGACAAAATGGGGACACGCAATATCAGTGAGTTTTCGTAGATTTCCGAATTACCCAGTTGCGGGATCGGTTTATCTTTGGGAAACATCAAGGCTTCAAAATTAGGATGAAAGTTAGAGGTCACAAAGAGCTCATGATGTTCATCAAATACCGCGATACTACGAACCAGTTTGGAGTTTTTGCGGTGCGCGTAGCTTATCAAGCGACGTACCGCCTCTCGGCTTTCTGATAGTAGATGAGTTTCACTGGCAATCGCCAGCGGCTCAATAATGCTGTTACCAGTGGTGATAACTTGTTTCTCAAGGTCTTGGTAGCGGTTAAATGAGAAAAAGCCGCTCAGTAATAAACCAATAATGAGAGTGGGAGCGAGAGTTAGTGTAATTACACGTGCTCGTAAGCCATATCTGGTCATGTTATCTAATTACATCGGAGTCTGGATATGGGAAAATAACGCATTATTTCTCAAGCGCACGATAAAGCCTTGAGCAAAGAAGTGACGTCACCGAATAAACGGTAAGCATAATCAAGTCACTCGAATCACACAACGGCTGCAATCAAGAATAGTGAAGCCGAAGAGCAATTACACATAAATCAGGCATAGAGCATGGCACGCATCTTTCAACCGAAAAAGAAAACCCAACTCAATACTCGGCACCAAGCAGTGCAAGTAGAGCGTTTAGATCACCACGGCGCAGGCATTGCTTACCTCAAAAAGAAGCCATTGTTTATCGATGGAGCACTGCCGGGTGAGGAGGTGGTCACTCAATTGGTGGAAGAAAAGAGCAAATACGCTCGCGGTAAGTTGATTAAAATCCTTAAGCCGAGTGAAGCTCGTGTGGAGCCATTTTGCCCACATTATCATGAGTGCGGTGGCTGTGATTTGCAGCATTTAGATTATGACCAACAATTGACGTACAAACAGCAAACGTTGCGTCAGCTAATGCGAAAATTTTCAGGCAGTGATATTGAACTAGATGCCCCGTTATTGGGATATTCGCAGGCCTACCGTCGCCGTGCGAGAGTGAGCTTGTTTGTTGATAAAAAAACACGTCAGCTACATTTTGGTTTCCGTAAAAAGCAGAGTAAGCAAATTGCGCAAGTGACCGATTGCCCAGTGCTGGCACCGGAACTGAATGTTTTGCTGCCAGAGATTTACTCAGCCCTAAAAGCGTTTAAAAAGCCGGAACAATTGGGTCATGTAGAGCTGGTACTTGGTGATAATGGGCCGTGTATTACGCTGCGCCACTTGAGCGCTCTGACAACGAGTGAAACTCAATCTCTAACGGAGTTGGCAAAACGTCATGGCGCATCGTTGTACTTAATGCCATCGACAGAACAATTAGACCTTATCGAAGGCGATATGCCTTTTTATCAAGAAGTTGGAGTGAAAATCCCTTTTGCACCAAATAACTTTATTCAAGTAAACCAAGGTGTAAACCAACAAATGGTCAAACAAGCGGTTGAGTGGTTAGACCCACAAAAGAGTGACCGAGTGTTAGATTTGTTCTGTGGTTTAGGCAACTTTAGTTTACCAGTTGCGAAATTAGCTAAGTACGTGGTTGGAGTAGAGGGTGTTGCAGAGATGGTAGAAAAAGCCACAAACAATGCATCTTTGAACCAAATCAATAACGCGCAATTTTATCACGCTAACCTTGAGCAAGATTTTGAAGGCCAAGCCTGGGCCGCAGAGCGGTTTGATAAAGTATTATTAGACCCGGCACGCGCGGGAGCGAGTGGGATCATCGATCAAGTTTCTGAGCTTGGCGCACAGCGTGTAGTTTATGTTTCTTGTAATCCTGCTACCCTTGCTAGGGATAGTCAAAGCTTGATAGAGCAAGGCTATAAATTAACTAAATTAGGTATGCTGGATATGTTCCCTCATACCAGTCATCTAGAATCGATGGCATTGTTTGAAAAGTCCTAACTTTAGGACTTTGACCCCTTATTTGTGGTGGGTGGTCATAAAGCCAGCGTGTACGCGCGGTAAAAAGAACTAACCTGGACGGTGTTAGTCAAACCACACGAATATAATAATTAGGATGATGAGATGGTTGCGGTAAGAAGCGCGCATTTAAACCAAGATGAACAGTTTGAACTCGAAAACTGGGTGGCTAGCCTAGGACAAGAGAAAAACACAGCCTCACGCTTAATCGAAGTATATCGAGATTGCCAGACAGTATTAGCTGATAACGAGCAAGCGGAACTGTTGTTGTGGCGTGGACGAGAAATGATCGAAATTTTGATCACCTTGTCTATGGATCAAGCCACTTTAGTGGCTGCTCAACTGTTTCCTTTGGTTTCAAGTGGTGCTTTCAACAGAGAAATTCTGGAAGAGAAATACAGCAAAGAAATCATAAAATTAATCGACGGCGTTGAAGAAATGGCTGCTATTGGCCAACTCAACGTCAACATGGAAGGCAGTGCAGCGTCATCTCAGGTAGATAACGTACGCCGCATGCTGCTTGCCATGGTGGATGACTTCCGCTGCGTAGTTATCAAGCTCGCGGAACGAATTTGTAACCTTATTGAAGTTAAAAAAGCGCCAGATGAAGTTCGACGTGCGGCGGCAAAAGAGTGTGCCAACATCTATGCGCCGCTAGCAAACCGATTAGGCATCGGTCAGCTGAAATGGGAAATTGAAGATTACGCTTTCCGCTACCAACAACCGGAAACTTACAAACAAATTGCCAAACAGCTTTCTGAGCGACGCATCGTTCGTGAACAGTACATCAAAGACTTTGTTGAAGACCTCACGCACGAAATGGGAGTATCGGGCATCAATGCCGAAGTGAGTGGTCGACCTAAGCACATCTACAGCATTTGGCGAAAAATGCAGAAAAAGAGTTTGGCCTTTGATGAGCTGTTTGATGTGCGAGCAGTGCGTATCATCGCAGACAAACTGCAAGATTGTTACGCGGCTTTAGGCGTAGTTCACACCAAATACAAGCACCTACCGAGCGAGTTTGATGACTACGTTGCTAACCCTAAACCAAACGGTTATCAATCGATCCATACAGTAATTCTAGGGCCAGAAGGCAAAACCATCGAGATCCAGATTCGTACCAAGCAAATGCATGAAGAGTCGGAACTGGGGGTTGCAGCGCACTGGAAATATAAAGAAGGGGCAAGCAGCCGAAGCGGTTATGATGAGAAGATCACGTGGCTGCGTAAGCTACTGGATTGGCAAGAAGAAATGTCTGACTCTGGCGAAATGCTCGATGAGCTGCGTAGCCAAGTCTTTGATGACCGTGTTTATGCCTTTACACCACGTGGTGATGTTGTCGATTTGCCAATGGGGGCAACGCCGCTAGATTTTGCCTATCACATTCACTCCGAAGTGGGACACCGTTGTATCGGTGCCAAAGTCGGAGGTCGTATTGTGCCGTTCACGCATAAATTACATATGGGTGACCAAGTCGAGATTATCACTCAGAAAGAACCTAACCCATCACGTGACTGGTTAAACCCATCATTAGGCTTCGTTCATTCTGGTCGTGCGCGTGCCAAAATTAACGCCTGGTTCCGAAAACAAAGCCGTGAGAAGAACCTTGAAGCAGGTCGTGAAATCCTTGAGCATGAGTTAGCCAAAATTGGCGCAACGTTAAAAGATGCAGAGCATTACGCCCTCAAGCGGTTTAACGTCAAAACACCAGATGAATTGTATGTTGGGGTAGGTAGCGGTGATTTGCGCATCAACCAAATCATTAACCATATCAACGCGTTAGTTAACAAGCCAACGGCAGAGGAAGAAGACCAGCAAGCACTGGAAAAACTGCAAGAAGCAGAGCACAAATCACCAGCGCAAAGCCGACCGAAAAAAGACGCCGTCGTTGTAGAAGGTGTCGATAATCTAATGACACATCTAGCACGTTGCTGTCAGCCAATTCCAGGTGACGATATCTCTGGTTACATAACGCAAGGTCGTGGGATTTCAGTACACCGTAGTGACTGTGAACAGCTAGAAGAACTGCGCCATCATGCGCCAGAGCGCATCATCGATACAGTCTGGGGCAGCGGCTTTGTGGGGTCATACATCCTCACGGTGCGTGTTGAAGCGATGGAGCGAGGTGGTCTACTCAAAGACATTACGACACTGTTCGCCAACGAAAAGATCAAAGTGACCAGTATGAAGAACCGAGTCGACTACAGACGTCAACTTGCCATCATGGACTTTGACCTAGAAGTCACCAATATTGAGGTGCTTTCTCGTGTTTCGAAGCGTGTTGAGCAGATTAAGGATGTGATGACGGTGAAACGCCTCGGCTAAAATTCTCGTCATACTTGAAGCTGATAGCGTTGTTGCCTGCGCTCACTCCGGAGTGCCGGCCCAGGCTCATCACATAGGCGAGCTATGCTCAGGAGTCGCGAAAACTTGTTGCCTTGTCAAAGTAACAATTACTTAGTGAAAGCTGCTGAGAAAATATAATGTAGAAGGTGAGTGGTTTTGGCCGCTCACCTTTTTCTTTAGTAGAAAGGTTTAAAGGAACAAAAAATGAGTCATCCAATTGAACAATTAGAACAAATCATGGCGAAGTTGCGTGACCCAGAAAACGGTTGCCCTTGGGACTTAAAACAAACCTTTGACACCATCGTTCCGCATACAATAGAAGAAACCTACGAGGTGGTGGACGCGATTCAAAATCGAGATTGGCCCAATCTAAAAGAAGAGCTAGGGGATTTGTTGTTTCAGGTGATTTTTTACAGTCAGCTAGCGAAAGAGCAAGAGCTGTTCGACTTTTCGGATGTCGTCGAAACCGTGAACGAAAAACTGACTCGTCGCCACCCGCATGTTTTTTCAGATGTTGAGTTTGAATCTGACGAGGAAATTAACGCGAACTGGGAAGCGGAAAAAGCAAAAGAAAAAGCCCTAGTAGGCAAAGCGGAAGAAAGTATCCTAGACTCAATACCAAACTCTTTACCGGCACTTTCTCGTGCTACAAAAATTCAGAAAAAATGTGCAAAATTTGGGTTTGATTGGGATTCACTTGGCCCGGTTGTCGATAAAGTACGAGAAGAAATTGACGAAGTCATGGAAGAGGCACTGCAAGTTCAGCCCGATGAAGAGAAAGTTGAGTTGGAGCTCGGTGATTTGCTATTTGCGACTGTCAATTTGGCTCGCCACCTTGATAAAAACCCAGAAGTCGCGCTAGGAAAAGCAAACGTAAAGTTTGCGCGACGTTTTAAACAAGTTGAAGGCAAGGTCCAGCAGTCAGGCAAAGTACTTACAGATTGTTCTTTATCAGAACTTGACCATTTTTGGGATGAAGTAAAACAAGAAGAATCGAGGCAGAGGTAAACTGGCAGAATACATAATATAAGGTCCGCTTGTTTGGTTACACGAAAACGGACTTTGGTTTGTCTTTGCTCACTTTGATTTGAAGCAAAAAATAAAAAATTACGGTGTGATAGATTTCACGTTGTGGCGGTAAGGAGCTTCTGGTATATTTATCTCCCGTCCAGAAGCACTCCATTTCCCTCATTCAACCAATTTCAGGTTAAACATGACGACAAATTACATTTTTGTTACTGGCGGGGTTGTATCCTCTCTAGGTAAAGGTATTGCAGCAGCATCTCTTGCGGCTATTCTAGAAGCTCGTGGTCTTAAAGTGACTATGATGAAGCTTGACCCTTACATCAACGTTGACCCGGGCACAATGAGCCCTACTCAGCACGGTGAAGTGTTCGTTACAGAAGATGGCGCAGAGACTGACCTTGACCTTGGTCACTACGAGCGTTTCATCCGTACCAAGATGACCAAGCGTAACAACTTCACTGCAGGTCGTGTTTATGCCGACGTACTTCGTAAAGAACGTCGTGGTGACTACCTAGGCGCAACTATTCAAGTTATCCCTCATATCACTAACGCAATCAAAGATCGCGTTATTGCAGGTTCTGAAGGCCATGATGTGGCTATCGTTGAAGTTGGCGGTACTGTTGGTGATATCGAATCACTACCATTTATGGAAGCGATTCGTCAGCTAGCTGTTGAGCTAGGCCGTGAGCGCGCAATGTTCATGCACCTAACACTTGTTCCTTACCTAGCGGCAGCGGGCGAAGTGAAAACTAAGCCGACGCAACACTCTGTAAAAGAACTTCTATCTATCGGTATTCAGCCAGACATCCTAGTTTGCCGTAGCGATCGCGTTATTCCTGCGAATGAGCGTAAAAAAATCGCACTGTTCTGTAATGTTCCAGAAAAAGCAGTAATTTCAATGAAGGATGTAGACTCTATCTACAAGATCCCTCAGTTGATTAAATCTCAAGGGCTAGATGACCTTGTGTGTGCTCGCTTTGGTATTACTGCTCCTGAAGCAGACCTTTCTGAATGGGAACAGGTTATCTACGAAGAAGCAAATCCTACTGGTGAAGTAACCATCGGTATGGTTGGTAAATACATTGAATTACCAGATGCATACAAATCTGTGAACGAAGCGCTTAAACACGCTGGCTTGAAAAACCGTCTAAGCGTCACAATTAAGTATGTAGACTCACAAGATATCGAAACAAAAGGCGTTGAACTTCTAGAAGGTTTGGACGCAATCCTAGTACCAGGTGGCTTCGGCGATCGTGGTATTGAAGGTAAGATCCGTGCGGCTCAATATGCACGTGAAAATAACGTGCCTTACCTAGGTATTTGTTTGGGTATGCAAGTTGCACTAATCGAATACGCGCGTAACGTTGCGGGTATGGAAGGTGCACATTCAACAGAATTTAACAAAGAGACGAAGTACCCTGTGGTAGGTTTGATCACAGAGTGGGTAGACGAATCAGGTAGCGTAGAAGAGCGTACTGAAAAGTCTGACTTAGGCGGTACGATGCGTCTTGGTTCACAGCTATGTCACCTAGAGAAAGGGACTAAAGCTCGTGAACTGTACGGTAGCGCGACGATCCATGAACGTCACCGTCACCGTTACGAAGTGAATAACGTGCTTCGTCCGCAAATCGAAAAAGCAGGCCTAAAAGTATCAGGTCTATCTGCGGACAAGAAGTTAGTGGAAATGATTGAGAACCCAGCTCACCCATGGTTTGTAGCGGCTCAGTTCCACCCAGAATTCACCTCGACTCCTCGCGATGGACATCCATTGTTTGCAGGTTTTGTTAAGGCTGCGGGCCAAAACGCACGCGGCGAATTCGAGAAGTAAAAGGATACGGGCGGCGGCGAAGGTTGTGCTGCTGCCCTTTAAGATTGACATTTATATTTGAAACGAGAGGAAACATTAATGTCTAAGATCGTTAAAGTTCTAGGTCGTGAAATCATCGACTCACGTGGTAACCCAACTGTAGAAGCTGAAGTACACCTAGAAGGCGGTTTCGTAGGTATGGCGGCAGCTCCATCTGGCGCATCTACTGGTTCTCGCGAAGCTCTTGAGCTACGTGACGGTGACAAAGCACGTTTCCTAGGTAAAGGTGTTCTTAAAGCAGTTGAAGCTGTAAACGGCCCAATCGCTGAAGCTCTAGTTGGCAAAGACGCTAAAGACCAAGCTGCAATCGACGCAGTAATGATCGAACTAGACGGCACTGAAAACAAATCTAAATTCGGTGCTAACGCTATCCTAGCTGTTTCTCTAGCAAACGCTAAAGCTGCTGCTGCTGCGAAAGGCATGCCTCTATACGAGCACATCGCTGAGCTAAACGGCACTGCAGGTCAGTTCTCTATGCCTCTACCAATGATGAACATCATCAACGGTGGTGAGCACGCAGACAACAACGTTGACATCCAAGAGTTCATGATCCAACCAGTTGGCGCTAAGACTCTTAAAGAAGGTCTACGTATCGGTGCAGAAGTATTCCACAACCTAGCTAAAGTTCTTAAGTCTAAAGGCTACAGCACTGCAGTTGGTGATGAAGGTGGTTTCGCTCCTAACCTTAAATCTAACGCTGAAGCTCTAGAAGTTATCGCAGAAGCTGTTGCAGCTGCTGGTTACGAACTAGGTAAAGACGTAACTCTAGCTATGGACTGTGCTGCATCTGAGTTCTTCGACAAAGAAGCTGGCATCTACAACATGAAAGGCGAAGGTAAAACTTTCACTTCTGAAGAGTTCAACCACTACCTAGCTGAGCTAGCTAACCAATTCCCAATCGTTTCTATCGAAGACGGTCTAGACGAGTCTGACTGGGATGGCTTCAAGCACCAAACTGAACTACTAGGTGACAAGCTTCAACTAGTAGGTGACGATCTATTCGTTACTAACACTAAGATCCTTGCTGAAGGTATCGAGAAAGGCGTAGCTAACTCTATCCTTATCAAGTTCAACCAAATCGGTTCTCTAACTGAGACTCTAGCTGCAATCAAGATGGCTAAAGACGCAGGTTACACAGCAGTAATCTCTCACCGTTCTGGCGAAACTGAAGATGCAACTATCGCTGACCTAGCGGTAGGTACAGCTGCAGGTCAAATCAAAACTGGTTCTATGAGCCGTTCTGACCGTGTTGCTAAGTACAACCAGCTAATCCGTATCGAGGAAGCTCTAGGTGAGCGCGCTCCTTTCAACGGTCTTAAAGAAGTTAAAGGTCAAGCTTAATTCTTCACTGAATTAGCAGCTTAACTTAAAGCTTTTAAAACACCCTGCCTTAGCGGGGTGTTTTTTTATATAACGGAAGCGCTAAGTCCATGTTTCAAGTAAGCGGTCTTAAAGAAGTTAAAGGCCAAGCTTAATTCTTATTGAGTAAAGTTTCGCTAAATAGCTTTTTGAAACCCTCGCTACGGCGTTTTTTTGTATTTATAGATTTGTATTTTGGGGTCTTACTTTGGTCATGGGTAAGGTTCGCTTCCCATGAGCTTGTTTCATTTTGCTGCTTATTTCTTGTAAGGAGCGTGTGAGTCTCCCTTTCTCCCCTAGAGGCAACCTCGCATTTATGCTATATATGTCACCTTATCTAATTCCTTCCGGTACAGAATGTTAGCAGCGATATGCGAATCTTTGTTATAGCCCTTACGCTACTGTTTGGCTTGCTTCAATACACTCTATGGTTTGGTAAAAACGGAGTGTCTGACTACTACACAGTAAAAGATGAAATTGAAGTTCAGCAACAAGTGAACAGCAAGCTACAAGCTCGCAACAATGAAATGTTCGCTGAGATTGATGACTTAAGGCAAGGTCTTGATGCGATTGAAGAACGTGCGCGTCATGAGCTCGGTTTAGTTAAAGATGGCGAGACTTTTTACCGCATTATAGGTGAGGAAAACCATTAAAATGTTGGATATGAACTCATCGCATATCGCAATTGTGCCAGCTGCGGGTGTGGGTAGCAGAATGAAGGCAGATCGCCCTAAGCAATATTTATTGATCGAAGGTAAAGCGGTACTGGAACATACCGTAGAGAAACTGCTTTCCCACCCAAATATTTCTAAGGTTGTCGTTGCCATTACTGACGGCGACCCATATTACCCAGAATTGTCCATTGCTAAGCACCCAGATGTGATTCGTGTCGCTGGTGGTAAAGAAAGAGCAGACTCTGTGTTATCAGGGCTAAACTATGTCAATGAGCATCTGGAAAGCGAGTGGGTATTAGTTCACGACGCTGCAAGGCCATGTGTATTAACATCCGACATTGACCGTTTGATTGATGTTTGCTGCGCTCACTCAACGGGTGGCATTCTCGCATCTCCTGTGAGAGATACAATGAAGCGAGCAAACGCAGTACAAGATATCGATCATACGGTAGATAGAGAAGCATTGTGGCATGCACTGACTCCACAAATGTTTAAAACTCAGCAGCTTACTCAAGCACTGGCTGACGCATTAGAACAGGGTGTAACCATTACCGATGAAGCCTCGGCTTTGGAGTGGTTAGGCGAGAAGCCAGCCTTAGTTCAAGGGAATGCGAACAATATAAAAATCACTCAGCCAGAAGACCTTGCGTTAGCCGAGTTTTATCTAAGCCGTGAGCGCGGCGAATAAAGAAAGGATAGAAAATGATTCGAATTGGTCATGGTTTCGATGTACATAAATTCGGTGGTGAAGGCCCGGTCATTATTGGTGGTGTAGCAATCCCTTATGAGCAAGGTTTGATTGCACACTCAGATGGCGATGTAGCGTTGCATGCGTTAACGGATGCTCTGCTGGGCGCGATTGCTGCCGGCGATATTGGTCGTCATTTCCCAGATACGGATGATAAATGGAAAGGCGCAAACAGTCGTGAATTACTGAAAGACGTTTACCGTCGAGTCAAAGAGCAAGGTTACCGTCTCGGCAATGCTGATGTAACCATCATGGCACAAGCGCCTAAAATGGCACCACACATTGACGCAATGTGTGCGGCGATAGCCGAAGACCTAGAAACCGACATTAGTAACATTAACGTAAAAGCGACGACGACAGAACGTCTCGGTTTTACTGGACGCAAAGAAGGCATTGTAACGGAAGCCGTTGTACTTCTGTTTAAGCAATAACTAGCAATTTGCTCCTCTAAGCTGTGATATCAGCGGAAACACATCATGTCAGACATTTTATCTTCATTGGCTTACCTAACGGGTAAGCCAGTTGCATCGGCAAAAATCAAAGCGCAGCCAGAGCACTTTCAGGTTCGCGAAGATTTAGGTTTTGCCTTTACGGGCGAAGGCGAGCACCTAATGGTTCGTATCCGTAAAACGGGTGAGAACACCAGCTTCGTTGCTAACGAGTTAGCAAAAGCCTGTGGTGTTAAGTCGAAAGACGTTAGCTGGGCGGGTCTTAAAGACCGTCATGCGGTGACGGAACAGTGGTTAAGTGTCCATTTACCAAAAGGTGAAACGCCAGATTTTTCAGCGTTTTTGGCTCAATACCCAAGTATCGAAATCCTTGCAACAGATCGTCACAATAAAAAACTGCGTCCTGGTGACCTAGTAGGGAACGAGTTCGTGGTTACTTTGTCTGAAGTGACAGATATAGCGGATGTAGAACAACGTCTTGAAAAAGTGAAACAAGTTGGTGTGCCAAATTACTTTGGTAGTCAGCGTTTTGGTAACGATGGCAACAACCTTGAAGAAGCACGTCGATGGGGACGCGAAAACGTTCGTACCCGCAATCAAAACAAGCGAAGCATGTATTTATCAGCGGCTCGTTCGTGGATTTTCAACCGCATCGTTTCAGCTCGTCTAGAGAATTGTGTGTTTGATAAGTTCATTGATGGTGACATTGCACAGACGAATTCTGGCACTCAGTTGATTGATGCAAACAACATCACTGATTTGCAAGTGCAATTTGCACAAGGTGAAGCGGCAATTACCGCTGCGCTTGCTGGCGATAATGCACTGCCTACTCAAGCCGAGGCTCTGGCATTAGAGCAACCGTTTTTAGACGAAGAGCCTGACCTCATGGCGCTGATTCGTGGTAATCGCATGCGCCACGATCGTCGCGATATTGCGCTGAAGCCAAAAGATTTAGCTTGGACGGTTGAAGGTAACAACATTACGCTGACTTTCTCACTGGATGCGGGATCTTTTGCGACCTCTATTGTTCGTGAGTTAGTTAATGAGGTTGAAGTAGAAAGAGAATACTAATGGAACAGGATTCACGAAACCCGAAGCCCTTAAGAGTCTTAATCAGCAATGATGATGGTGTTCATGCACAAGGGATTCATGCCCTCGCTGATGAGTTGAGAGATATCGCCGAAGTGACCATTGTCGCACCTGATCGAAATCGTTCAGGTGCTTCGAATTCACTCACATTAGAACAACCATTACGCGTGACTGAAATTGCCCCAAATATCTACTCAGTGCAAGGCACGCCCACGGATTGTGTGCATTTCGCGCTGAATGAGCTAATGAAAGATGATTTGCCTGATCTTGTTCTGTCAGGAATCAACCATGGCGCTAATTTGGGTGATGATGTTCTTTATTCTGGAACAGTAGCAGCTGCCATGGAAGGTCATTTCCTTGGCGTTCAGTCGGTGGCTTTTTCACTAGTGGGTAAGCGACATTTCGAATCCGCCGCTAAAATTGCACGTCAAATTGTACAACAGCATTTAGCGTCGCCGATTCCAACGAATCGTCTACTGAACGTAAACGTGCCTGACTTACCATCAGAGAATTTAGGTGAAATTGAAGTTACGCGTTTAGGTGCACGTCATCACGCAGAGAATATGATCAAGCAGAAAGATCCGAGAGGCCATGACATTTATTGGTTAGGGCCACCAGGAAAGGAGCAAGATGCAGGAGAGGGCACGGACTTTTATGCAATTGAGCATGGCCGAGTTTCAATGACGCCTCTGCAAGTTGATCTCACCGCTCACGAGTCGCTGCGTGCTATGGATAGTTGGTTAAAGGAAGAGAAGTAATGAGTAACCCACATGCTGACAGGTTGATAGCGTTTCTTATCTCCAGTGGCATCAAAGACCAAAGAGTTCTGGATGCTATCCAACGCTTGCCACGAGAAAGCTTTGTTTCTCAAGCGATGATGCACCAAGCCTATGATAACAATGCGTTACCAATTGGTCAGGGACAAACTATTTCTCAGCCTTATATCGTTGCTCGTATGACCGAGTTGCTTGAGCTAGAACCGGCGAGTCGTGTTCTGGAAATCGGAACGGGATCGGGTTATCAAACTGCGGTACTGGCGCAAATTGTTGATCATGTATACTCCGTTGAGCGAATTAAATCGTTGCAATGGGAAGCAAAGCGTCGCCTGAAGCAATTGGATATTTACAATGTTTCAACTAAGCATGCTGATGGGTGGCAGGGCTGGGAAGCGAGAGGTCCTTTCGATGCTATCATTGTTACCGCTGCCGCTGAAGTGATTCCCCAAGCTCTTCTCTCACAATTAAGAGATGGCGGCAAAATGGTCATTCCTGTTGGAGATACGGAACAACAGTTATTAAAAATAGAGCGTAAGGGAGACGAATATCTCTCTACCGTTGTAGAAATGGTTCGGTTCGTACCTCTGGTTGCGGGTGATTTAGCTTAAGGGTTAGGGATAGGTGAATAAGTTACTACGTCATATTGGTATTAGCTTTGTGTTTGCTGCAGGACTAGTTGGTTGTGCAGCGCATTCCCCTGCACCTGTCTCTAGCCTAAAAAAAGACTATTCAAGCCTTGAAAGAGGGAGTTACAGAGGGAGTTATTATGAGGTAAAAAAAGGCGATACACTTTACTTCATAGCTTATGTCACAGATAAAGATGTAAATGATCTTGTTCGTTACAATGAGTTAACTCAGCCTTACACTATCTACCCAGGACAGAGGCTAAAACTTTGGGCTCCGAAATATGTCGCCCCTAAATATGGTCAAAAAGTTGAACCCGTTGTGGCTCCTGTTGTTACGACACCCCCAGCTCCAGTGACGAAAACATCAACAGCCTCTAAACCTAAACCTTCGAGTAAAAACTCTAGTCAAAAACCTACAGAGACTAAGCCTAAAGTCGTACAAAAACAGCCTCCAAAGAAGGTTGAACAATCGAAAACAAAGGAGTATGTTGGTTCAAAAGATAACCAAAAAGTGAAGCAAAAAGCGCCAACTACCACAGCAAAGAGTGATAAAGTCTCAAAGTGGTTGTGGCCAACAAAAGGGAGAGTAATCAAGAACTTTTCGGCGGGAGAACAGGGAAATAAAGGTATCGACATCGCAGGACAGCGTGGTCAACCTATCGTTTCAACCGCAGCCGGCACAGTCGTTTATTCAGGCAATGCGCTACGAGGTTATGGCAACTTAATTATAGTAAAGCATAACGACAATTATTTAAGCGCATACGCACATAATGACAAACTGCTGGTCACAGAAGGACAAAGCGTAAAAAGCGGACAAAAAATCGCCACCATGGGTAGTTCAGGTGCAAAGTCGGTCAAACTACACTTTGAAATTCGCTATCAAGGTAAATCAGTGAATCCAAAACGCTATTTGCCTTAAAACTTTGAAAAACAACTTGCGACATCATTTAGCGACATATTGAGTTGTCATGTCTTGCTAACTCGCCAGGGGGAGGCGTTATGAGTATCAGCAACACAGTAACCAAAGTTGAAGAGTTTGCATTTGACAATGCGTCAGTGAAGACCATTGATAACGAACTCGAAAGATCATCATCCACAGAAAGCAAAGCGACTGCGCGTGAAGAATTTGACGCGAGCAGTAAAAGCTTAGATGCAACTCAGTTGTATTTGGGCGAAATTGGCTTCTCACCTTTACTTACTGCCGAAGAAGAAGTGCTTTACGCAAGACGCGCCCTACGTGGCGACGAAGCGGCACGCAAACGTATGATCGAAAGTAACCTACGTTTGGTTGTTAAGATTTCTCGTCGATACAGTAACCGTGGTCTAGCACTACTCGATCTGATTGAAGAAGGTAACCTCGGCTTGATCCGAGCGGTCGAAAAATTCGACCCAGAACGTGGTTTCCGTTTCTCTACTTACGCAACATGGTGGATCCGACAAACGATAGAGCGAGCGTTGATGAACCAAACTCGCACGATCCGTCTACCTATCCACGTAGTGAAAGAGCTGAACATTTATCTGCGTACTGCGCGTGAACTTTCTCAAAAGCTCGATCACGAACCGACCGCAGAAGAAATTGCTGCTCAATTAGATATTCCAGTCGAAGACGTAAGCAAAATGTTACGCCTTAATGAGCGTATTAGCTCTGTCGACACGCCAATCGGTGGTGACGGTGAGAAAGCGCTGCTGGATATTATTCCTGATGCAAACAACTCTGATCCAGAAGTTTCGACTCAAGATGACGACATCAAATCATCGTTGATTCATTGGTTAGAAGAGTTGAATCCGAAACAGAAAGAAGTGCTTGCACGTCGCTTCGGCCTACTAGGCTACGAGCCTTCGACGCTGGAAGAAGTTGGTCGAGAGATTGGTCTGACACGTGAGCGAGTACGTCAAATACAAGTGGAAGGTTTACGTCGTCTTCGTGAAGTCCTAATCAAACAAGGTTTGAATATGGAAAACTTATTTAACGTAGAAGACGATTAAATAATCCGTATTTCACTAGATACGCAAAAGGCTATGGTTCCCCATCGCCTTTTTTCTTTTTTGCTCGTTGGTGTGAGTCTGTTTACAGCATCTTCTTCAAGCGATACAGCTCTTCAAGAGCTTGGCGTGGCGTTAAGTCGTCAGGATCAATACCTGACAGAGCTTGTTCGACCTCGCTAGGCTCTGGAATCAGGCTCAACTGGTTAGCCACATCTACTGCACTTGGACGCGGTGTGTCACTGTTTTGCCCCAGTTGCTCTAGCTGAGATAGCTTGTTACGCGCATTTTTGATGACCGTTTTTGGTACGCCAGCTAAGCCCGCAACAGCCAAGCCGTAAGACTTACTTGCCGCACCTTCTTGAACTGCGTGCATAAAGGCAATGCTGTCTCCATGCTCTACGGCATCCAAGTGAACGTTCGCTAAGTTTGGCAGTTGGTTCGGTAACTCTGTTAATTCGAAGTAGTGAGTTGCAAATAGGGTCATCGCACCAATTTGTGTTGCGAGCCATTCCGCACTTGCCCAAGCTAAAGACAGACCGTCGTAAGTACTAGTACCGCGTCCGATTTCATCCATTAGCACCAAACTGTTCTTAGTTGCGTTGTGAAGAATATTGGCTGTTTCGGTCATTTCTACCATGAAGGTCGAGCGGCCAGATGCAAGATCATCTGATGCACCAATACGAGTAAATATACGATCTAAAGAACCAATCTGTGCGGATTCTGCCGGTACATAAGAGCCGATATGTGCCATCAATGCAATCAGCGCAGTTTGACGCATGTAGGTTGATTTACCACCCATGTTTGGACCGGTGATGATCAACATCTTACGGGCTGGGTTAAGCTCAATTGGGTTCGCGATGAACGGCTCTGTTGTTACTTGTTCTACGACTGGATGACGGCCAGCTTGAATGTGAATTCCTGCGTCTTTCACAAGCGTTGGGCGGCAGTAATCTAACGAATCTGCACGCTCTGCTAGGTTTTGTAATACATCTAGCTGAGACAGAGCAGAAGCTAGGTTTTGCAGCTTCTCAAGGTTTGGCATCAATAGATCAAACAGTTCTTCCCACAACTGTTTCTCAAGTGCTAACGCTTTAGACTTCGAGTTAAGTACTTTGTCTTCGTGTTCCTTAAGCTCTGGGATGATGTAGCGTTCAGCGTTTTTGAGTGTTTGGCGACGTACATAATGCGGTGGAACCAAATGGCTCTGGCCACGGCTCACTTGGATAAAGAAGCCATGAACGTTGTTATAGCCTACTTTAAGCGTATCGATACCGTGTCGTTCACGCTCATCTCGCTCAAGCTGCTCAAGATATTCTGTTGCACCGTCTGCCAATTTTCGCCATTCATCGAGCTCCGCATTGTAGCCTTCAGCGATGACGCCACCATCACGAATAACAACCGGCGGATTTTCTTTAATCGCGCGTTCTAACAGGTCACATACTTCGTCAATCGGAGCTGCATACTTCGCCAATTTCGTTAGGTACGGATGGGTCAAAGAAGCGGTGACAGATTCTAGCTCTGGTAGCTGTTGCATGGCATTGCGAAGTCTAGCCATATCGCGAGGGCGAGCAGAGCGTAATGCAAGGCGCGCTAAGATACGTTCAATATCACCAATTTGCTTTAACGTTGGTTGAAGATCGGCAAACAGAGCTTGTTCTTTAATCTCACCAATCGCATCAAGGCGATTGTTTAACGTTTCAATGCAACGCATAGGCTGATGCAACCAACGCTTCAGCATTCGGCTGCCCATCGGAGTTGCACAATGGTCGAGTACTGCAGCGAGCGTGTTATCGGTTCCGCCTGCTAGATTTTGAGTAATTTCCAGATTACGTCGGGTAGCAGCATCAAGGATGACGGATTGATCCTGATGATCAAACGTTAAAGAGCGAATATGAGGTAAAGCCGTACGTTGAGTATCTTTTACGTACTGGATCAAACAACCAGCAGCACACAGCCCTAAGGACGCATGTTCTACACCAAAACCAACCAGATCTTTTGTGCCAAATTGTTGATTGAGTTGTTGCTTAGCAGTATCAAGCTCAAACTCCCAGACTGGGCGACGACGGTTACCATTGCGGCTCGCCATTAAATGTACAGGTTCAAAATCTTCTGGGAACAGTAGCTCACGTGGTGCGGTACGTTGAAGCTCGGCTGTCATCGCTTCTTCAGTTTCTGGTTCTGTCAGTTGGAAGCGACCAGAGGTGACATCCAGCGTCGCATAACCGAACTTACCGTTGTGATGGTAAATTGCTGCGATTAAGTTATCGACACGCTCAGAAAGCAGCGCTTCATCCGTCACAGTACCTGGTGTCACGATACGCACAACTTTACGTTCTACCGGGCCCTTGCTGGTAGCCGGATCGCCAATCTGTTCACAGATCGCCACAGACTCACCAAGCTGAACAAGTTTTGCCAGGTAGCCCTCTACGGCGTGAAATGGCACACCCGCCATTGGGATAGGTTCACCTGCAGACGCACCACGTTTGGTCAATGAAATATCAAGAAGCTGAGAAGCTCGCTTGGCATCATCGTAAAAGAGTTCGTAGAAATCGCCCATGCGGTAGAACAGCAAAATCTCTGGGTTCTCAGCTTTTAGCTTGAGGTATTGCTGCATCATCGGAGTGTGTTTTTGTTCAGCTTTCACAGGTAAGTTCTTTTGTTTATTTCCGTAGCGGCTTAGGATACGTGAATCCCTATCAAGTAAAAAGAGACAAAGGGCACTTTGGCTATGGAAAAAACAACAAAATTGAGTGCCGATTTAGGCGCATTATTGGCTAAACACGGGCATGTTTTAACAACCGCAGAGTCATGCACAGGTGGTGGTGTTGCAACCGCCATTACTGACATTGCTGGTAGTTCAGCGTGGCTTGACCGTGCGTTTGTCACCTACAGTAATGAAGCGAAAATGGAGATGCTTGGTGTGCAAGCTTCAACGTTAGAAGCGCATGGTGCAGTGAGTGAGCCAGTTGTGATTGAAATGGTACAGGGGGCAATTAAAAACTCCAATGCGACCATCGGTGTGTCCATCAGTGGTATTGCAGGGCCGGGTGGTGGCAGTGAAGAGAAACCAGTCGGCATGGTCTGCTTTGCTTTTGCTGATAACCAAAGTTGGCAGCAAGTCGAAACCATGCATTTTACTGGTGACCGTGCAGAAGTTCGCAAAAAAGCGGTCGAGCATGCGCTGACTCAATTGTATCAACATCTACTCTAGAATTTCTTAAATTGTTTTAGCCCAGCATTGATAAGGGCTAGAGCAAATCACGACTTTAGGTCAGCCAAATTTTTTTCATACAGGTATGGACACTGTATGAATCAACAGTATAATAACTTTCATTGCTGAGCAGTTCTTCTGCTTAAGAAAAATGAATTACTATTCGTCGCCCAAAGAAGATGAATAAATCGGAGAAAGTAATGGACGAGAACAAACAGAAAGCGCTCGCCGCTGCGCTAGGTCAAATTGAAAAGCAATTCGGTAAAGGCTCTATCATGCGCCTTGGTGATAACCGCGCAATGGACGTAGAAACCATCTCAACGGGTTCTCTTTCTCTTGATATCGCTTTGGGTGCTGGTGGTCTACCAATGGGTCGTATCGTAGAAATCTACGGCCCAGAATCTTCAGGTAAAACAACATTAACGCTTGAGCTTATTGCTGCTGCGCAACGTGAAGGCAAAACTTGTGCGTTTATCGATGCAGAGCACGCTCTAGATCCTGTATACGCGAAGAAACTTGGCGTAGATATCGATGCATTGCTAGTTTCTCAGCCAGACACAGGTGAGCAAGCGCTAGAGATCTGTGACGCACTTGCACGTTCTGGTGCTATCGATGTTATGGTTGTCGACTCTGTTGCAGCGCTAACACCGAAAGCAGAAATCGAAGGCGAAATGGGCGATAGCCACATGGGTCTGCAAGCACGTATGCTTTCTCAAGCAATGCGTAAGCTAACGGGTAACCTAAAGCAGTCTAACTGTATGTGTATCTTCATCAACCAAATCCGTATGAAGATTGGTGTGATGTTTGGTAATCCCGAATGTGCTATTGCATAATTGTTCGTATCGGTATTAGTATTGTATCTAAAGTAATTTTTAGTGCTAATACCGATGCGAACAGTTTGAGTCGGTGCTTTTTGTCTTGGTCTGGAATTAAGATTTGACAAAGGGTTGGCAAAGAACCTAATAATCAGTTTACAAATTTCAAAGAATTGAAGGTATACGATGGACGAGAATAAGCAAAAAGCACTAGCTGCTGCACTAGGTCAAATTGAAAAGCAGTTTGGTAAAGGCTCCATAATGAAGTTGGGCGATAATCGCACAATGGACGTAGAAACTATTTCAACTGGCTCTCTTGCTTTAGATATAGCGTTAGGTGCAGGTGGTTTGCCTATGGGACGTATTGTTGAAATCTACGGCCCAGAATCTTCCGGTAAAACAACCCTCACTCTTGAAGCTATTGCTGCTGCTCAGAAAGCTGGTAAAACTTGTGCTTTTATCGATGCAGAGCACGCTCTCGATCCTATTTATGCTAAAAAGCTTGGTGTTAATATTGATGAGTTATTAGTCTCTCAGCCAGATACTGGTGAGCAAGCCCTAGAAATTGTTGATGCTCTAGCTCGCTCTGGTGCTGTTGATGTGATGGTTGTCGATTCGGTAGCAGCTTTGACTCCAAAAGCAGAAATTGAAGGTGAGATGGGTGATAGCCATATGGGTCTTCAGGCACGTATGCTTTCTCAGGCTATGCGTAAGATTACAGGTAACCTGAAAGCCTCAAATTGCATGTGCATATTTATCAACCAAATTCGCATGAAAATTGGCGTGATGTTCGGGAATCCCGAGACAACGACAGGCGGGAACGCATTAAAATTCTACGCTTCAGTCCGTCTTGATATCCGTCGTACAGGTGCTATCAAGGAAGGTGATGAGGTTGTAGGTAACGAAACTCGCATCAAAGTGGTTAAGAATAAAATTGCAGCCCCATTTAAAGAAGCTAATACTCAAATTTTGTATGGTAAAGGCTTTAATCGTTTCGGTGAGTTGATTGACTTAGGCGTGAAACACAAACTTGTAGAAAAAGCTGGTGCATGGTATAGCTACAATGGCGACAAGATTGGTCAAGGTAAAGCGAATGCGTGTCGGTTTATTGAAGAAAATAGTCATATTTCTCAGGAGCTTGATGCGAAGTTGCGTGAGTTGCTATTAACTCCAGTAGCAGAAAAGCCAGAAGAAACCGAAAAAGAAGATGTTGCTGAGGATGATGCATTTTAATGATGCGAAGCAACTTCATGTTGTATGGCGGTGAATATTGTTTTAATAAAGATGGGTTCACCGCCCATTACCACTCTGAGTTTATCGATACTCTGTGCTGGCTAACTAAGTTCTCCGAGGTCAGCGAAAGCACCTTTAATATCAACTGGATGGCTCTCAAAAGTTTCCTTAAACATATTGAGGGAATTAACCATTCTCTTTTCGAACACCTCCATACTGACTCCCCTTTCAATGACTATGGTTCTTTCGAGCACTGGCAGTCGGCAATGATCTCCTTTCGTGAACATGTAGATCAAACTTACAAATCACCGTCGAACAAGAATAATTATCTATCTGGAATGAATTTTTGGACGGGTCTGCTTGCGCATAAAAACAAGATTCCTAGGCTCTATCAATTGAACTCTTTCGGTGGAGGTAGTGGTGACCAGAAGCCAGCTACCGTTGCTGACGCGATGTTGCCCCCTTATGTTCTTGATGCAATTGGAGGCTCCAAGAAAGACAACCACTCTGAAATGAGTCGGCTAATTGCAAACGTGAAAGCTGTTGAGGTTATGGGGTTATATCAACTCCCTGAGCATTTCAATGAACTCGCACTTGATAAAAAAGCAGAGTGGCTGTTAACAAAACGCTTGTCTGGGATAAGGTTGGCGCTTGAAGGTAAGTTTCTTGAGGCTAGGGAAATTAGAGCCAAGGGGCTTGTTGCCATTCGTAACCATCGCCACTTGTGCCCTCTTATCGATGAATACCTTAATTTTGCAGGTGGCAGTGGCAGAACTAGCCCAAGGCTAAAAGACATTCGAAATCTTACTTATGACGAACTTCGGAATGGGCTTCTTGCTTGGTTCTGGTATCACAACGGTAAAATTCAATTAAAGGACAAAGACGGGAATATTTATCGTACAGCGGCTAAGCGGTTAAACGAACTTCGGAAAAAGGAAGGCTTGGATGTAAAAGTCTATGGCTGGAATGACTTATGGTTTGCTGATCGCCTTGGCTGCACATCACGATTATACGCCCCAGCAGCATTGTTGTTAATCTTTGACAACAGTATGAATGTCTCGTCTGCAACTAACCTTCCCCTAGACTGTATAAAGAAACAACAAATAGTTAATGGTCATGAGATTCAATGGTACAAGCGCCGAGCCAAAAGTAATCTATTTAAAGCGATAAGCAGCAAGCTCAAAGTATCGAGTTTTGATGTTGTTCGGCATGTCAGAAGGGTGACTCAGCCATACAGGGATATGGATATCATGCCTGATGACAAGGAAAAGCTGTTCTTGTCGTATGCAAATACTATGGACAAGAGAGTAGATGACATGCTCCCTAGAAAACCAGATGATCAAACTTTTACTGAGCAGATGAAAGCCACTCTTTCCGAAATAAGTCATGGTCAATGGTTTGCAACAGCAGAAATGGTGAGGAAGAGTGTTCTACTTCTGTCAGCCATGAATGGTGGTGTATCAAAACTCAAAGATGAAGCGCAGCACAAGAAAGGCAAGACTTCTACAACCTATGCCGACCGAGCGGCCATGAAGGCTAAGCATGACGCAGTTATGCGAGAATTTAAGGAGTGGTTACAAACCTTAATCACTATGCGTATTGACAACGCAGCAGAAAAGCTAGGTGTAGATTCGAACGAATACCAGAAGCGTTTGGAACAAATTATTGATTCTGGTTTTGGTGGAATAGCTTGCTCTAATCCAACTGGTGGAACGCAACCAGATGTTGAAGAAGGTGAGTTATGCACAAAGGTAGGTCGCTGCCTAACCTGCCAGAGCAAAGAGCACGTGTTTATTGAAACGGTCGATAATGTTATGCACCTGCTTATGTGGGAAGAAGCCCTAACTAAAGCCAATGATGAGAACCAAATTGATGCAACGGACTTGAACTGGCACTTTTGGTTCAAATTTATTCAGACCATGCTGTCGCGATTGACTGACTCTCCTGTTGAGAATAAACAGGCGCTGGTCGAAGATGCAAAGAATCAAAAGTCAAAACACGATAATCCATACCTATTAATTGATTTCAAAGAGATTAGTTGATGCTTTCAAGGAAAATATCGCTTACTGATTACCTTTCCCTTAGTCCAACAGACAAGGAGTCTTTGTTAGCGGCTGGCGGATTTACAAAGCCCTCTGATTTAATTGATCATGACTACGCTTGGCTACTGAATGACTATAAAGAAAACATTTGGCGCGTATCTATGCCGAACAAGGATTCTGCTTCAAAGAGACCATCAGGGGAACTAAACGTCCACTTTGATACTGTCGTTCTAGGCGGAGGTCGTCTGTCAGACAATCAAAGGCTTATTGATGATATGAAGTTGCTTGTTGCCATTACAATTACAGCCAACTTCAATAATACAATAACCCTAGGATCAAACAGTCGTGTTAAAGTCTTTGTTGACTCTCTTAAGCGTTATGTCTCTGAGGCTCTCTCAACTCCGTATATCACCAACCTTGAAGATTTATCTTATGGTGATTTTTTCGACTTAATTCAAAACGCTGGCAACAAACTTGGCTACAACCTGAAGTACGTTGAGATACTGGAAGATTACTTTGAAGATATGGATATATATAAAATTCCTATACTTAGAAGTAAAGGTAAGAAGCAGCCAACTAAAATAGACACAACTTCAATATTCAAGGAATTGGGAATCAATGAGTACGCTTTCAACAACTACGAAAGCGCCAAAAGAGTCGTCGCACTAAAAAGTCTTGAACTGCAAAGGCATTACAGTAGTGAAAGATTTGAGGTTTTATACTCCCAAACTTTAACTGAGGAAAATGAAAGGAAGATGGGGCATGAAAAGTCTTACAAGGACTATTTAGCCACGCTGAAAGCATACTCTCAGGCTAAGTCTGTTTACGGTAGTTTGTTTAATTACAACTTCATTCCGTTTGACGTCGAAGACATTCAGGCAGATACCAATTACGAATACCCCGACTTCAATGAGATGTTGGATTTGGCGGAGCGAACACGAGATATACCTCCCATGCTCTTTTTAGACATGATGGATGGTGCAGCTCGTTTCGTCTTGGACTACGCTGACGATTTATTTGAAGCTGAAAAGCACTTTAAAGCTATATACAACCGTGAACTTGACTTGGTTCAGGGTGATGACTATCAGGCTGGTAAACGGACGAATAAACTAGTCAGGAACTACAGGACTGACGATGATAGGTTGCACTCACCTTTCCCGATGTCTGCTTATAAACATGCCCAGAATAGAGAGGGCAACCGTAAACATTCTGATAATGTCTACGAAGCCATAGCTAACAACATGGCAGTTGGGGTTTCACGGAAAAAGTCCATGGAAGATTTTAAGTTAACCCGTGGACAATACAACTCAATAAGGCTGTCTATTTTAGCGAACAAGACTAAGAAAATTTCGCTGCATAAAGCTCTATATCATTTCCTACCATTTTGTTGCGTTGTCATCATTTTCGCCTTAACAGCAAGGCGGGAATCCGAGGTGTTTGGCTTACAGGTTGGGTGCATCAAAAAAGACCTAGACGGCTTGCTATGGCTAAACAGCTTTGTCGCAAAAACCTTGCAGAAACACGATGATTTCACAACTGTTTCTTTGGTTGAAAAAGCGGTCTCCATACTTGAACGGTTGAGCGAGAAGGGGCGCCAACAAAAGAATTCGGATTCTATTTTCGTATTTGACGACACCTTTGACCGCCCACCTACAACAATGAGAACAATCAACCGAATTGCGGATGACTTCTTCGATTTCATTGGTATAGAGCGTGGAAATGACGGTAAGCATTGGAAATTATCAGAGCACCAGTTCCGTCGCTTCTTCGCGATCATGTTTTATTACCGCTATGAGAAAGCTGACGCTGATGCCCTTATGCATGAACTGGCACACGTCGACTGGAGCATGACCGTCCGCTATCTTATCGAGAAAAAAACAGGAGCTGCTCTTAGGAAACTACATCAACAATATAACAAGGCTCGATCGAATAGATTGGTTGACTATTCGCTTAGAGATGACTTAGGTGGTGAAGGTTTTCCCCTGCTTAAAGAAAAGCTTGAAGAAACTGTCTCATCTATGCCCGAGATGATGCGTGAAATTGCCATCGAGACTGTTGAGGCCAACAACCTTGTCTTTGACTTTATTCCAAGTGGCCTGTGTCTTGGCAACACTCCTTGGCTCTCTGAACGCTGCAACTGCTTTAGAGATGGCTTTGTAATGCAGCACGATGCTTCTAGTGAGATGTGCGAAGGTTGCCCTGCACAAGTAACTGTCCCAGAGATAGCCAAGGGCGAGATGAGGCCAATGAGAGCATGCGGGGAGTCTGCGATATTGAAAAACTTAACACAGAAGGCTGGATAAGATGTCAGACAAGAAGGTCAATAAAGGTCACAAGAATGTCGATAACTCGGAAGAGAAAAAAGCGGCGGCTACAGCTCGCATTGATAAACGTATCAGCCTTCTTGAAAATCTCATCAGTGAACGAGAAACTAGATTGGCCAGCATGGAAGGGCTTCCTACCAAGCTCAAAGAGTTCACTGATAGCAACGATTGGATTGTGGGTGATGTTGATCTGGAGTCGATGACATTTAGTCGTGGAACCTATTACCAAGAGTGGAACATTGATAAGTTTGAAAAGAGGCTTAACGGCCTCTTTAAGCGCATCAAAAATCCTAAACAGATGGATGGTGAGATTAGCGCACTTAATGAAAGGATTGATGAGCTTGTGTTAATTAATACTAACCTAATGGAGGCGAATCATAAATTAGACCAGAAGCTTAGCCGCGAAGTGTCACGCCTCAAAAGTATGCTAGAAGCAAGTCAGCAAGCCAATAAGCGATTACATGATCAGCTTCAGAGTAAAGCTGATGTCGTTCCTTTTAACCCGAAGGGGTAAGCCGCATGAACGAATTGGTTGTAATGCCGTTGTCCTCAGATTTTGAGTTAGACGGAAAGAAATTACCTAAGTTTCCATTTGTCATGGATAAATATGGAAACCCTCATGTGATAATCAACAGGTTTCTACGAGAGTACCATGTATTCAATAAAAAGAATGACTCCACTACGGCTCTTGCTGCTGCTAGAAATATTGCAAGCCAGTTTAATCAACTAAGTCAAACCTTCATCTCAACCGACAAAATTGGACAGAAAAAGGAAGAAGAGGAACGAGTGCAAAATGCATTGTCCTTTATGAACTATGAGCTTGACTTGAGTTTTGATTTTGAACTTTATGGCGATGATTTTCACAGAACGTGGCTATCAGCGTCAGACGCCTTAATTTCTCTAATGCTAAATAATAGCGAGCAGACAAGCCCCAATCTAAACTCCACGACAAATCGCAAGATGGGTGACTTTATTGCATTTCTTTGGTGGGCAGAAGAGAAAAAATACAGTCGTTGGCTAACGGGAATTAATGATCGCGGTGTTCATGGTGATAACGAGTTCTCGGTAGCCTTAGAGCCTAAAAAAAACAAGTACCATGAATACAGTAACCCTCATCAGTTAAACAAGGAAGATCAAGGTAGGAGGAATGGCTACGGAGTCAAAAAGAAGGTCGATGATGCGTACACAAATCTACAGATCAAAAGGGATTCTTCAGCAACTCCTAAAGAAATGGCGCTACACTTTCGAAATTTGTTAATCCTGAGAGTTATGAGGGAAGGCTCTCTGCGAAATGTCGAGGATATAACTCTTGAGTTATCTCAGTTTGAAGGGGAGCCTGAATACAACATAGAAGGCAACAAGGTCTGGATACGGACATCAGAGACAAAGGGTAAACACAAGGTGCGTAGGTATGTAGAGATTCCTGCAA
Source organism: Vibrio sp. 2130-1 (assembly GCF_033339515.1). Classification (NCBI taxonomy): domain Bacteria; kingdom Pseudomonadati; phylum Pseudomonadota; class Gammaproteobacteria; order Vibrionales; family Vibrionaceae; genus Vibrio; species Vibrio sp. 2130-1. The sequence goes on from NZ_JAWOUT010000011.1 coordinate 60,932, forward strand.
TGCTTGATAAGCAGATCCGAAGATTTATCAAGATGTTCAGGAAGCAAATACTCCCAAAAGCAATGAAGGGTTTGCAACCATCTCCTACAGACCCTGTATTTCCATCAAAGAAAACGGGTAAGGCGCTCACAAGAACTTCAGTTAATGGGATTTTTAAAGAGTATGGCATTAACCCACATTTAAACCGAATGCTCTCTCTTTCGGAAATGGCTATGGGGCTTTTGAATCAAGGTCTTGGTGAAGGTGATATACTCTTGTTATTATCTGAGCATGCTGGGCACTCTAGTAAGTCTGATGGCTCGACTATACGTAAACATTACCTGGATGCGTTAAGGGATTTAAATTTAGCGAAAATGGAAAATCCAGCAACGTTGAAATGTGAGCTAAGTGATGCAGAAAATGAAATAGCCAGACTCAAACGAGAGAATGATGAATTGAAGATGCGTCTGTCAGGGAGTGCATCCCAAGATATTCTATAGAGGTTCTTTATCGAGTCCGCAGTCTTACAGCCTACATGTTGACCACCATTGACCACCATTGACCACGTATGGTCAACGATGGTCGACAGCACTGAGGTACTTGTTATTGTGTGGTTGGATATGTACTAACTTATACACGATCTGACAGTTTTGACTATACAGTGTGGCTTAATCGAACACCCGCACTCGACATCCCGCATACATTTGGACAATTTCAATTTATGACGGAAATTCAGTAACGCCTTGCTTACCGGAAAATTAGGAGTGTAGAGAGTAATTTTTCCGCGAACAGCAACTTGTTATGCGCCTCACTTCGGTTTATTTTCAGTCTGATACCTCTCAAACTGCACTTCATTATTGATATTATTTCTGTGTACATCCGCATGAGTCTCAGGGTTTAAATTCCTCCCCTTAGTAGGATCTAAGACATCCTCCGGATCTGTATGCAATTCTTTGGGGTTAACGTGATGAAATGCAAAGCCTTTTTTTCTTTCCTCACCAGTTACTTCATCTGTATTTACACCTCTCTCGTCTCGGAGTTTCGGAAGGGTCTTGGATGTGAATGAATCGACCTTTCTTCTCATATCCTGCGCCTCAGGTGAGTCTGACACATTAATAATAGAGTCCCGAGAATATTGAAGTAAGGCTTGCTTTTCAGCATCTCTGACTTCTTGTGATTTCTTATCGGTTAATCCCACTACCGCAGAGCTATGAGCGTAATTTTTACCATCAAAACTTCTTTTGTCTGCTTCTGGAATCTGGTTTTCAAATATAAAAGCAGCTTTCGGCCCAGTGGTTTGAAAAATTGTTGGAAAGGCATCTTCATCTACGTAGGTTACACCATTAGTTCCAAGCTTTACTAGTTCACCAACTTTCGAATCAATCTTGTCGTATTTTTTGGGTTCAGTTAACTCATTTCTTCGTTCTGGCTTTTGGTACTCAAAGTCAACTGGCTTTAAAGTTACAGGAAGCTTACTGGTACTATTCTTCTCATTATTTGGCATGCTTTTTCATCCTTGAATAGATTTCGTTGACTTTTGCTGTGGCCTCATCCGAAGATAGGTGCTTGCAGCGGTCAGAATGAAGTACTTTAACCAAAGAATTTCGCCATTCTTTCGCCTTAGCTTTTGACTCATACATTTCTTCTTTAATACCAAGAAAGTCGGCTCTTTTTTCACCATCAACATACAATAATACGAATATCAAAAAGGCTTCTTTACAATGAAAATAATCACTGTATAGAAACTCATTGCTTTCGCTCGCATCATTACTGACTTCAATTTCTTTTTCGTTAGATTCTGTCATTTTCTTCTCTTTGGTAGCGTAGATGACTGTGCGCATAACAGTGTTTTTTCAGCCGACAATGTCCGCATTTTTCCAAGGTAAAAATACAGATAAATCTAATGTAACCATCTGGTTTATCGATTAAATACCAGAAGATCATCAGATAAATGTAGAACATGTCGTCATAATAATATTAATCATGCCACTTTTAGGGAAATAATCAACTTTACACATAAGGGGCATGTATTATCTAAAGAGGAAATGTCCTGCTTGGGTTAATGGTTATAAATTGAAATGGGGTAGAATCTATTTAGGGTAACCTGTCAGATCTAGTCACATCGTGGAAACGAAACTGGCAGATTGCATTCAGACTAATACAGTTGATATTGCAAAAGTTGCGACGTTGCCATCACTCATTCAAATACAACTCTGCCATTCCATCCAAACGGCTTTTCACTTCTTTCCAGTTGGGCATCACACTCGTCAATAAACGCCAGAATCTGTCACTGTGATTGTGCTCAGCGATGTGGCAAAGCTCATGCAATATCACGTAATCAATACATTCCTTGGGTGCTTTGATGAGGTGTGGGTTGAGCATCAAAGTGCCCTTAGCCGAGCAACTCCCCCATTGTTTACTCATGGGTAAAACTCGAAAGCTAGGTATTCCAGCAACCCATGTAGCTTGAGGCAGTAGCTCAGACAAACGTTCATGGAAAATGCGTTCAGCGCGAACCTTGTACCAGTTGCGCACTAAAGCTTTAACCATGGCTGTCTTGTCGTTGTTAAACCGAGTCAAGGTAACAAGTAGCTTGCCGCGAGTCATTTTTACAGTTGGCAAAGCTTCAGCGTCCTCTACGATTTTAAGGACATAGCGCCGACCAAGGTAAAACTGCATCTCACCGCTGACATAGTGCTTTGGCTGCACATACTCCAAATGACTACGAAACTCTTTCAGTGCGTCATAAATCCATTTAGCACGCCTCATAACAGCTTCATGAATATCGCTACGCTCGGCATCTTCTGGCGCAGAAATGATGACATCACAGTTAGGATGAACCTTGATGGTAATTTTCCTTTTCTTACCTTCTGGGTGAGCCTTTCGCACAACTTCGTAAGTGACAGCTTCATCCCCATAGACAAAGCTGTATTCCTCTTTGTTGTGCTCAGTAGATGCAACTGCCGTCATTAGTGATGACCTGCAACGCCAAGGCGAGTAATTTGGATAACGTCAGCGATGATGAGCTTGGCTGTATCCATGCCAATGGCTTTAAATAAAACAGGCAACAACTTACGGCGAATTTGGTTCTCAATTTCTTGTGGGTTAATTGAGAACTCCGCAACCGAAGCCGTTACTACCTCATCAATTTGCACCGCATAGTTGAAGCGTTCTTCTTCACTGAGGCTCGTTACATCTGACAAGTGTTTTAAGAACAGCCCAAAGTACGCCTGAACATGTCGCTTAACCTTAGGGTCGAGTTCAGCGAAGCGGTCGGTGGGTATACCATCGATATTGCGTTCCTTTACTTGCTCTTCAAAGTCAGCAAATAGAAGGTACTGTTTTACAGGCGCATCGAACATATCTTTAGCTTGCTGAATCGCTTGTTTAAGTAGCTTTGAAAAGTATTCTTGAGCATATGGGTCGTCTGCCAAGTCCTGTTCAATCATTTTAGTGACACGACCTGTGATAGCATCCCTCTTGTTGCGAGCATCATCGTCCGTCAATTCTTCTGGCTTAACGTTCTTGCCCATATTACCGACAAGGTACGCGCCTTTTGACTCTTGAATTTCGACACCACCAATATGCTTATCCAGCATGGTGCGAATATTCTCTGCATACTCATCGTAGTCAACTGTCTCTTCCGCATCTTCACGTACTTGCTTACGCAATTCAGACATTGATTTCAGCGTCTTTTTGTAGAGTACTCGCTTGTCGTCAAAGCTCTTATCTTCGAAGTAAGTTGCAGACTGCAAAGCCACTTTCAGGCAATTAGAAAATGTGGTGAGAGCTGCATAAAAGTCTTCACGTTTCTTTTGGTTAGTATCAGTTAGCTGGCCATCAATGGTATTAATCTTAGGTGCAAGTGCTTGGCGTAGCGCCTGACCGTCTTGCCTATTTTGTACGCCTTCAAAAATCGCCCACAGATCACTGTAGAAACCCGGAAGCTTCTTGTACTCGGTATCCATGCGGCTGTAGAGGCCTTTTAGATCCTCGATATCAAAACCACCTTTGATACGTTCCTCTAGTTCCTGATAACTCGCAATAGAAGCATCCAACTCTTTCAAGATGCCTCGATAATCAATCAGATAGCCAAACTGTTTCTTTTGATGCAGGCGGTTCACACGGGCAATAGCCTGAATCAAGTTATGTTGCTTAAGTGGCTTATCGATGTAAAGCACGGTGTTTTTCGGCTCATCAAACCCAGTGAGTAGCTTGTCCACTACTATCATGATGTCTGGGCCATCGTCTTTACCAAACTCATCGATAATGTGCTGGGTGTAAGCTTTTTCGTCTTGGTTGCCTACATTTTCCTTCCACCAATTTTGTACGATGTCTTTGCTCTCACCATCTACCGTATCATGCCCCTCACGGGTATCCGGTGGCGACATGGCAACCACAGAGGTTACCTTGCCAATTTGATCTAACAGCTTCTTATATTGAATAGCTGAAGCTTTCGAGTCACACGCAAGTTGCCCTTTCAGACCTTGGTTCTTAAAGTTTTGGAAGTGATCAGAGATATCATGCGCAATAAGCTCTATGCGTCCTTCTGTCTGATAAATTTGACCTTTCTGAGAAAATTTTCTCTTCAAATCGGTACGCTGTTTTTCTGAGAGCTTATCGGTAATGCGGTCAAACCATGCATCCAAGGCTTTATCATTGGTACTGAGATCAGGTACTCGCTCTTCATACAGTAGTGGTGTGACGGTTTTGTCTTCGACAGCTTGCTGCATGGTGTAAGAGTGAATGATCTTACCGAACTTGTTCTCGGTCTTATCATCTTGCAACAGTGGTGTTCCCGTAAAACCAACATAAGCTGCTTTAGGTAAAGCTTGCTGCATGCGAATGTTATTCTCACCGTTTTGGCTACGGTGACCTTCATCAACCAGAACGATAATGTCTGGACTATCGTTATAACACTCAGGCAACTCAATCGCTGTGCCGAATTTGTTGATAATAGAGAATATAATCCGCTCGTTTCCTTTACCTATTTGCTCGGCTAGGCGTCGGCCTGTGGTTGCCTTTGCTGATTCACGATCTTTTTCAGATAGTGCCCCTCCAGAGGCAAATGTTTTAGAGAGCTGATCTTCCAAATCGACACGGTCGGTTACGACCACAACACGGCACTTAGCTAGCTCTTTTATCCAAATCAGAGCCTTAGATAAGAACACCATGGTAAAAGATTTGCCAGAGCCAGTAGTGTGCCAAATCACGCCGCCGTTGCGAGCACCTTTTTCATCAAAAGAAGTTACCCGTTCAATCAAGGCTTTAATACCAAAAACTTGCTGATAACGAGCAACAATTTTACCAACTTTCTTATCAAACAAAGTAAATAGCTGAGTCATTTCGAGTAAACGGTCGTGGCGCAATAACGACACCAATAGACGGTCTTGATCGGTGACTACAAGCTTACCGCCTGCGATAAGCGAAAGGTATTCATCTCGAACCTTAGCAGGACGGTGATTAAAGATAAGATCCAATTCATCTTGAGTAAGTGGAGCATTCTTCAAGCGCTCAAAGGTCGCTTCAGTGATCTCTTCTTCTTTCCACTTAGCCCAGAATTTTTCAGGGGTGCCACATGTTCCGTATAAGCCATCGTGCCCATTCACTGACAGTAATAATTGGCTATAAGCGAAAAGATGTGGGATCTCATCCACTTTTTGGTTGCGAATGTTTTGAGAAATACCTTCAGCTACCGTTGGCTTACCCTCATGAGATGAGTCTGGGCGCTTAGCTTCTATGACTACCCAAGGCAAGCCATTCACAAAGCAGACGATATCAGGAATACGATTTGCGGTGCCATGAGCGTTTTCTACGATCAGTTCTTCAGTATAGTGAAACTGATTATTATCTGGAGTTTGCCAATCAATCACATTGATGGTTGGATTGGCTTTTTTGCCATCAATAAACTCTGTAACACCGATGCCATAAGTTAAAGCATCATAAATTTTTTCGTTGGCGGCTTTTAACCCTTCATTCATGGCTGGGTTAGCCAGCTCGTGAATGATTTTATCGATAGCAGCTTCCGATAACGTATGCTCTTTCCCCATAAACGAGTAAGTTTTATGACGAAGTACGCTACGCAGGATATCCGGCAGGATGACCGTTGAAAGGCTACCACGTTTGACTAGGCATTCACTCGGAGGAATGAACTTGTATCCAAGATTGGTAAGTAACGTAAGGGTTGGGATTTTTGCACTTTGTTCTTCGCGAAAATTAGGTAAATTAGAGTTCATATTTTCAGCACCTTTAGTGAAGAGACATTACTCTTAATGCTTCTTTGCAAATCGATACATAGCCCTCATGTGGTCTGAAGTAACTTCCTCTAAAGTATTCTCCGGCAACATGCTCCCATGACGTTTTATTTTCTTCTTCAGGAGTAAAGAGATCTGAGTTTTTACAATTATTTGAGCATATCAGATAGCACAAAAGTTCCATCTCGTCTGGGTGAGTCCGCTCATTGATTACGGATAATTCTGTTTTACCTAAAATACTTCCAACATCTTTTGCATCAAATGTTTGAGATAGAATGGAATTGCCTAACGTCGGTCTTATTGAATAGATTGCAATGGCGAGAACAGTAAGAACTTTGTAGCCGAATACTGCTCGATTACCCAGATACCCTTGCTGAGAGAGTATTGCATATACCTCTAGGTGACGCACAAGGGTTTCAACTTCCCTTAACGATAAGTTATTGATTTTTATTATTTGTTTTATGACTCGAACTGAACCGCACTCGTGTAAGTTTAATATATTGAGTACATCGCTGGTTCTAACTAAATTTTTGTAATGGCTCAATGACACAGCGGTTTCTTGGTGTGTGTTAAGCCCTTGTGTTTGAGGTAAGCTGAAGGAGTACTTGAGAAATTTATCCAAGTACCTTTGCGCATCAACAGCCTTGCCATAACAGTGATTGATAGAAGACCTAAGCTGTTGAGTATTGGTTACTAATACAAACTGTACACCTTCAACGTTGAATGTATGCTTGATGATCTCCAACATGTTAACTGCGAAGTCTGGTCTACAGCGATCTAGTTCATCGACAAACAGTATAATAGGTTTTTCCTGAGCTATCTCTTGCAGTGTCTCTTGAAGCGCTTTTAGGCTTTCAGATGCCTTTACGTGATCTTTCAGTACCGACTCTACCGATGCATCAATGGCCTTATTGGCTGCTTGCTGAATTTCTTTGTCGAAGTCGTCAACTACATCGGCGGCATCTTGGCGAAGTAGATGCGCTACGCCAGCTTTTGCTAGAGTCTTCAAACCGTATCTTGCCGCAGGTATGGCTTTCTGAATAAAGCTTTCTTGAGCTTCTTCTGAAGGTAGAATATTAATAACTTCTGCTAGTACAGTTAAGAGAGGCTCATCAGCATGATCCGCTTGGAAGGCATCTACATATATTAAGTGATGTGTCTCATCTTCAGCCATAAGGTTAATTAACTTATGGCAGAACTCCGTTTTCCCCGTTCCCCAACTACCATCAATCACCATAGGTGAGATATCTATGTCTGCTCTTAGTAGTTGAATGGCTTTCTCTGCAATTTGTTTACGTTGAAATTCATCTCGCTCATTAAATGTGATGTTCATAAAGCCTAGCCTTTGTTTTTAGTTTTAATTCATCGTTTGTTCACTGGCTGATTCAAGCGTTCGCCCTTGATAGTCATGCAAGGTAACACCTTTATCTGTTTTCCAATCTACCCAGCCATTAGAAGTGGCGAGCAACAGGAACATGGATGCACCGCTTGGTGTTCTGAATAGGTAGTCGCGTTGAAAGACAAAACGTTGACCATCAGTGTCCACGATACCTTTGGCGAGTAATGCATCACGCTTATCGTAAAAGCGTTGATCGGTTTTTCTTTTTGTTGTCATCGGTGCGGACGAGCCTTTCAAGACAACCATTCCTTTACTGGTATAGATGCCTTTCGCATCAACACCTGCGCGATTACATATAAAGGTCTGTTCGGCCTTTGTCATTGCTGGTTCTGTAAGCGGTTCGAAAATCGGGTAACCTAATGTAGCCAAAAGCAGACTACCAATATCATGGATTTCGTCGCAATCTGCTTTGAGAGGGATAGGAGTATGAGGTTTTTGCCCACCATTTCCATTGAGCAGGTCATAACGCTGGCAGGACTTTGCTTTTTCAATCGAAAGAGATTCCAGATACAGCACATGGGTCTGAGTCAAATTATTGGTAAGAGAAATCAAAACTAAGGCTCGTTCCCAATCTTTTTTCTCATCTTTATGATGCTGCATTAACCGAGACCCTACATCACCAGATTGACCGATATAACATTCTTCCTTGTTGTCACCAGAAACAAGAAAGTACAAACCAACTTGCTTTGATTCTGGCATTTTAACAAACTCGGCCATTTCACTTCGCGGCACTTCAATCAAACGAATGATTGAAGTGGTTTGTTCGGCAATGCGAATACCAGAAGGGTCACCACTTGGTAGAAAAATCTGGATGGTGCGAGGTCTCTTATTCATTATGCGACTTCCATTTCTTCAATTTTCACACGACGTTTACCCGTCAACAACTGCTGCATCAATGCCTTTTTCTCTTGTTTAAAGTGAGCAAGTTTAGCTGTCAGTATTTCGATTTCTTTATCGGCAGCAGTAAGGACTGAGGAGATTTTTTGTTGTTCAGAAAATAATGGCATCCTAAACAATACTGTCTTCATAACACCATTCATTAACTTAGGATTTGCTAATGTATGAGATACATACTTAAATGTTTCTAAAGATAATGCTAATGCTAGGTACTTTGTATCTAGGCTTTTTATATCCTTGGGTTTGAGGGTTCCACAAACGTTAGTACAATTGAACTTTCCTGATCTGAAAAATACTGTTCCAGCATTAACTCCATCAGTAGTCCACGTTACATATTCACCTTCAAAGTCATATGTACCAATGCAACCCATGATCCCATTATTCAATGTTTGAGATGAGTAGACAGGATACATACCTTGATTATCTGATATTTCAATTTTGCTAATGACACGACCACGACCAACAATACATGTATCATCAACGGTAACTTCTTTCCATTCCCCCTCAAACGCCTTACCCGTTTCAGGATTCACCAAACGCTTCTTACCCGTCAAAAGCTGTTGCATCAGGGCTTTTTTCTGCTGCTTGCTGGTTTCAATTAGCTTTTCTGTGGTGCTAATCGCTTTATCCCATGTTGATAGAATTTTGGCGATTTTGCGTTGTTCTGAGAGTGGAGGTAATGGCAATTTGACTTTGCGTAACTCTTCTAATGAAATCTCTTTAAATGTAGAACCTTTACTTAAAGAATTGATTCGATTTAGGATGGAGGTACTAGCAAGCTTGTAATAAACAAACTTTGTATCATTTTTATCATTCACAGAAATACGAGCAGTACCTTGGGTCAGGTTAGCTTCTGGTAGGTCTGAAGGTACAATACTTGTTCTTGCTATATTCCCACGCAATGAAAATACTATGTCGTTAGGATGTACAGCCGAACGTCTATATTTATGATGAATTTCGGGGGCAGTTTTTTGAAGTTTTTGAACATCGATATCACCGCCTACGTCAGCACTTTTGATATAGGGGATACCACCCTCAACATGTGGGCCAGCTTGAACGATACCATAAGAAATTTTTTCTTTAGTAATCTCAGATAGTGGTAGAACCTTCCAACCATTAGGCACCATAACCTAGCTCCTCTAGGTAACCTGCCATTTCCGCTTCCAGATCAGCCAGTTCACTTTGCAGTGCTAAACGTTCTTCACGCACTGCCATCAGGTCGATCTCTTCTTCTTCCTCAAACGTGTCGACATAACGAGGAATATTGAGGTTGTAGTCGTTCTCAGCAATCTCTTCGAGCGTTGCTAGGTATGAGTATTTGTCGGTGGTTTGACGCGCCTTATAGGTATCTACAATCTTTTGAATGTTCTCAGGCGTTAGTTGGTTCTGGTTCTTACCTGATTTGAATTCACGAGAGGCATCAATAAACAATACCTTGTTATCGTTTTTCTGCTTTTTGAAGATCAGGATGGCGGCTGGGATACCTGTACCGAAGAACAGCTTCTCAGGTAAACCAATCACGGCATCCAGCAAGTTTTCGTCAATCAATTGTTTACGAATTTTACCTTCTGAAGATGCTCGGAATAGCACACCGTGAGGTACAACAACACCCATACGACCAGTCTGTGGTTTTAACGTCTCAATCATGTGTGAGATAAACGCATAGTCACCTTTAGTTTTTGGTGGAAGACCACGGCGGAAGCGACCAAAGTGATCATTGCTCGCGATGTCGTATCCCCATTTATCTAAGGAAAATGGAGGGTTGGCGGTAACCACATCAAAGTGCAGTAATCCACCTTCCTGATCTTGTAGTTTAGGGTTACGAATTGTGTCCCCCCACTCAATACGGTGGTTATCTTCACCATGCAGGAACATGTTCATCTTCGCCAGTGACCAAGTTGAACCAATTGCCTCCTGACCAAACAAAGCATACTGCTTCGAACCGCCAAAGTTCTTTTGAACTTGCTTACCACACTTCATCAATAGTGAGCCTGAGCCACAGGCAGGGTCACAAATACTGTCGCCTTGTTGTGGTTCAAGGATGATAGAGAGTAAATCAGAGACTTCTGGTGGTGTATAGAACTCGCCAGCCGATTTGCCACTACTTGCCGCGAAGTGTTTGATTAGATACTCGTAGGCATTACCTATCACATCTAATGAGCCAACACGGCTAGGGCGAAGGTTTAACGTCTCTTTACCAAAATCTTCCAGTAAGTGGCGAAGGATTTCGTTCTTTTGCTTTTCATCACCAAGTTTATCGGTGTTAAAGCTGATGTCTTGGAACACGCCTTTTAGCTTGGTGCCGTTGGCTTCTTCGATAGCGTGCAGAGCTTGGTCGATACGTGATCCGTTACCTGCTTCATGGCGAGCTTCGTATAGATCCCAAAAAGTTGCGCCTGTTGGGACTTTAAAAGACTGGCTCTCCATCATTGCTGCGATCAGCTCTGGTACATCTCCGTATTCAACCGTTAGTTCGGCTACTTTATCTCTATGTACATCGGAAATGTACTTTAAGAACAACATGGTTAGGACAAAGTCTTTGTAAATCGACGGATCAACGGTGCCTCGGAAAGTATCACAGGCAGCCCAGACGGCTTTGTTTATTGCATCTTGACTGATATTAGTATGGGGCATTTACTACTTGCTCTTGAATAATGGTGAATATCAAATCGAAACCAACATTAGCTAATGTTTACAATCAAAGATTCAGGGACTTAGCAAAAAGGAGTTTCATTGTTATTTATGTTTGTTGCTGCAATTCTATCACTAAAGAAGAGGAAAAATACGTAACGAACACGTATTTTTCCTTGGCAATATTCGTACTTTAGGTGGCGGTGTTGTGGTTGGATAAACGCATGGTTCAAAGACAGGGGAAGGAATGGGAAGCAGAGGTGAGCAGACATGCTCACCCCTTACTTTTATTAAGCGCTCTTGAGCTGAACATTACCTTGTTTTTGAATGTTTTTTGGCGTCCTTCCTTTAGGTAAGCAAGGAATAGTGAAGGCCTCATTAATATTACCAGCAGCAGGAAGCTGGATTTTGTTTCCGTCTGCATCTTTTTTGTATCGTGCAACCCTTCGCACGCTAATTTTGTTTCCTGTAACCGCAATACCAAGATTCATGTTCCACCCCTTGAAAATTGCAGACAATTTGCACAATAGTGAGTACGAGGTGGACTCATGAACGAGTGACTGAAGATAGTTCCGTACCTGATACTCGATGTCATCCTCCGACTCTAAACCCAATGATGAAATGATACGAGTAAGATAAGTTTCTGGTGTCATAGGCAAAGTATCATTAAGTGAAGTTTCTTTGAGTTTTTGCGTAATCAGATAGTGTGCAAACGCATAAATTGCCTCAGAAACTTGGCTCTCCAGTCGATGGCGCTTTACTACAGTTGCAACAAAATGCACCGATAACGCTAGCTCTTCATTTTCTTCCACATATGCCAAAATCTCAGCGGGTTGAAATGAGGTTCCTTGAGTCCCCCTAAACGCATAAGGATTAGATGTTTTATCAAATGCCTTCGCTAACATCGCTACTCGAGACAATACGTTCGCGTTGACCTTAACCCCCGCCATTTCTAAAACCTGAGATCTAGATCTCAGGTTGCCTACATCGATATGCGCGAAGGACAGATCGTCAGTGACTCCATAGGTTACGGGCGCAATAAATCCAGCCCCTGATTCATAGGATGCTTCTAGACGATGATGTCCGTTCAAAATTTCTCCCTCATCAGAGAAAATGAGTGGTTCACCAGTCAGGCACCATTGGCCTTTCGCCATAGCCTCCGCGTATTTCCTGATCTTTGCCTTGCTCAATTTTCTATTTTTATTGTTGTCATTTATGGCTCCGCGCCGAGAAAACTTCAACATGTCTCTGGCTAACTGTGGTGTGATGTAAATGACCGTGTGTTTTAGACTCGTTTCTACTTGTTTTACCCCGGAGTAGTAGCGTGCGTTGGACTTAAAAATATCTTTTAGTTGTTCGGACGATAGAACAGAGCTGGAGTTAGCTAAAAGTTTTTTAGAACTTGCTAAATAACTAGAGCTTTCTTTGTCATCATATCTATCTACCAACGAGTCAACTATCGATGTTTCTAATTCCTGATCTGATATTTCATCAAATGCGTTTTCTTTGTTATCTGCCATTTGCGACCTCTCTGTATTACTTGTGGCAATATAATGACTAGGCATTCACCTGCCTTAGATAATTACCATTATTGATCCGACATGCATGTCGGATCAAATTTTAATTTTGTTTTAGACTGCGTTTTTCAGATAACTGGATGAAAAAAATTGATACTTTCGGATAAAAAAATCAGTGGGATCTTGCTTTCTTCGGAAGGACGAACGCAAAAAACACTAATTGCAACTATGCCTGTGTTTGAAGTCGCCGCTTTTTTTTCGGTAGGAAACTTATTGCCCGAATTAAAATGGGCAGCCGATGCCGCTGTTAATGCTAAAAACGCTGACAAGGTTCAAGAAATTCAAGCTGAGCTAGAGAGTATCCTGTTTGATAAATCGGTATGCATGCCGTTGTCCCTAACATTTGCGGTTATCGGAAAGCCACACCTTCATCATGCAGCTCGTTCTCTGCCCATACTGAGTTACAACCCCTCGGATACTCATATTGTGGGGAACGTTTTAGTGCTGGTAGCAATCTGTAAGATTCTTGGCTTAAAAACGTTTTTGTTTAGCTCAAGGCTAAGTGTTAAAGAGGCTAATCAGAAGAGCGAGCTTAGGCAGCGCCTAGCTATGGAAAACGTGGAGGTACGAGTTGTATTTGATGACGAGAAGGGGTTGGAAGCCAGTCATGCTATCGACCTGTTTAAAAAAAGTAGCATTTTTGACTCATCATTGAACCTGCCTCATCTGAGTGAAGGAAAAAACTTACTACCGAATGATGACTTCCCACTAAAAGATTATATAAATCAGCTAATAAAAGAAGCGAATATTGAACGTTATGGTGGTGTTAACTTTAATTCTAAGCATGTAAAAGTATCAGAGAGCAGCATTACCACACAGTATATATTGTTCAAATTAATTGTTGGTGCCGTGGCTGGGGTAGGAACACAAGAGTACAGTAAGATGTCGAAAGACGTGACTTTATCGAGTGGCGATAGTCTTTCATCTATATTGTCAGAAGGTTATGTTAGTAATATAGCCGCCTTCTTAGCAGCTTGGCTTGAACCATTGAAGGAAGCGTTTGTGCATAATCGCTCTGGTTACCATTTATCTCCTCAAGTTTGGCAAGCAATAGGCCTCACAATCCATCACTTAGTGAACAATGGCGCGTCACTAACCGAATTAAGTACCGCAGGTAAAGAGCTAGGCCAGCTAGACTACAGCAAGAACGCTTCACACTGGAAAAGGTGCTCGGTAATGGAGTTGGATGCTAAAGGCAGTATTTACAAAAATGCGGCGAATTCGACTCGACAGTTTCGGATAGGGCTATCCGAGTATTTTCTCTCATTGCTAGCAGTGTGAGCTGAGCAATCACATGTGGGATGTGTGTAGTTTTACAGCTTTAAAATAAGAGCCTGTTATATAAGAGCTTCCGATTAGTATTATCCCATATTTGATAGTGATCTCATGGGCAGGCATATTTGTTCTATCTATGTTCACCTTCAAGCAGTCCTTGCACGAAATCAACCAATCGCTAGATAACTCTGGTTCTGACGATTTTATAGATAAAGTTAGCTCACACCCTTTTTCACCAAGGCTGGCATTTACTACATGAAACAAGTTCATTCTGTCTTCAGAGTTTAATTTATCAATATACCGAACAAATTCCTCCACTTTAGGCTCCTTTATGGCGAGTAAACTAAACCGTAAGTTAAACACTGCAAAGGTGTACGTATTACCCTCCACCTTTGCAGATTCTACATTACTTACGCCATCCTGTAGATCACTTCCACCCCCACTTTAAACGGTCGTATAAGCAAACTAGCTTCTTGAAGTTGCTAGCGTAACTAGAAACCTTATAATCAAGCTTTTCTTCGTTATCGAGTAAAAACTGATGTAGTAAATCTAAGTCTATTTTATCCGATGATAGGTAGGGAATGTAAGCTGAAGCATTTTCGACAGTACATTTATCGATAATGTCCTGTAGGGAAGAGTGACGATAGTTTCTAAAAAAGGATTTTTTATATGAGGCGACTCCAAGCTTTTTGAAGTCCCTACTTATAGCTTTACCTAAAGCATAGCCTGATGCTTCGTAATCAGCTTGCGTAGTTATGCCCAGTTGGTTCAGGTATTTAAATACGGGGATATTTGGTGAACTTTTTAAACCTCTCGGTGCAACATGTTTGAGTACTTGTTCACTATCATACTCACAATCACCATGAAGAATATCTCTATATAAGTTGGCGGCACATAGTTGTTCATAGCCAAGACTCGATGGCCCGACAGGTTCTGTTGATGCAACACCAACCCCAACGAGAAACTCAACATCATCCTTGCTCTCTATTTCATCAATATCAACGACACATATTTTTTTCTCAGGCTCAGACGACTGGACAAGTTCATAAAGTTGCTCTTTACAATACCTGAGAACCCTAGCAGGTATTTTCCTCTTTGTTGCGTCTATAGCTTCATAAACTGGAGAAAAGTCGTTAGTTTTAACCAAAATAAGCGGTATCTGTATACCATCAATTGACAGGTAAGTATCAGAAATGTTTGGTTCTTCATTGGCATTTAAACGTTGTACGAAAATTAAGTTTTGACGCAGTTTTTCTATATTGTCTTTACCGATACAATTTGAGATTGCCTTCAACAAGCTGCTAATGTTTTCGTCGGAAATAGAATAACCAATGAAGACTATAGGATGCTCCACGAATAGCGTGATCAACTTTGCAGCGAGATATGTGTTTTTTTCATTAAAATCAACATAATCTGAATCTGTTAATACGAGAGAGTTAGCGTTAGTCGAGCAACCGTGGATTTTATAGATCTCTCCAATCTCTTGAGGATTAGAGAAAAGCAGCTCCTCTTGACCAACATAAGTGGTATATTCAGGGAAAAGCTGTTCAATAAACATATCCCAATTGGTCGTGATGACGCCGTCAACATTAAGGTTGGCTAGTAGTTCAACCTCTTGCTGATATCCTGATTCTTTTGCTCTATCTTGGTTTAATGTTGATAAGTAATTTGCTATTTCAATTCTCAAGGCTGAAGTTTGATCGACGATCTTTGACTTGTACCTTTCAACACTTGCTGAATACTGTGGAGCAGTCCACCAATATTCATTGAAATCTTTCGCTAGTAAGCTTGCTATTTTGGGGTAATTTCCATCGGCAGAAGCTAGATAGTACTCGAATGGCTTTCCAGCAACACAAAAGCGATTAAGTAAACCTTTCCAATCTTCCAAGCCTAAATATCTTCTTGAAAATCCAGAACCAAGAAAAAGGAATGGGCCTGCCGCCTTACTGTTAAAAATGTCTATTAATCTTTCTTTTACAGCCATGGAACCTCCTGTTGTGTAACTGTAAATACTACACTTTAGTAAGGGGGTTGTAATCTGAACTGTTTGACCTTTGTTTGATTTTTAGTCAGTTGTTCAGTGAGTGGGTATATGTTCTGAATAGATTTTGATTGCAATTGGAAGCTGAGTGGATTTCTTTTGTAAGGTGTTGTAGTCTTTCATTACCGACTTGAACAGAATTACTCGCTTTACGTAATCATACATTCAACCCAGAAACAACAACAGGTGGTAACGCACTTAAGTTCTACGCTTCTGTTCGTCTAGATATCCGTCGTACTGGCGCAATCAAAGAAGGTGACGAAGTCGTAGGTAACGAAACGCGCATCAAAGTTGTTAAGAATAAGATTGCAGCACCATTTAAAGAAGCAAACACACAAATCATGTACGGCCAAGGCTTTAACCGCGAAGGTGAACTTGTCGATCTAGGTGTGAAGCACAAGTTAGTTGAAAAAGCCGGTGCTTGGTATAGCTACAATGGCGATAAGATTGGTCAAGGTAAAGCGAATGCGTGTAACTACCTGCGTGAGCATCCTGAAGTGGCTAAAACTATCGATACAAAACTGCGTGAAATGTTGCTAGCGCCAGCACTTGGGGAAGCGCCTGAAGCTGGTGAAGCGCCAGAGCAAGCTGAAGAGTTTTAATCTCTCATAGATTAATAAATGACAAAGCCCTGCAATGCGGGGCTTTGTTGTATCTATTGAAATCAAAAATCGAATTATCACAAAGGCCATTGAGAGCCTGTACAGCAAAAATACTTTTAGGATCATCATGTACCAAAAACGCCAGGCGCCAACATTATCGAGCAAAGAGGCTGCTATCCAATTGCTTAGCCGTCGCGATCATGGTCAGTATGAGCTTTACCAAAAATTATCGATGAAGGGCTATGAAGAATCAGACATCGACATCGCAATTAATTTTTGCCTAGACCATAACTATTTAGATGATTTACGTTACGCGAAGAGTCAAATTAGACAGCATGTATACAAAGGACATGGAGAGCGTCGAATTCGTCAAGAGTTAAACCAGAAGCGTGTTGCGGAGTCGGTGATTGAGCAAGCTATGGCTGAAGAGCCGCAAGATTGGTTTGAACTGGCTAAACAGGCGGCAGAAAAGAAATTCAAAGGTATTAAAGCCAAAGACCAAAAAGAGTACGCAAAACAAGTTCGTTTTCTGCAATATCGTGGCTACAGTTTTGACCAAATCAGCTACGCGCTGAGCTTTGAGGACGAAGATTAACGGTCAGTCGTCCGCACTGATTTTTGTTTTGCTTCAAATTTTTTCTCCTACTCCCTCTTTTCCTCAAGAAAACTAGTCTCAGCTGTTTGCATGATCTACAATACGGCAAAATTCTAACTCGACTATTTTCAGGAAGAGCTGCATGTACATGAGCACTGATGAGGTTCGTAACGCGTTCCTCAAGTTCTTTGAGAGCAAAGGACACCAAATCGTAGAAAGTTCATCGTTAGTTCCACATAACGACCCAACCCTGCTGTTCACAAACGCAGGTATGAACCAATTTAAAGATTGTTTCTTAGGCTTAGAAAAACGAGCCTACACTCGAGCGACTACGGCTCAGCGTTGCGTACGTGCTGGTGGCAAACATAACGACCTAGAAAATGTTGGCTTTACTGCTCGTCATCACACATTCTTTGAAATGTTAGGCAACTTCAGTTTTGGCGATTACTTCAAAGAAGATGCGATCTCCTTTGCTTGGGAATTCCTAACCGAAGTTCTTAAACTGCCAGCGGATCGTTTATTGGTAACTGTTTACGAAACCGATGACGAAGCGTTTGACATCTGGAACAAGAAAGTTGGCGTGCCCGCTGATCGTATTGTTCGCATTGGTGATAAAGAAGGCGGCAAGCCGTACGAGTCTGATAACTTCTGGCAAATGGGCGACACTGGCCCCTGTGGTCCATGTACTGAAATCTTCTACGATCACGGTGAGCACATCTGGGGTGGCCGTCCTGGCACGCCTGAAGAAGATGGTGACCGTTTCATCGAGATCTGGAACAACGTATTCATGCAGTTCAATCGTCACGCAGACGGCACTATGGAACCGCTACCCAAACCATCGGTAGATACTGGTATGGGTATCGAGCGTATCTCTGCAATCATGCAGGGCGTTCACTCAAACTACGAAATTGATGTATTCCAAGCTCTTATCAAAGCAGCAGCAGAAGTGATCGGTTACGAAGACCTATCAAACCAATCACTACGCGTTATCGCTGACCACATCCGTTCATGTTCATTCCTGATCGTGGATGGCGTTATGCCTTCAAACGAAGGTCGTGGTTACGTATTACGCCGTATCATCCGTCGCGCAGTTCGTCACGGTAACAAGCTGGGCGCACAAGGTGCATTCTTCCACAAGTTGGTTGGCGTACTGGCAGACATCATGGGTACGGCTGGTGAAGAGCTGAAGCGTCAACAAGCTGTGGTTGAAAAAGTACTGCGTATCGAAGAAGAAAACTTTGGTCGTACACTTGAGCGCGGTATGGCGATTCTAAACGAAGCATTAGATAACCTAGACGGTAAAGTACTGGACGGCGAAACCGTATTTAAACTTTACGACACTTACGGCTTCCCAGCTGACTTAACTAACGACGTTGCACGTGAGCGTGAGTTCGCAATCGACGAAGAAGGTTTTGAGAAAGCGATGGAAGAGCAGCGTCAACGTGCGCGTGAAGCGGGTAACTTTGGTACTGACTACAACGCAGCAATCAAAGTTGATACGCAAACAGAATTCTGTGGTTACACAGGTACTAAAGGCTCTAGTTCTGTAGCAGCGATGTTCGTTGAAGGCAACGAAGTAGATTCGCTATCTGCGGGCGACAAAGCAATCATCGTACTTGGTGAAACACCATTCTACGCAGAGTCAGGCGGTCAGTGTGGTGACGCTGGTGAAATCCGTACTGAGTCTGGTGTATTCCGCGTTGAGGACACTCAAAAACTAGGTAACGCAATCGCGCACCACGGTGTAATGGCAGAAGGCGTTCTAGCGAAAGGTGATGAAGTAGCAACTATCGTTGACGCAGAGCGTCGCGCAGCTATCTCTCTAAACCACTCAGCAACGCACTTGCTACACGCAGCACTACGCCAAGTTTTAGGTGAGCACGTAACGCAGAAAGGCTCATTGGTGAAGGCAGACAACCTACGTTTCGACTTCTCACACCTAGAAGCCGTAACTGCAGCAGAACTGAAAGAAGTTGAGCGTCTAGTTAACGCGCAAATTCGTCGCAACCACACGATTGAAACCAACGTGATGGACATTGAGTCTGCTAAGAAGAAAGGCGCAATGGCACTGTTTGGTGAGAAGTACGATGACGAAGTACGCGTACTGTCTATGGGTGACTTCTCGACAGAGCTTTGCGGTGGTATTCACGCATCAAGCACAGGTGATATTGGCCTATTCAAAATCACTTCAGAAAGCGGCATTGCTGCAGGTATTCGACGTATTGAGGCGGTAACAGGCGAGGCTGCATTAGACGCTATTGAAGCTCAAAACGCGAAGTACGAAGAGAAACTCGCAGAATCTGCACAGAAAGCAAAAGCGCTAGAGAAAGAAGTGCAGAAGCTAAAAGATAAGATGGCGGCAGCAGAAAGCGCTAACATCATGGGCAAAGCGGTTGAAGTCAATGGTACAAAAGTTCTAGTCGCAGCTCTTGAAGGCGCTGACAGCAAGAACCTACGTACTATGGTTGATGACATCAAGAACCAAATGGGGTCTGGTGTCGTACTGCTTGCTAACGTAACAGGTGACAAGGTTGGCCTGATTGCTGGTGTGACTAAAGATCTAACTGGTAAAGTAAAAGCTGGTGATCTAGTTAAGATGATTGCTGAGCAAGTCGGTGGTAAGGGCGGTGGTCGTCCTGACATGGCTCAAGCTGGTGGTACTGATGTAGCCGCACTACCAGAGGCAATTAAAACAGTTCAGCCTTGGTTAGAAGAGCGCTTATAAGCTTTTAACTACTAAAATTACGCTCAATCAAGTTTCTTTGATTGAGCGTAATTTTTTTTAGCAGCCAAGTGGTTTAATTGACCAAAAGTTAACCGAGTCATTTAAGCTATTTGGTTTTTGTTGTAACTACTGCTTATATAATTTTTCTAAAAGGAAATACTGACGATGTAAGCAGTTCTAAAGAGACTTCGGTCTTGGGAAGGTGAAGACTGGTGAAAAAGCCCCTTATCGTGCAAAAGTTTGGCGGAACCTCCGTGGGTTCAATTGAAAGAATCCACCAAGTTGCTGAACACATCATTAAGGCGAAAAATGATGGCAATCAAGTTGTTGTTGTCGTGTCTGCAATGTCAGGCGAAACAAACAGACTGATGGACCTCGCTAAACAGATAGATAGCGTGCCTACAGCTCGAGAACTTGATGTTTTGCTCTCTGCTGGTGAGCAAGTGTCAATGGCACTGTTAGCAATGACACTCAATAAATTGGGTCATGCTGCACGCTCGCTTACCGGAGCACAGGCGAATATTGTGACGGATAATCAACACAATGACGCAACGATTAAACACATTGATACTAAGACAATTCTGGGATTGCTTGAGCAAGACCAAATCGTGATTGTTGCAGGCTTTCAAGGTGTGAATGAGAACGGGGATATCACCACATTAGGTCGAGGTGGCTCAGATACGAGCGCAGTGGCACTGGCAGGCGCATTGCGCGCTGATGAGTGTCAAATCTTTACCGACGTTGATGGTATTTATACTTGTGACCCACGTGTAGTGAAAAACGCGCGAAAATTGGCGGTTATCGATTTTCCTTCCATGGAAGCGATGGCAAGCCGAGGCGCGAAAGTATTACATTTACCTTCAGTGCAATTTGCATGGAAGAATAATGTGCCACTGCGCGTGCTTTCGACATTTGATGTTAATGAAGGCAGTCTGGTAAAGGGGGAGTTAGGCAATCAAGCCGTCTCTGGTATAGCCATTCAACGTGACCTTGCCATAATCGAAGTCGATAAAGAACATTTATCTAGTGCTACAAAACAATGTCAGATGTTGGGTATCGACATTTGGAATGTGATCGAGGAAACAGAACGGGCAGGTATCATGATAAAACAAGATGCATGTGCCAAGTTCGATCTGGTGTTCAGCGACAAAATCCGTAATAGTGAAGTGGTAAGCCTGTTGACCGCAGTGGGGCTTGAGGCCAATGGAATGGTAGAGCACGCATGCGATTTGTTGGCAAAGCGAGATATTGAGATCAATTTCAGCGCAACGAATGCACTCACTATGATGCTAGTTTTAGCACCCGAATGTGTGGATACAGCAGCAAACATTCTGCATGATGCTTACATTACGTCTAGTGAAGCATTAAACATTCAACAAAAACATGCCTTTTTAGGCTGATTTTCGCTAACAAGGTAGTTTACGAAAATATAACTTTTGTTGGATAATAGCTTTGTAGCAAGAAAATTTAGAGATTACTCAAGGAGCAAAGAATGCTAATTTTGACTCGCCGCGTAGGCGAAACACTGATGATTGGTGATGAAGTGACTGTAACTGTACTAGGTGTTAAAGGTAACCAAGTGCGTATCGGCGTTAACGCTCCGAAAGAGGTTTCAGTTCACCGTGAAGAAATCTACATGCGCATTCAAGCTGAAAAAGGCAATGGCAACGTTGCTTCAGGTAACTACTAAGTCGCTCCTGTTTACAGAGCTTAGTTTGAATGAAAAAGGCTAACCGGAGGGTTGGCCTTTTTAGTTTTTACTGTTTTTGAAAATTTGCAGAAACTATTGTGTTGAGTATGGCTGTGAATTCATCAATAATGTTGATTCGAACTTCAGAAAGTTATTTGAAAATAAATGTCTTTTTTTCAGAGAAGACTCTCTTTTTTTCATCATAATAGAGTGATAAAGTTCGTTTAATAGTCACTTTGATTAAATCAGCAACGGTTAAGCCAGTTTCGTAGATTTTTTCAAAGAAAGTGTTTGACATATTTTCGGTAAAACGTAATATGTGCCTCCGCAAGACGGTGAGGTGGCCGAGAGGCTGAAGGCGCTCCCCTGCTAAGGGAGTATACGGTTTATCCCGTATCGAGGGTTCGAATCCCTCCTTCACCGCCATTCTTGCAACGTTGATTTATCAACAAAAAGTGCGTCCTTAGCTCAGCTGGATAGAGTACCTGGCTACGAACCAGGCGGTCGGAGGTTCGAATCCTCCAGGACGCGCCATATCTCTTTTGAGATATAACAATGAAAACGGTGAGGTGGCCGAGAGGCTGAAGGCGCTCCCCTGCTAAGGGAGTATACGGTTTATCCCGTATCGAGGGTTCGAATCCCTCCTTCACCGCCATTCATTGACTGGCCCGATGGCCTTTTTTTTGTTTCGTAAGAAATGAATGTGATTTACTTCACAACTTCTTAGCAAGAAGATCTGCGCGTCCTTAGCTCAGCTGGATAGAGTACCTGGCTACGAACCAGGCGGTCGGAGGTTCGAATCCTCCAGGACGC
>NZ_JAWOUT010000011.1:83509-179696 GCF_033339515.1 Vibrio sp. 2130-1
GTCCTTAGCTCAGCTGGATAGAGTACCTGGCTACGAACCAGGCGGTCGGAGGTTCGAATCCTCCAGGACGCGCCACTCATTGAAACAGCCTCGCAATTGCGAGGCTTTTTTGTATCTAGACATCTGGAATATGGCGTAGGATCACTAGAGCCTATGTTCCTCTTTTTAAAAGCGAATATGTGCGTATCTAAGCAATTTGCTATCAAGCCTCTGTCGCATCGTGTGAATCATCCTGATTATCCCTCCTATACACTGACTTCCATTTTTCATTTCAATTACTCTCATGTAGTCACTTTGTTTGTTATTTGTTTATTGATTGTTAATTTTGTTCATCTTTTTGTTTTTGTTGGTTTTTACTGCGTGAGTCCCGATTTGATTTTGAAATCTAAATCGCAGTTTTTATTTATGTCCTCCTTTACTCTGTTCGTAAGGTGATAGCGATTTGAAGTGATTATTTTGTCATGAACTGTGATCTGGGTAGTGAATAAATAATCATTTATCAGGATTACTACAAACCTTCCTTAAACAAAATTGACAAAATTTAACCAATCGAGATAATCCATGGGTCGGGATTTGACACTATTAAAGTCCTGCACGTTGTCAGGATGACAAAGAAAGGAAGCAACATGACTAATATAGGAAGCCTGCTAGTAGATGCGGCCACCCTGATGCTAACGGGGATGGCGGTCGTATTTATTTTCCTCACTATTCTTGTTTATCTCGTTCGGTTAATGTCGAAATTGGTACCAGAAGAAGTACCAGAGCCGATCGCAGCACCAAAAACAAACACTAATATTCAATCAACCTCTTCAGCTGTTAGTCCACAAGTAGTGGCGGCGATCTCGGCTGCGATTCATAAACATCGCGCCTCATTCGCGAAGTAGCCGAACTAGGATTAAAAAGGAGTTTAAGAGCATGTCTAAACCACTAGCTATTACTGATGTGGTCCTTCGTGATGCCCATCAATCACTATTTGCTACGCGTATGCGTATTGAGGATATGCTGCCTATCGCAGCTGAGTTGGATAAGGTTGGTTACTGGTCTCTAGAGACTTGGGGTGGTGCAACATTTGATTCTTGTATTCGATTCTTAGGGGAAGACCCTTGGGAGCGTTTACGTGAACTAAAAAAAGCGATGCCTAATACACCAATGCAAATGCTACTGCGTGGTCAAAACCTTTTAGGATACCGCCATTATGCCGACGACGTAGTAGAAAAGTTTGTTGAACGCGCGCATGCTAACGGCATGGATGTATTCCGTATTTTTGATGCAATGAATGACGTGCGAAACTTCCAGAAAGCCGTGAAAGCAACGGTTGATGTTGGTGCGCATGCTCAAGGTACGTTGTCTTACACAACGAGCCCAGTGCATAACGCAGACACTTGGGTTGACTTGGCAAAACGCCTAGAGGATTTAGGTTGTCATTCGCTGTGTATTAAAGATATGTCTGGCTTACTTAAGCCTTATGAAGCGGAAGAGCTTATCACGCGTATCAAAGCGTCTTGTGATGTGCCATTGGCACTTCATTGTCATGCAACAACGGGGCTGTCTACAGCAACAGCGGTAAAAGCAGTAGAAGCCGGTATTGATATTCTTGATACTGCGATTTCTTCAATGAGTTGTACCTACGGCCATACACCGACTGAAACGGTAGTCGCTATGCTAGAAGGCACCGAGCGAGATACCAATTTGAAACTCGAGCAACTGGAACCTATCGCCGCATATTTCCGTGAGGTACGTAAGAAGTATGCGAAGTGGGAAGGCCAGTTAAAAGGAGTCGATTCACGCATCCTGATTGCCCAAGTGCCTGGTGGTATGTTGACCAATATGGAAGGCCAGTTGAAAGAGCAGGGCGCTGCGGATCGCATTGATGAAGTATTAGAAGAGATCCCTCGTGTACGTAAAGATCTTGGTTTCATTCCATTGGTGACTCCAACTTCACAGATCGTCGGTACGCAAGCGGTGATTAACGTTCTTACTGGCGAGCGCTATAAGAGTATTACCAAGGAAACCGCTGGCCTATTGAAAGGTGAGTACGGTCAAGCGCCAGCCGAGTTAAATGCAGAACTGCAAGCGAAAGTGCTTGATGGTAAAGAGCCAATTAGCTGTCGTCCTGCCGATTTACTTGAGCCTGAAATGGAGACGCTTACGGTTGATCTGATGGAGAAAGCGAAATCAGAAGGCATTAAGCTAGCAAGTGAGCGTGTTGATGACGTACTCACTTATGCACTTTTCCCTCAAGTTGGGCTTAAGTTCCTTAAGAATCGTGAAAACCCAGAAGCATTTGAGCCAGCACCAACGCTAGAAGCTGCGAAGCCTGCTGTACCTGCAGCTCAACCAGCAACTGGTGGTGTAGAAACTTATAGTGTACGTGTTGACGGGCAGGTGTATGAGGTGGAAGTTGGCCCTCAAGGTGAACTGACATCTGTTGCTCCTTCTAATGCACCGGCAAAATCGGCTACACCTAGCACACCTTCTAATGCTTCAGCTGAAGCGGTGCCTGCTCCTCTTGCAGGTAACATCTTCAAAGTGAATGTTCAGCCTGGTGCTGAGGTAGCTGAAGGCGATGTATTGCTCATCCTTGAAGCGATGAAAATGGAAACTGAAGTACGAGCGGCGCGTGGTGGTGTGGTTCAAGAGCTGAACGTTAAAGAAGGCGATGCTGTCACAGTAGGTGCGCCTCTGTTGAGCCTAGCGTAAGGGAGTATCATGGACGGATTGTTAACCCTTTGGGCAGAAACAGGGATCGCTAACTTCGAGTTCGGCCAAATCTGTATGATGCTGGTTGGTTGTACTTTGCTGTTTTTGGCAATTAAAAAAGGATTTGAACCTTTACTGTTATTGCCGATTGGTTTCGGTGCTATTTTGGCGAATATTCCAAATGCTGGCTTTACTGAGCCTGGTGGCTTGCTCTACTACGTTTACTACATTGGGATTGAATCGGGTGTGTTCCCGCTATTGATCTTCATGGGTGTGGGCGCGATGACCGACTTTGGTGCTTTGATCGCAAACCCAAAAACGTTGTGGTTAGGTGCGGCTGCGCAGTTTGGTATTTTTGCAACACTGTTTGGCGCTATTTTGCTCAACTATGTACCTGGCATGGAGTTCTCCATGGCAGATGCTTCGTCTATCGCGATCATCGGTGGTGCTGATGGGCCGACAGCGATTTTCTTAGCGAGTAAGCTCTCTCCAGATCTGCTAGGTGCGATTGCAGTCGCGGCATACAGCTATATGGCATTGGTGCCGATTATCCAGCCACCAATCATGAAAGCACTGACAACCAAGGAAGAGCGTCAAATTAAGATGGCTCAGCTTCGTCATGTTGGTAAATGGGAGAAAGTCATCTTCCCGCTTGCCGTATTACTGATGACGATTCTGTTCTTACCTTCAGCTACGCCATTGGTTGGTATGTTCTGTTTGGGTAACTTGATGCGTGAAGCTGGTGTGGTCGATCGTTTATCGAAAACTGCTCAAAATGAATTGATCAACATAGTGACTATCTTTTTAGGTCTTGGTGTTGGTTCTAAGCTGCAAGCTGAGCAGTTCTTGAACCTAGAAACGTTAGGTATCTTGGGGTTAGGTGCAGTTGCATTTAGTATCGGTACTGGTGCGGGCGTTCTGATGGCGAAACTGCTTAACAAGTTCTCGAAAGAAGACATCAACCCACTTATTGGTGCGGCTGGCGTTTCTGCGGTACCAATGGCCGCGCGAGTCGTAAACAAAGTTGGTTTACAAGCTAACCCGCAAAACTTTTTGTTAATGCATGCGATGGGACCAAACGTTGCTGGTGTGCTGGGTTCAGCCGTTGCGGCTGGTATATTGTTAGCACTTGTTGGTTAGACATTATTGAAAATGGAATGATCAACCAATTTACAAAATCACGATTAACTTAGGTTAACAAAATGGTTTATAGTCAAAGGGATGCTTTCGCATCCCTTTTTGTTTTCTTGCAGGGAATGGTTTATGGAACACAAACAGATCGTTATCACTGAGTTTGGTGATGCCAACGTACTCGCGATTCAACATGCTTCTACACCATCACCACAGCCTGGTGAAGTCTTAGTAAAAGTCGCTTTTTCAGGCGTAAATCCTATTGATGTCAAAACTCGAGCTGGGCTCGGTTGGGCGGCAGCGCAGAATAAGGACAATTTACCTTGGGTGCCAGGTTACGACATCTCAGGAAAAGTGATGTCTTGTGGAGAGGGGGCGTCACGTTTTAATGAAGGTGATGAGGTGGCTGGATTTATTGGTTTCCCAGTTCGAGGCGGTGGTTACAGCCAATACATATGTGTTCCAGAAACTGAGTTAAGTCATGTTCCTAGCTCTGTCACTTTAGAGGCGGCTGCTGCATTACCGTTGGCGGGACAAACTGCGGCACAAGCTCTCAGTAAGGCTAATGTGACGGAAAACGATCGCGTACTTATCCTCGCTGGAGCCGGTGGTGTTGGACACCTCGCGGTACAAATTGCGATCGCGACGAAAGCGGAAGTCTTTACAACCTGCAGTGAACGAAATTTAGATTACCTTGCGACGCTCGGTGCTCATGCAGTGAACTATCAATTTGCACCAGTGTCAGAACGTGTTGAAGATGTTGATGTTTTGATTGATTTAGTAGGCGGAGATGCTGCGTTAGATGCGCTTAAATGCCTGAAAGACAATGCGAGAGTCATCACCGTTCCAACCATCACAGCTGAGCTGATTTGTGAAAAAGCCAAACTCCTAGGCTTTGAGGCTAGTGGCATGTTGGTTGAACCAGACCCTGCGCAGTTAGATACCTTGTTGTACATGGTCGGCGTTGGCTTACTGAAGACTGAAATTCAACAGGTTTATCCTATGAGTGATGTCATTGGTGCTCACCAGCAGGTCGAATCAGGAAGAACCAGAGGCAAGGTGTTGCTTGATATGACATGCTAGAAGCATTTAACACGAGTTTTGAAAGTTTAGCGCTTTGGTTTTCAGATTCAGCATTATGGGTGCTTTTCATGACCGGTTTTCTCAGTGCCACGTTGTTGCCTGGTGGTTCTGAGGCGGGCTTAGTTGCTACTCTCTCATTAAATCAATATACCGTTTCTTCAATTGTTATGGTCGCTACTATCGGTAATACGCTTGGTGGCTTAACAAATTATTGGCTTGGCTTGTGGATTCCCAACAAAGCACAAGAGGAAAAGCACGGTCATACCGCATTAAAGTGGCTCTCTAAGTATGGCTATTGGGGATTATTTTTTAGCTGGTTACCTGTAATAGGAGACCCGCTGTGTTTAGCCGCAGGGTGGCTAAGAATGAAGTTTCTGCCTTGCGTGATTTTAATATTTTTAGGAAAGGCTGCTAGGTATAGCTTACTTGCGGCCATCTATCTCGGATTATTTTAAGGAAAGTACATGAAGATGTTTTGGGTTGGCGCGTGTTCACTGTTGGTGATCACGGGCTGTGCATCAAATACGCCAGTTTCATCACTGCCTAAAGGGGTAACTTTCGTTGAGTCATCGAAAGCTGAAGAAGGCAAAGTTAAGATTCCATACCAAAAGTATAAACTCGATAATGGTTTAACGGTGATCTTAGCTCCTGAAGATTCTGACCCATTGGTCCATGTGGATGTGACTTACCATGTTGGTTCAGCTCGTGAAGAAGTGGGTAAGTCTGGTTTTGCGCATTTCTTTGAGCACATGATGTTCCAAGGTTCAGAGAACGTTGGTGACCAAGAGCACTTCAGGATCATCACAGAGGCTGGCGGCACGTTAAATGGTACAACAAACCGCGATCGTACTAACTACTTTGAAACTGTCCCTGCTAACCAGCTCGAGAAAATGCTGTGGTTAGAGTCTGACCGTATGGGCTTTTTGCTGGATGCGGTTTCTCAACGCAAATTTGAAATTCAGCGTTCGACTGTAAAAAATGAGCGAGCCCAGCGTTACGATAATCGTCCTTATGGCTTAATTTGGGAGCGCATGTCCGAAGCGCTATATCCTGAAGGTCATCCGTATTCGTGGCAAACCATTGGTTATGTTGAAGATCTTGATCGTGTGGATGTGAACGACCTCAAAGCGTTTTTCTTGCGTTGGTATGGCCCAAACAATGCGACTATCACGATCGGTGGTGACTTAGACGTTGAACAAACTCTAGAGTGGGTAAATAAGTACTTCGGTTCGATTCCTCGTGGTCCTGAGGTTGAAAATGCGCCGAAACAACCTGCAAAACTGCAAGAAGATAAATACATCACGCTAGAAGATCGTATTCAACAACCTATGGTGATGATCGCGTGGCCAACAACCTACAACGGCGAAGAAAGCCAAGCGTCTCTCGACACGTTATCAGAAGTATTGGGTGGCGGTACCAACAGCGTGCTCTACCAAGACCTAGTGAAGACTCAAAAAGCGGTCGATGCTGGTTCATTCCATGACTGTGCTGAACTGGCGTGTAACTTTTACGTTTACGCAATGGGCGATTCTGGAGACAAAGGCGACCTATCAAAACTGTACGACGAGCTTTTACAATCACTGAATCAGTTTGCGGAAAAAGGCGTGACAGAAGATCGCCTTGAGCAGTTGAAGGGTAAAGCGGAAGCGGATGCTATTTTTGCGCTAGAAAGCGTTAAAGGTAAAGTGACTCAGTTGGCTTCCAACGAGACATTTTTCGGCGAACCTGATCGTCTTGAGCAACAGCTTGAACAAATCCGTGCAGTTACGCCGACTTCGGTAGAAAAAGCGTATACGGACTTTATCCAAGGTAAGAACAAAGTGACCCTAAGCGTGGTCCCAAAAGGAAAAACAGACCTTGTCGTAAAACCTGCGACCTTTGTGACACCAAAGCGTACGCTGCCAGAATATGAGAAGATTTCCGATGACCAATTGGCGTATCGTCGTGCGACCGATAACTTCGATCGCTCAGTGCAACCGCCAGTAGGAGAACCAGTGAAAGCGACGATGCCAGAGCTGTACGAGTTACATTTCAAGAATGGCTCAGAGCTGCTTGGTGCAGTTAGCGATGAAACGCCGACGGTGATGATGCAATTTAGTCTACCTGCAGGGACACGTTTTGTTGAAAAGGGTAAAGAAGGTCTTGCCCAATTGACCGCTGCGATGTTGCAAGAAGGTACAACGAAACGCAGTGTCGAAGAGATTCAAGCTGAGCTTGATAAACTGGGTAGTGTTATCTCTGTTAATGCCACAGGTTATACAACAAACATCAGTGTTTCTGCTCTAGAAAAGAACTTAGAGCCGACGTTAAAAATTGTCGAAGAGATGTTGCTGTCTCCTGCATTTAATCAAGATGATTTCGAGCGTGTAAAAATGCAAGCGCTAGAAGGCCTGGTATATGAGCACCAAAATCCAAGTTGGATGGCGTCACAAGCGAGTCGCCAGGTGCTCTATGGGGATTCGGTTTTTGCTCGACCAAAAGACGGCACGCAAGCAGGTGTCAGTGCATTAACGTTGGATGATGTCCGTGAATTCTACTCGAAGCATTACACGCCACAAAGTGCGCAAATCGTCGTTGTTGGTGACATCAATAAACAGGAAATTGAGCAGCAACTGACGTTCTGGAAAAACTGGCAAGATGAAGCTGCGCCATTGTATGCACCGCAAAGCATTGCTGCATTAGGTGAGCAAAAGATCCATCTTGTTGATAAACCAGGAGCGCCGCAAAGTGTGGTCATGATGGTTCGTCAAGGTATGCCTTACGACGCAACGGGCGATTTTTACCTAAGCCAACTGGCAAACTTCAACTTAGCTGGGAACTTCAATAGCCGCATTAACCAAAATCTACGTGAAGACAAGGGTTACACATACGGTGCTTACGGATATTTCTCTGGTAATCCAGAAACAGGCTCGGTGGTTTTCACCGCGCAAGTACGAGCGGATGCAACGGTTGCTTCGATCATTGAGATGGAAAATGAGCTAAATGAATACTCGCAGTCAGGTATTACTGATGAAGAGATGAAATTTATGCGTCAAGCGGTCGGTCAAAAAGATGCACTGAAATATGAAACGCCAACACAAAAAGCGGAGCTCATCAGTGATATTCTTAAGTACAACCTCGATCATGATTACTTGCAGCAAAGAAACGCTATCGTAGAAAAAGTCGATAAGCAGACGTTGAATGCGCTGGCTCAGAAATGGTTTGATCCAAATGACTATCAAATTATCGTCGTTGGTGATGCTAAATCGTTGCGTCCTCAATTAGAAAAGTTGGGGAAAGACGTAGAAGAGCTTGAAATCATTCGATAGAGTACACATTTAATAGCGGAGAAACGTTTCTCCGCTATTCATCTAGATAAGCAACTTTTCGTGGGTTATTTATCTAGATGCATTAACTATCAATAACTTAGCTTACACTTGTGTTATGTAACAAGTGTCCTGCTCCCAATATAAGCGAACCTCATTTTGACTGATTTTGCTGCGCGACTAAAAAAAGTTGCATCAAACCCCGAAGTATTTAAGCAGTTTGGACGCGGTGTTGAGCGAGAAACTTTGCGCTATCGTCAGGATGGACATCTAGCTACAACTCCTCATCCTGAAGGGTTAGGCTCTGCGTTCACAAATCAATGGATCACAACGGATTTTTCGGAATCATTGTTAGAGTTCATTACGCCTGTGTCACATGAAATTCCAGAACTGATGGCACAGCTGAAAGATATCCATCATTTCACTCAAACCAAAATGGGTGAAGAGAAAATGTGGCCACTATCAATGCCTTGCTACGTAGGCTCAGAGGATGATATTCAGTTAGCCCAGTATGGCTCTTCGAATGCAGCGAAAATGAAAACGCTGTACCGAGAAGGCCTAAAGCGTCGCTATGGCAGCCTGATGCAAATTATTTCAGGTGTCCATTTTAACTTCTCGTTTCCTGAAACATTTTGGGATGCGCTCTATGGCGAGCAAGATGAACAAGCCCGCCAAGATGCTAAGTCTGATGCGTACTTTGCGTTGATCCGTAATTACTACCGCTTTGGCTGGATGATTCCCTACTTCTTTGGTGCATCACCAGCGTTATGTGGCTCTTTTATTCAAGGTCGTGAAACCGATCTGCCATTCGAGAAGATTGGCGGGACATTATATTTGCCGAAGTCGACGTCTTTGCGTTTGAGCGATCTTGGCTATACCAATAGTGCTCAAAGTGTGCTGAAAATTGGTTTTAACAGCATTGACCAATACCTCGATGGTTTGAGTGATGCGATTCGCCACCCATCAGAAGAGTTTGCGAAAATTGGGGTAAAAGTGGATGGTGAATACCGCCAGCTTAATTCCAATATCTTACAAATTGAGAATGAACTGTACGCTCCGATTCGTCCAAAACGTGTATCGAAAAGTGGTGAGAAGCCTTCAGATGCGTTACGACGCGGTGGTGTCGAATACATTGAAGTTCGTTCTCTAGATGTTAACCCATTCAGCGCAGTGGGCTTAAATGAAGAGCAAGTACGATTCTTGGATCTCTTCCTTACCTGGGCGGCCTTGTCAGACTCAGACCCTATGGATAACTGTGAATTAGAGTGTTGGCGCGATAACTGGAATAAAGTCATTGTTTCTGGCCGTGAAAAAGGTCTAATGCTGCAAATTGGTTGCCAAGGTGAGCGTCTATCTCTACAAGATTGGGCACACCGAGTTTTCGTCGAGTTACGTCAAATAGCACAGCAAATGGATATGACCGCTGGTGGCAGTGCATACCAAGATGTGTGTAATCAACTCGAGACATGGATTGATAACCCAGAACTAACGATCTCTGGTCAACTATTAGAGCTAACGAAAGAGCTGGGTGGGCTAGGTAAAGTTGGTTGTACTCTTGGTATGAAGTACCGTGATGAAAACCTAGCTCACGGTTATCAGTACTATTCACAAGATACGATGGAAACGGAAGTAGCGTCGTCCGTGGAAAAACAAAAGCAAGCAGAGCAGAGTGACACGCTTTCTCTTGATGATTTTTTGGAAGATTACTTTGCTTACCTGAAGCAGTAATGACTAACTAAGGATTGGTGCGGTTGAACATTAAGTCGTCAGTAGTAGCGGTACTTGGAAGCGTGTTACTTGCAGGTTGTGCTACGGCACCGCCAAAGCAGCAGAATAACTTATGCGAGATATTCCGAGAGAAATCCGGTTGGTACGATGATGCCAAAGATATGGAAGATGAATGGGGGACCCCTATTCATGTCGCTATGGCCATCATTAAACAAGAAAGCAGCTTTCGGCACGATGCAAAACCACCTAAAGATTATTTGCTAGGGTTTATTCCTTGGGGACGAGTCAGCAGTGCGTATGGTTACGCTCAAGCTCAAGACCCTGCTTGGGAAGACTTCCAAGATGCCACAGGTCAGGGTGGCTCTCGTACCAACTTCGATGATTCTATGATGTTTGTCGGTTGGTATACTCATGAAACACGGCGTCAGCTAGGGATTTCATTATGGGATCCCTATAACCAGTATCTGGCTTATCATGAAGGGCGAGGTGGGTATAAGCGAGGTACTTATAATCGAAAGCCTAGTTTAATCAAAGTCGCTCGACGTGTTGAACAAACAGCGAAAACTTATGGCTGGCAGCTGAAGCAATGTCGTCAGGAATTAGAAGACAACAGCAGCTGGTTCTTTTAGCCCACAGTCAGTTCATGTGCTGTAGGGATGAATGACATTTATCCATTACCGAAAGGTACTGGAGTTACAATCAGGAGAGATGTAATGCCTTTACTCGATAGTTTTACCGTGGACCACACTCGTATGAATGCACCGGCAGTGCGAGTGGCGAAAACCATGCAGACCCCAAAAGGGGATACGATTACTGTTTTCGACTTACGCTTTACTGCGCCAAACAAAGACATTCTTTCTGAAAAAGGTATTCACACCCTAGAGCACCTTTATGCAGGCTTTATGCGTAATCACCTAAACGGTGATTCTGTTGAGATCATCGATATTTCGCCTATGGGTTGCCGCACAGGTTTTTACATGAGTCTGATTGGCACACCATCAGAGCAGCAAGTCGCAGATGCTTGGATTGCAGCAATGGAAGACGTGCTGAAGGTAGAAAGTCAGAATAAGATCCCTGAACTTAACGAATACCAATGCGGCACGGCAGCAATGCACTCTTTAAAAGAAGCACAACAGATCGCAAAGAACATTTTGGATGCTGGTGTTTCGGTGAACAAAAATGATGAACTTGCTTTGCCTGAGTCGATGTTAAAAGAGTTGCGCATCGACTAGGTGCTCATTAAGAAGCATATTGCCCCAATAAGTAAAAAAGCCTGACATGAGTCAGGCTTTTCTTTTGGCTATTTGGATGTCGATTTTTTCTTCTTCGGATAAACACGAACGAGCTTGATTCGGTTCTCTTCAATCTCAACAAGTTCCATTGGGTGACCCGCTACTCTCACGCTTAAATGGCTCTCTGGAATATCTTCCAGGTGCTCCAAAATAAGACCGTTTAACGTTCTTGGGCCATCCGTTGGTAAATCCCATTTCAGGCCTTTGTTAATATCTCGAATATTGGTGCTGCCTTCAATAAGAAAGCTTCCGTCACCTTGAGGACTGATTTCATCAGAGAGGCTTGGAGAAATTGACGTCGTGAACTCACCAATGATCTCTTCCAGAATATCTTCAAGAGTGATTAGACCGATGATATCACCGTACTCATCCACGATCAGACCGATACGTTGCTTGTTGCGTTGGAATTTCAACATTTGCACGTTCAGTGGTGTGCCTTCTGGGATGTAATAGACCTCATCAGCAGCACGTAATAGCGTTTCTTTGTTGAATTCGTTCTTTTCCAACATCAGACGATAAGCTTCACGCAAGCGCAGCATGCCAACCACTTCATCAATTTGGTCACGATAGAAAACTATGCGTCCATGTGGTGAGTGTGTTAGCTGGCGAACAATGGATTTCCAGTCGTCGTTAATATCAATACCGGTAATTTCATTGCGTGGGACCATAATGTCGTTCACGGTGACGTGCTCAAGATCTAAAATAGACACTAGCATGTCTTGGTGTCGGCGAGGGATCAAACCGCCAGCTTCATTTACCACCGTACGCAGCTCATCGGAGCTAAGATGATCTTCTGCTGAGTGATCCGCTCTTACACCAAGTAAGCGGATAAAGCCATTCGTAATAAAGTTAACAAGCATCACTAAAGGCGACAGTAACTTCATCAGTATGGTCAATAATATACTGCTCGCGTAGGACACACGTTCAGGGTAAAGCGCTGCAATTGTTTTAGGGGTAACCTCGGCAAAAACCAATACAACCATAGTTAGTGCACCGGTTGCGATAGCGACACCTAAATCACCATACAAACGCATACCAATAATGGTCGCGATCGCGGACGCGAGAATATTAACGAGGTTGTTGCCGATAAGAATAAGACCAATCAAACGATCTGGACGGTCTAATAGTCTTTCGACTCGCTTAGCACCCTTATGCCCGTTTTTGGCTAAGTGTTTTAAGCGATAACGATTCAGAGACATCATCCCTGTTTCTGAACCGGAAAAGTAACCTGATATGACGATAAGACACGCGAGTAGCGCAAACAAGATACCCGTAGAGATGTCGTCCAAAACGTTGCTGTTCCTTGTAAGTATTGGGTTATATAACGGTTGAGTAAGTCCGTTAAGTCAAAGAGTTAAGGCGTACTGTATTTTATCTAGCCTAAAATATAAAGGATAGGAGCCCTAGAGCTCCTTAATTCAAGATGATTTCTTTTACAAAGCGACTGCCAAAATATGCCAGAGTTAACAGTGTTGCTCCTGCAACAGCGAACCATGTGACTTTTCTACCACGCCAGCCTTTTTGATAGTGACCCCAAAGCAGTATTGAGTACACCACCCAAGCGATGAAAGAAAGAATGCCCTTATGTGCCTTACCTTGGGCAAACATATCCTGCACAAAGACAAAGCCAGTAATGAGCGTGGCAGTTAACAATAAGTTACCGATCAAAATAATTTTGAAGAGTTGACGCTCCACCATTAATAGAGGCGGCAGGTTTGGGTTAATCGCCAAAGATTTTTTTGCTTTCAGTTTGTGATCCAGCCAAGCCAACTGAAGCGCATAGAGTGCCCCGATAGTTAAAGTCGCGTATGAGAAGAGCGCAAATGAAATATGAATGAGTAGCTTAGGGTCATTCTCTAGGTGCTTTATAAACGTGCTTGGCAAAAATGTGGCAGCAGATAAATTGATGGCAGCAAAGCTATAAACGACAGGCAATAAAAACCACAGTCGGTTTTTCAACATAGCAAGGCTCATGACCAGAGAAATAATAAAACTGATCAAAGAAGCCACGTTGAGAATACTCAGGTTTTGACCTGAACCATCAAAAATCAGATCACTCAAAATCCACGCATGAAAAACAAGCGCACAGGCAGCACTAGCAAACACTGTTTTTGCTTTGATTCCTGACTGTTGTGAGAGTCCGGGTATGATGGTCGCAATCGCCAAGACATAAAGTATGGCGGCCGCGATGGCTATTAAGCTATCCATGAATCCTAAATATTATTGTGCACGATGGAGAAATTATACCTTGCATTACACTTTGGGGCTACGTTATATCCGACATCAATCGTGAGAGATGAGATATTGAAATTAATAAGTTACCCCACCATATATAAATAGAGACAAGAATAGGACAGCGGTACGGGTATGACTCAGACCTTGGCTAATGTATACTCACACTAATTAATCGCCATTTTAGCGAAGAGACAAAGATGTTTGAGAATTTAACGGATCGATTATCCAAAACGCTGAAAAATATCAGTGGTAAAGGTCGTCTGACCGAAGACAACATTAAAGAAACCCTACGTGAAGTCCGAATGGCTCTACTTGAAGCTGACGTTGCGCTTCCGGTCGTTCGTGAATTTGTGAACCGCGTTAAAGAAAAAGCGGTGGGCGTAGAAGTTTCTAAATCTCTGACTCCAGGTCAGGAATTTATCAAGATCGTTCAAACAGAACTTGAAGCCGTAATGGGTGAGTCGAATGAGGCGCTAAACCTTGCTGCTCAACCACCTGCTGTGCTTCTTATGGCTGGTCTACAAGGTGCGGGTAAAACCACATCGGTAGGTAAGTTATCTAAGCTTCTAAAAGAACGTGACAAGAAGAAAGTCTTGGTTGTGTCTGCCGACGTTTACCGTCCTGCGGCAATCAAGCAGCTTGAAACACTGGCATCAGACATCGGTGTTGACTTCTTCCCATCATCACCAGACCAAAAGCCTATTGATATCGCCAATGCAGCGATTGACCATGCGAAGAAAAAGTTCTACGACGTACTTATTGTCGATACCGCAGGTCGTTTGGCAATTGATGAAGAGATGATGGGGGAGATCAAAGATCTTCACGCAGCTATCAACCCAGTAGAAACGCTATTTGTTGTTGACGCCATGACGGGTCAAGACGCAGCAAATACAGCAAAAGCCTTTGGCGATGCGCTACCTCTTACCGGTGTAGTTCTAACTAAGGTTGATGGTGATGCTCGTGGTGGTGCGGCACTTTCAGTACGCCATGTCACGGGCAAACCAATCAAATTCTTGGGTGTCGGTGAAAAAACTGACGCGCTAGAACCGTTCCACCCAGATCGTGTTGCTTCACGTATTCTTGGCATGGGTGACGTTCTGTCTTTGATTGAAGACCTACAACGCAACGTTGACCAAGAAAAGGCAGAAAAGTTAGCGAAGAAGTTCAAAGAGAAGAAAGGTTTCGACCTTGAAGATTTCCGTGAACAGCTAGGCCAGATGCAAAACATGGGCGGCATGATGGGGATGATGGATAAGCTTCCAGGAATGTCCCAGCTACCAGACAATGTGAAAGATAAAGTCGATGACAAGATGTTCAAACAGATGGAAGCGATCATCAGCTCCATGACAATGAAAGAACGTCAACGCCCAGAAATTATCAAGGGCTCGCGCAAGAAGCGTATCGCGGCTGGTTCTGGTGTGCAGGTTCAAGATGTAAACCGCTTACTAAAACAGTTCACCCAAATGCAGAAAATGATGAAAAAGATGCAAAAAGGTGGCATGAAAGGCATGATGCGCAACATGCAAGGCATGATGGGCGGCATGGGGGGTGGCGGTGGCTTCAACCCATTTGGTCGTTAATTAATCGATCACGCATAGATTCAGGGTGTTAGGTACGTCACAAACTTTAAATTCAATTTATGTTGGTGAAAAAGTAACTAAACTCCTTGCATTGCTCCGGGAGAAGAGTAAAATTCCGGAGCTTTATTTTGGCACGAGACCCCAAACTGTTTAATTTCTTGAATGGTTTTTGGGGTTAATTTTATTTTTGAGAAAGCAAAGAGGACGACATGGTAACCATTCGTTTGGCACGTCACGGCGCTAAAAAGCGTCCATTTTATCAAATCGTAGTAGCGGACAGCCGCAACGCTGCAACTGGCCGTTTCATCGAGAAAGTTGGTTTCTTCAACCCAACTGCTAAAGGTCAAGAAGAAGGTCTACGTCTAGACCTAGACCGCGTTAACCACTGGGTTGGTCAAGGCGCGTCAGTATCTGACCGTGTTGCTAAGCTAGTTAAAGACGCTCAAAAAGCGGCTTAATTTTTTACTTGAAAAGTAGAAACTAGTTTATGTCGATGAAAGGTAAAGAAACAATGAGCAACGAAAAGATTGTTGTAGGCAAGTTTGGTGCTACTTACGGCATTCGTGGTTGGCTTAAGGTTTTTTCCTACACAGACAATGCTGAAAGCATTTTCGATTACAGCCCTTGGTACATTAACCAAAAGGGCAAGTGGGTTGAGTACAAAGTAGAAAGCTGGAAGCGCCATAACAAAGGTATGGTGGCTAAGCTGGAAGGCATGGATGTTCGTGAAGACGCGCATCTAATGACGAACTTTGAAATTGCTATTGACCCTGCGGTACTTCCTGAATTGTCAGAAGATGAGTTCTACTGGCGCGAATTGTTTGGGATGCAAGTTGTAACCACTAAAGGTTACGATCTAGGTGTTGTTACTGACATGCTAGAAACTGGCTCAAACGATGTTCTGGTTGTTAAAGCAAATCTTAAAGATGCTTTCGGGCAGAAGGAACGATTAATCCCGTTCCTTGAAGAGCAAGTGATCATTAATGTTGATCGCGAAGCTCAACGGATCGAAGTTGACTGGGATCCTGGATTCTAATCTCCAAAATTACAGAGCGAGATAAACATGTGGGTTGGCGTTATTAGCCTTTTTCCAGAAATGTTCCGTTCTGTTACTGATTTTGGAGTAACAGGTCAAGCGGTTAAAAAAGGTCTTTTGTCGATTGAGACTTGGAATCCTAGAGATTTCACTCACGACAAACATCGCACAGTCGATGACCGACCTTACGGTGGTGGCCCTGGTATGTTAATGATGGTTCAGCCTTTGCGCGATGCCATTCATACCGCGAAAGCAGCCTCACCGGGCAAGACGAAAGTCATCTACCTTTCTCCTCAAGGTCGCAAGCTCGACCAGAAAGGGGTCGAAGAACTGGCAACGAATGAGAACTTGCTTCTGATTTGTGGTCGTTATGAAGGGGTAGATGAGCGCATCATTCAATCTGAAGTCGACGAAGAATGGTCGATTGGTGATTTTGTGATGACGGGGGGTGAGATACCAGCCATGACGTTAATCGACTCTGTCTCTCGGTTTGTTCCGGGTGTACTAGGGGATTTCGCGTCAGCAGAAGAAGACTCTTTTGCAAATGGCTTGTTAGATTGCCCTCACTATACGCGTCCAGAAGTATTGGATGACAAAGAGGTACCAGCTGTACTGATGTCAGGCAATCACAAGGACATTCGTCAATGGCGACTCAAGCAGTCGTTGGGCCGTACTTGGCTAAGAAGACCAGAGCTCCTGGAAAACCTAGCTCTGACTGACGAACAGGAACAATTACTTGCTGAGTTTGTTAATGAGCATAAAGCCATTAAAGAACATAACGCAAAGTAACCTAATTTATTTAGTATCAGTTTATTCTAGGAATTTAAAAAATGAGTAACATCATCAAAGCTCTTGAAGAAGAGCAAATGAAATCAGACCTACCTAAATTTGCACCAGGTGACACTGTTGTAGTTCAAGTTAAGGTAAAAGAAGGTGACCGTGAGCGTCTACAGGCTTTCGAAGGCGTTGTAATCGCAATCCGTAACCGTGGTCTACACTCTGCTTTCACTGTACGTAAGATCTCTAACGGTGAAGGTGTTGAGCGTACGTTCCAAACACACTCTCCAATCGTTGATAGCATCGAAGTTAAACGCCGTGGTGCAGTACGTCGTGCCAAGTTGTACTACCTACGTGAGCGTTCTGGTAAGTCTGCTCGTATCAAAGAGAAACTTGCTAAGAAGTAATGCTATAACTAGCGTTCTCATCTTAAACGGAGTCCTTTTAGGGCTCCGTTTTTTTATTTGTGTAATTAGCTTGCTCGTTTCTTTTCACCCGACCTGAACTGTCGATGCTCATGCACTGATGTACACTCCACGCCTCTGCCTTGCTGTGAATAGATTCCTGATGTCGCTATGGCTCCTCGGAATGACGGGAAATGATGATCAAATATTACTGGGTACTTTGGTTAAAATTCGTCATTCTGGATAGCGACGAAGGACCGTGATTCAGAATCTACTAGTCGAGCATGCAATTGTTTAAGTTGTTAGCTTCATCCTTGCTATGAGTAGATTCCTGATGCCGCTATGGCTCCTAGGAATGACAGGAAATGATGGTCAAAGATTATAGAGTACCGTGGTTAAAATTCGTCATTCTGGACAGCGACGAAGGAGCGTGATTCAGATTCCCCAAGAAGGAACCTAGGATCTTCCTTTACCCTAGGTCTTAATTTAGTACTGATCTTCAGACCAGCCATCACTATCGGACATATCGGGTGCGCCTGGGATGGTGTTTTCTTCATCTGCCCATTCACCAAAATCAATCATTTGGCATTGTTTACTGCAGAAAGGGCGATGAGGACTTTGTTCTCCCCATTCTACGTCGGCGCCACATTGTGGACATTGAACGATGGTAACTTTAGACATAGTTGAGCGTCCCATTACTAATTGGTGTTAAAG
The DNA here is from genome assembly GCF_033339515.1 of Vibrio sp. 2130-1. Classification (NCBI taxonomy): domain Bacteria; kingdom Pseudomonadati; phylum Pseudomonadota; class Gammaproteobacteria; order Vibrionales; family Vibrionaceae; genus Vibrio; species Vibrio sp. 2130-1. The sequence continues at coordinate 101,495 of NZ_JAWOUT010000011.1, forward strand.
GGTAGTATACCTAAACGAATTAAAGATGGCTTATTCAACGCGCTATTGCTGCTACGAAATTTTATCAAATATAAGCGCAATAAAGCGTTGAATTTTAGATTATGGAGGCGAGGCGTAGTGTCGTCTTAGCTGCACACAGCAAGTTCAAATTCAATATCTTGTGTGCACGCTTGACCGTTTTCAAACGACATGAACTTGATCGCAAAGCGATTTTTATGACCTGAAATCATAGGATAAACGCCATATTCCATTGGGATGTGAAGTCTTAGAATGTTGGCTTCATCAGCGTCGCTTTGGAAGAAACCTGCACGACCGATTTGAGCTTTGAAATGTCCGGTCTCTCTAGTGAGCTTTAACCATAACGAAAGCGCATCAGATAAGGGCTTTAAGCTTGCTTGCCACTGTTGTGCATCACGCTTTTTACGTTCAATAGGTAGATGAAGCCAGTAGTGTAATGCTGGCAGATCAAAACAGCATGAACCACCCGGTAGATTAAAGCGTTGACGGATAGAGCTTAGGAAGCGATCTTCTTTTAATGCTTGGCCAAAACGTTCAGCACTCATTAGTTGGCTATGAACGACATCTATCTCTTGTAGCAAGGTATTTAATGCGTCTTGATCGACACCATCAACATTGAGCCAATGGCGGTACGACAGCCGTTGCTTCTCAAGATCTTTAGCCAGTTCACTTTTCAGTTGGATTTGTTCGAAGATCTCAACCATATCGAATAACGCACGGAAAAACAGTTGATACTGATGATTTTCGCTAAACCCAGAGGCCAAGTGAGCCTGACGCAGCAGAGACTCCACTCTTAGATAAATACGAGTTTTCTCATTTAACGGATGTTCAAATTTGTGCGTGGTCATCGACATAAGCCTTTGTGAGTTTCGTTCCTATTTTCGCAGATTTTTCTTACACATGGCTAGGTACTTTTCGTGCAAATCTGTGATTTGAAGCAAAAGATCAGGGTCACTTGGATTATTCTTAACCACATCTTCTGCAAGCGCGAGCCTTTGCTCTCTTGATGCTTGAGAGGCAAGGATGGCGCGAACTTGATCTTCACTCACATTGTCTCGTTTCATCGTGCGAGATATCTGTGTATTCGGTTCTACATCGACGACAAGAACGCGATCACACAAACTATCTAGCTTGTTTTCTACGAGCAACGGCACCACAAGTAACGCATACTCTGAAGTGACTTGCTGCAAATCTTCGATCATCTTTTCACGAATTATCGGGTGCAACAGTGCGTTGAGCCATGCTTTTTCATCTGAATTCGAAAAGATTTTTTCTCTCAGCTTTGCGCGATCTAAAGTTTGGTCTTCACGAACGATATCGTGACCAAAGTGTTCAATAATCGCGTTTAGGCCGGGAGTACCTGGCTCGACAACTTCTCTTGCGACAATGTCGGCATCGACGATATCGATTTTAAATTGTTGTTTGAACAGATTCGCGACGGTTGTTTTTCCACTAGCGATACCACCTGTTAAACCAATAACCAAAGCCATTTACACTCCTAGAACTGAAGTAAAGTACCAGTTTAAAATCTGGTCGCCCCAAATTAAGCTTATCCAACCAGCAATTGCTAAGTAAGGACCGAAAGGGAAAGCTTTTTCAATTCCCTGCTTTTGCAAGCGTAGTTGAATGATGCCAAATACGATGCCAACCACAGAAGAAAGTAGAATGATCATCGGCAGTGACTGCCAACCTAGCCAAGCTCCTAGTGCCGCCAGTAGTTTAAAATCACCATACCCCATTCCTTCTTTACCGGTAAGTAACTTAAAGCCCCAGTAAACGGACCAGAGACATAGGTAACCAGCAATAGCACCAATGACAGAATCTTGTAGAGTAACAGGACTTATTTCGACTAATGCTAAGGCAATGCCAGCCCAAGTTAATGGTAATGTTAATTGGTCAGGTAACAACATAGTATCGAGATCGATAAATGTTGCGGCGATTAAGATAAAAGTAAAAAAGAGTAGGGCAACGGTAAAGTAACTAAAACCAAAGTAATAAGCTATAAAGCCTGAACAGAACGCGGTGAGCAGTTCAATCAGTGGATAGCGTGCACTAATGGTTGCCTGACAGTTGTGACATTTGCCTTTTAAAAGCAGCCAGCTAATCACAGGAATGTTGTCGCGAATACGTATCGGTGTTGCGCATTTCTGGCAGGAGGAGCGTGGGACGCTTAAGGTCAGCACTTCTTTAGGAGGTTCTATTTTGTATTCAGGAAATGACTCGGCACATTCGCGTCGCCATTCTAGTTCCATGATTTTAGGTAGTCGATAAATAACCACATTGAGGAAGCTACCCACGATCAGACCGAAGATGGTGGCAAACACAACGAATAGCCAAGGGTAGTACTGGAATACTTCCATATTTGTCTCTTGAGCGATGAGTGAAATCAGCAAGATGCTGTTTTAAAGGAGTTAACAGCTCATTCTAGCCCAATACACTCATTAAGTTAAAGATTGGCAAGTACATTGCTGTCACTAATCCGCCAACAACGATACCTAAAAATACGATAATTAGTGGCTCTAGAATTTTACTAAGGTTGTCGACGGTGTTGTCGACTTCAAACTCGTAGATCGTTGCAACTTTATTGAGCATATCGTCAAGTCGACCAGACTCTTCACCGATCATAACCATTTGTAACACCAATTCAGGGAACACATTACAGTTGCGCATGGCTACATACATTGGCATACCTGCGGCGGTATCACGGTACACTTCTTCTATGGCGAGTTGATAGTGTAAGTTTCCTGAGGTTTTTGATGTGGTTTTTAAACTGGTTAGAATTGGAATACCCGCTGTAAAGCTTGTGGCGAGTGTTCGACTAAATTTGGCGATAGCGGCTTTTGATAATACAGGGCCCAGAACAGGAAATTTAAGCACAGAGCGGTTGAGCATTAAGCGAAAAGAATCTGAACGCTTAGAGAGGATTCTCGCCGAGGTGAATAAACTAATGGAGCCTAGTGCGATAAACGGACTCCAGTTTTGTGTCCAGGCGGAAAGATCTAACACTTGCCTGGTAAACCAAGGTAAATCAGCACCAAAACCAACAAACATTTTTTCGAACTCGGGAATGACTTTGGTGAGCATGATAAACGACACGCCTAACGCGACTAGCACTACCATCGCTGGGTAAATCAGTGCTTTGATCACTTTCGCACGGAGTTGTTCATTTTTTTCTCGGTAGGTGGCTAAGCGCTCGAATACTTCCGCTAAGTTACCGGATTGCTCACCTGTTGCGATAAGGTCGGTATAGAGTGGGTCAAAGTGTTCACTTGCAGTGCGCATGGCTTTTGACATAGGCGTACCCGCTTCGACGGCGCGTGTTACGCTCATCAAAATGGATTTCATCTCTGCTTTTTTGTGATTTTCTGATACCAATTTTAAAGCCTGAACTAAGGGCACACCGGTTATCAACATCGTCGAAATTTGACGGGTAAACACCGTGATGTCTCTGCCTTTTACGCGATGGCTGAGTTTAGTGAGAAACGAGATACTGCTTTTCTTTAACTTCTTGATCTTGATATGCTGTGCGTTTAGACGTTCGCGTACTTCAATTTCTGTCATCGCGAGGGTTTGTCCAGACGTCTTTTTGCCAGAACTATTGATGCCTTTCCAGCGGAAGTTTTTAAGTTGTGGTGTAGTGCTTTTCATGGATGTGACTGCTGATTAAAGGATTAAAAATAAAGTACACGCTGTAGTTCACTAAAACTTGTGATCCCTTGTTTGAGTTTTTCTATGCCCGACATTTGTAACGTGCTCATACCATTTGCGATGGCGAGTTTTTCTAGTTCATGTACCGAGGCACCTTTAATAAGCGCTTCGGAAAGAAATTCATCAAAGCGCATCACTTCATAAATCCCCGTCCGGCCGGAATAACCATGGGTACACTCATTGCATCCATCGGGATTGGCTTTAAAAATGTTGTCGCTTGCTTGAATTCCAAGATGTTGTAGCTGAACCGTAAGCTCTTGTGATTGTTTACAGTGCGAGCACAGTTTACGGGCCAAGCGCTGGGCAATAATCAAACTAAGAGATGAGGCCAAGTTAAAGCTTTCTACGCCCATGTTTGATAAACGAATAACCGTTTCAGCCGCAGAATTGGTATGTAAGGTTGAAAGTACTAAATGACCAGTTTGCGAGGCTTTTATAGCGATTTCGGCGGTGTCTAAGTCACGAATCTCACCGACCATTACCACATCGGGGTCTTGACGTAAGAAAGAGCGCAGTGCTTCGGCAAAACCAAAACCAATCTTAGGCTGGACTTGAACTTGGTTAATGCCCGATAAGTTAATTTCTACTGGGTCTTCTGCCGTAGAAATGTTGATTTCTGGTTTATTGAGGATACTCAGCCCGGTGTACAAAGAAACGGTTTTTCCGCTCCCTGTTGGGCCTGTCATCAGAATCATGCCTTGTGGGCGACGCAGCGCATCCAAGTACAATTGTTTTTGTTGTTCGCTATAACCAAGCTTGTCGATATCCAATGACGCAGAGCTGCTGTCGAGCAGTCGTAGTACAATTTTCTCTCCGAATAGAGTCGGTAGCGTGGATACACGCATATCAATTGCGGTGTCTTGATTCAACTTGAGCTTAATACGCCCATCTTGTGGTAAACGTCGCTCTGCAATATCAAGTTTAGAGAGGATTTTGATACGAGCGGATAAGCGGCGACTTAAGTGGCTTGGTGGCTGCTGTGTTTCAATTAAGATGCCATCACAGCGTAGGCGCACGCGGTACATCTTTTCATAAGGCTCAAAGTGGATATCGGATGCGCCTTTGCGCACAGCGTCCAACAGAATTTGGTTGATGTAACGGCTAACAGGAGACTCATCTTGGCTCAAGTCTTCAATGTTGTCGATTTCATCTGCGCCCACGTCAACCAGATTGGCTAACTCTTCTTGGTTGATCTCTTTTAACCCGGACTTCTCATGACTCAATGAACGACCATACAAGCGTCGAATTGCCGCGCTGAGTTGACTAAAATCCCCCAAGACCAATTCAACCTGTAAACCAGTGGCAAAGCGAAAATCATCTTCTGCTTGTTGGTTGGTGGGGTCGGCAACGGCGAGTAATAACGTTGAAGACGTACGCTGGAGTGGGAGTGCGTTATGCCGCGTGATTAATTCCCTAAGGCCAAGTTGCTGACAAAGCGAAGCATACTCGTACTGAGATAACTCGGGCTGATTTAAACCAAAGAGAGAACTTAAGTGCTCAGCGAGTTCGCTTGATGTAAATAATCCAGAACTGAGTAAAGCCTCTGGCATCGAAATGCCAGAAGCTTTGACTTGCTCTATTAACGATTCTTCTTGGGAAAACGTCAGTACTCCTCTTTGGCGAAGAACCGTGGATAAGTTGGTTAACATTAACAACTAGTTATTGGCAGCCATCAATTGCTGGGACTGTACCAGCACGAGCACAAGACCAACCTTCGGTTGCACTACGAGAGAAAGTTAAAGTATCACTCGAGGTCATTGAGCTATTTGAACCAAAAGCAAATTCTAGAGTTGGTACCGCACCTGAACCAGATCCAATTGCTGATGTTAGTGTGCCTAAATCGTTAGCTGAAGCTACTGAACCTAAATCAGAAAGACCAGCAGCCGAGCTCGTTCCATTTTCTTGATAATAGAGTTCAGCCGGAGTAATTAGGGACTTTAACGTAGCAAGAGCTGATGCGGCTTCTGATTTTTTTACGTAGTCTTGATAAGCTGGTATGGCGACGGCTGCCAAAACACCAATAATAGCCACTACAATCATCAATTCAATCAAGGTAAAACCTTGCTGTTTTTTCTGTTTACTGTTTTTCATTTTTAACCCTTTCTAAAAAATTAATAATGCTCTTGCATTAGCGAAAGATTATGGAGAGTTAAGGTGGGTTGAAAATGGGGAAGGGATGGGCTCTCGAGTGAGATAAAACTCTTTGGTGAAAAGTTGCATATCGCATGCAGAGTTTTGCGAGTAGTACTATTTTTTTAGTGGATAAAAAGAAAGGGCCAATTGGCCCTTTTAAATGATGAATTACTCACAACTCACTGAGTTAGTTGAAGTAATTTCAGATTTGTTGCTTTTATTATTTGAAGCGCATCGAAAGATCCATCGCTTTTAAATGCTTAGTCAACGCGCCTACCGAAATGTAATCGACACCGGTTTCTGCGTATTCTGCGATGGTCTCTAGCGTAATGTTGCCGGAGTTCTCTAAAGCGGCACGACCTGCGTTAATCGCTACGGCTTCACGCATCATTTCTTTTGTGAAGTTATCGAGCATGATGATGTCGGCACCAGCCTCTATCGCTTGTTTCAACTCTTCTAAGCTTTCCGTTTCTACTTCTACCGGTTTGCCTGGGTTAAGCTCTTTCGCTTTTTGGATGGCTTGAGTGATGCCACCACAAGCAATAATGTGGTTTTCTTTAATGAGGTAAGCGTCGAACACGCCGATGCGATGGTTAAAGCCACCACCACACGTCACGGCGTATTTTAGTGCGCTACGCAGACCAGGAATGGTTTTGCGTGTGTCTAGTAGACGACACTCAGTATGCGCGATTTTTTCAGCGTACTCTGCGGTAACTGTTGCGCAGCCAGACAACGTTTGGATGAAGTTCATTGCGTTACGCTCACCAGTCAACAAGTCACGAGCAGGGCCTGTCAGCGTGCAAAGGGTTTGGTTAGGTTCGACTTTATCGCCGTCCTTTACGTGCCATTCAATACTGACCTTGCCACCGAGCTGCTTAAAAACTTCATCTGCCCATGCTTGACCACAGAACACACCATACTCACGAGTAATAATCGTTGCGGTATTAACCGCATCGGCAGGGATCAAAGATGCAGTAATGTCATTATCTGCGTCGACACTGCCACCTAGATCTTCTTTTAAGGTATCAGCGACAGAGCGAGTGATCTCTAAAGGGAGTTGTTGTTTAAGGTATTCTAGGCGTTCTTGAATGTTGTGTGTGTTCTTCATCGCAAATCTTGTCTTGAAAGGGAGATGGCAACGAATGATACTCTCCGGTGTCAATAATTTCAGCAGTTAATTTGCAAAGTAGAGAGGTTGATATGCGCCCAATTATCGAGAATGGCTGGCTGACACAAGCAAAGCATGTTCCGTCACCATTTTTTGATGCCCGCTCTGATATAAACGACATCTCTCTGCTGGTGGTACACAATATCAGTTTGCCTCCTGGGCAGTTTGGTGGACCATATATAGAGGACTTCTTCACTGGCAAGCTAGACCCAAATGAACATCCATTTTTTGAAGTCATTCACAAAATGGGCGTTTCTGCACATTGCTTGATTAAAAGAAACGGCGAGGTTGTTCAATTTGTTTCTTTTCTTGATAGAGCATGGCATGCCGGTCAATCCAGTTTCGCAGGCAGGGAGCGTTGTAATGACTATTCCATTGGTATCGAGCTTGAAGGGACAGAATTTACTGCCTACACAGAAGCGCAATATCAATCACTTGCAGAGATCACTGAGGTGATTATGCAGTCTTATCCTCAAATCACCCCGCCACGAATTACCGGTCATCAATATATTGCGCCCTTGAGAAAAAGCGATCCTGGTCTAAGCTTTGATTGGGTGAAATATAGACTGCTTATACAGCGTTGATTTGTAGCGAAAGTGTAAATTCAAAAAAGCGAAATAAATAAGGCATACGATCAGGTATGCCTTTTTTTGATACCAGAAATATTAATGATTGTTAAAAGTTAACTACATTTTTACGCTCGCACATGCCGTTTTGGTGAATAAATAGACTGATAATTTTGTCATTTTCTGTATTTCTTTTCCAAAACTGCTAGCACGTCGACTTCCCATTTGTATGCTTTATGTAATTGGTCATACCAATTCTATTGCTGTTTTAACAGTCGATTGTTATCAGAGTGTTGGAAGTAAGCTCGTTCTATGATTTAGGTCAATTTTCGGCTGGACAGTGGCGTTTTAATTATGTTAATTTCTGCACCAACTTAAAATTGGTATTACCAATTACCTGCAAGAGTAGAAGAACAATAAATTATGGCTTATCAAAGGATTCGTCAGCCAAAACTCTCTGATGTTATAGAACAAGAGTTAGAAAGGTTGATAGTGGAAGGAACATTGTCTCCGGGGCAACAACTGCCTCCAGAGCGTGAACTGGCAAAACAGTTCGATGTGTCTCGTCCTTCAGTCCGAGAAGCCATTCAACGCTTGGAAGCGAAGCGTTTGTTGACTCGTCGCCAAGGTGGCGGAACATTCGTAAGTGAGAATATCTGGAAGAGCTTTTCAGATCCCTTGTTGAATTTGTTGTCTAGTCATTCTGAAACCCAGCTTGATGTGCTTGAGTCTCGTCATGCGATGGAAGGAATTTCAGCCTACTTTGCAGCTTTACGTGGTACCGAAGAAGATTTTGCGCGTATTCAAGGTTGCCTTGAGCGCATTAGCCAAGAGCAAGCAAACAACGATATCGAAGCTGAATCTGCGGAAGTAATGCAATTTTTGATCGCTTTGACAGAAGCCGCGCACAACGTGGTTTTGTTGCACATTGTTCGAAGCTTAGCACCTTTGCTTGAGCAAAATATTCTACAAAATTTTAAATTACTACGTCGCCGCCCAGAAGCGGTCGAGAAAGTCAGTAAACACCGAGCCAATATCGTGGATGCGATTGTTTCTGGTCAGCCTGAAAAGGCGCGAGAAATGTCCCACTCGCACTTGGCTTACATCGAAGAAACATTGTTGGATTTGACTCGAGAAGAGTCTCGACGAGAGCGTTCTCTACGTCGAATTCAGCAGGGTAATGACTCGTAAGAGCGTTACTTAAATAAGTAGATCCAACCAACAGAAGGATAGATCGCCATGTCTGATATGAAGCATGACGTAGATGCACTGGAAACTCAAGAATGGCTACAAGCGCTTGAGTCAGTTGTACGTGAAGAAGGTCTAGAGCGTGCTCAATTCCTATTAGAGCAAGTTCTAGATAAAGCACGTCTAGACGGTGTTGATATGCCAACAGGTATCACAACTAACTACATCAACACGATTCCTGCAGACCAAGAACCAGCATACCCAGGTGACACAACACTTGAGCGTCGTATTCGCTCAATTATTCGTTGGAACGCTATCATGATCGTTCTACGTGCATCTAAGAAAGACCTAGAGCTAGGCGGCCACATGGCGTCTTTCCAGTCTTCTGCTGCGTTCTACGAGACATGTTTCAACCACTTCTTCCGTGCACCAAACGAGAAGGATGGTGGCGACCTAGTTTACTACCAAGGTCACATTTCACCAGGTATCTACTCACGTGCATTCGTTGAAGGTCGTCTAACTGAAGAGCAGCTAGACAACTTCCGTCAAGAAGTAGACGGCAAAGGTATTCCTTCATACCCGCACCCTAAACTGATGCCTGAATTCTGGCAGTTCCCGACAGTATCGATGGGCCTAGGTCCAATCGCTTCTATCTACCAAGCTCGTTTCCTTAAGTACCTAGAAGGCCGTGGTCTTAAAGATACTTCAGAGCAGCGCGTTTACGCGTTCCTAGGTGACGGTGAGATGGATGAGCCAGAATCACGTGGTGCTATCTCTTTCGCTGCGCGTGAGAAACTAGACAACCTATGCTTCCTAATCAACTGTAACCTACAGCGTCTAGATGGCCCTGTAATGGGTAACGGTAAGATCATTCAAGAACTTGAAGGTCTGTTCAAAGGTGCTGGTTGGAACGTAGTGAAGGTAATCTGGGGTAACAACTGGGATTCACTACTAGCTAAAGATACGACTGGTAAGCTTCTACAGCTTATGAATGAAACGATCGACGGCGACTACCAAACATTCAAATCAAAAGATGGCGCGTACGTACGTGAGCACTTCTTTGGTAAGTACCCAGAGACAGCTGCACTTGTTGCTGACATGACTGATGACGAAATCTTCGCACTTAAGCGTGGTGGTCACGAGTCTTCTAAGCTATACGCGGCATACAAAAACGCGGCAGAAACTAAAGGTCGTCCAACAGTAATCCTAGCTAAGACTGTTAAAGGTTACGGCATGGGTGAAGCGGCTGAAGGTAAGAACATCGCGCACCAAGTTAAGAAGATGGATATGACTCACGTACTACACCTACGTGATCGTCTAGGCCTTCAAGACATCCTAACTGACGAAGCAGTGAAAGAACTTCCGTACCTGAAACTTGAAGAAGGTTCAAAAGAGTACGAATACCTACACGCTCGTCGTAAAGCGCTACACGGCTACACGCCACAGCGTCTACCAAAATTCACTCAAGAATTCATCGTTCCTGAGCTAGAAGAATTCAAGCCACTACTAGAAGAACAGAAGCGTGATATCTCTTCTACTATGGCATTCGTACGTGCGCTAAACGTTCTACTTAAGAACAAGAACATTGGTAAGAACATCGTTCCTATCATTGCTGACGAAGCACGTACATTCGGTATGGAAGGTCTGTTCCGTCAAATCGGTATCTACAACCCGCACGGCCAAACTTACACACCAGAAGACCGTGGCGTTGTTTCTTACTACAAAGAAGCGACTTCAGGTCAGGTTCTACAAGAAGGTATCAACGAGCTAGGTGCTATGTCTTCATGGGTTGCTGCTGCGACTTCATACTCGACAAACGACCTACCAATGATCCCGTTCTACATCTACTACTCAATGTTCGGCTTCCAACGTGTTGGCGACATGGCGTGGATGGCTGGTGACCAACAAGCACGTGGTTTCCTACTAGGTGCAACTGCGGGTCGTACAACGTTGAACGGTGAAGGTCTACAGCACGAAGACGGCCACTCGCACATTTTGGCGGGTACGGTTCCTAACTGTATTTCTTACGACCCAACATTCGCGTACGAAGTAGCAGTAATCATGCAAGACGGTATCCGTCGCATGTACGGTCCAGAACAAGAAAATGTGTTCTACTACCTAACGCTAATGAACGAAAACTACGCAATGCCAGCAATGCCAGAAGGCGCTGAAGAAGGCATCCGTAAAGGTATCTACAAGCTAGAAACTTACACGGGCGACAAAGCGAAAGTTCAGCTAATGAGCTCTGGTACTATCATGAATGAAGTACGTAAAGCAGCTCAAATCCTAAGCGAAGATTATGGTGTTGCTTCTGATGTTTACTCTGTAACGTCATTCAACGAACTAACTCGCGATGGCCAAGATGCAGAGCGTTTCAACATGCTTCACCCAGAAGCGGAAGCGAAAGTACCTTACATCCAAACAGTAATGGGTACTGAACCTGCTATCGCAGCAACTGACTACATGAAGAACTACGCAGAGCAGGTTCGTGCATACATTCCTGCTGAGTCTTTCAAAGTTCTTGGTACTGATGGTTTCGGTCGTTCAGACAGCCGTGAAAACCTACGTCGTCACTTCGAAGTGAACGCAGGTTACGTAGTAGTAGCAGCGCTAACTGAACTAGCGAAACGTGGCGAAGTTGAGAAATCTGTAGTTGCAGAAGCAATTAAGAAATTCGACATCGACACAGAGAAAACAAACCCGCTATACGCTTAATTAAGAAGGTAGATAAGAAATGGCAATCGAAATTAATGTACCAGACATCGGTGCGGATGAGGTTGAAGTTACTGAGATTCTTGTAAGCGTTGGCGACAAGGTTGAAGAAGAGCAGTCTCTGATCACAGTTGAAGGCGATAAAGCTTCTATGGAAGTTCCTGCTTCTCAAGCGGGTATCGTTAAAGAAATCAAAGTTGCAGAAGGCGACAAGGTTTCTACTGGTTCTCTAATCATGATTTTCGAAGCCGAGGGTGCAGCTGACGCTGCACCTGCTCCTGCGGCAGAAGCAGCTCCAGCAGCAGCTCCAGCTCCAGCAGCAGCGGCAGAACTAAAAGAAGTTCACGTACCAGACATCGGTGGTGATGAAGTAGAAGTTACTGAAATCATGGTTGCCGTTGGCGACAGCATCGAAGAAGAGCAATCTCTTCTAACTGTTGAAGGCGACAAAGCTTCTATGGAAGTTCCAGCGCCATTCGCAGGTACTCTAAAAGAGATCAAAGTTGCAGCAGGCGATAAAGTATCGACTGGCTCACTTATCATGGTATTCGAAACAGCAGGTTCAGGCGCTCCAGCAGCACCAGCGGCAGCTGAAGCTCCTGCGGCAGCAGCTCCAGCAGCGTCTGCGGCAAAAGAAGTGAACGTTCCAGATATCGGCGGCGACGAAGTTGAAGTTACTGAGATCATGGTTGCGGTTGGCGACACAGTGGAAGAAGAGCAATCTCTAATCACTGTTGAAGGTGACAAAGCTTCTATGGAAGTTCCTGCACCATTCGCTGGCACAGTTAAAGAAATCAAGATTGCAGCTGGCGACAAAGTGTCTACTGGCTCACTAATCATGGTATTCGAAGTGGCGGGTGCAGCACCTGCTCCTGCAGCAGCTCCAGCTCCAGCTCAAGCGGCAGCACCTGCAGCTCCGGCTCCTAAAGCAGAAGCTCCAGCGGCAGCAGCTCCAGCAGCGACTGGCGATTTCAAAGAAAACGATGAGTACGCTCACGCGTCTCCAGTTGTTCGTCGTCTAGCGCGTGAATTTGGCGTTAATCTTTCTAAGGTTAAAGGTTCTGGTCGTAAGAGCCGTATCCTAAAAGAAGACGTTCAAGCTTACGTGAAAGATGCACTTAAGCGTCTTGAGTCTGGCGCAGGTGCAGCAGCATCTGGCAAAGGCGACGGCGCGGCTCTTGGTCTACTACCATGGCCAAAAGTGGACTTCAGCAAGTTTGGTGAGACAGAAGTTCAACCGCTATCTCGCATTAAGAAGATCTCTGGCGCAAACCTACACCGTAACTGGGTAATGATCCCGCACGTTACACAGTGGGATAACGCAGACATCACGGCTCTTGAAGCATTCCGTAAAGAGCAAAACGCGATTGAAGCGAAGAAAGACACTGGAATGAAGATCACACCACTTGTGTTCATCATGAAAGCGGTAGCTAAAGCGCTTGAAGCGTTCCCAGCGTTCAACTCTTCTCTATCAGAAGACGGTGAGAGCCTAATTCTGAAGAAATACGTGAATGTTGGTATCGCGGTAGATACACCAAACGGTCTAGTTGTTCCTGTATTTAAAGACGTGAACAAGAAAGGCATCTACGAGCTATCTGAAGAGCTAATGGCGGTTTCTAAGAAAGCACGTGCTGGTAAGCTAACTGCGGCTGACATGCAAGGTGGCTGTTTCACTATCTCTAGCCTAGGCGGTATCGGCGGTACGGCGTTTACTCCAATCGTAAACGCGCCAGAAGTTGGTATCCTAGGTGTGTCTAAGTCAGAAATGAAACCGGTATGGAACGGTAAAGAGTTCGAACCGCGTCTACAACTTCCACTGTCTCTATCATACGACCACCGTGTGATCGATGGTGCTGAAGGTGCGCGCTTCATCACTTACCTAAACGCATGTCTATCTGACATTCGTCGTCTAGTTCTGTAATAGAAATTAGATGAATGAGAGGCGGCAACTTAGCCGCCTCTGCTAATCATAATTACCGACAATTTGGTTATCAGCCTTGCTTCGTTCAGGGTTTTCACAATCGAATTGTTGTCTAGCTCACAGGCTAAATTGATTTACTTTTCACACCATTAACATCTCTGTAAACTGTTAGCGGTCTGAAAATAACTGTTTAAAACAAATCTCTCTTAAACATAAAAAATCGATACCCACTCAGCCTGTTAGGGATAATGACTACAAGAGGTCAAAATGAGCAAAGAAATTAAAGCCCAAGTTGTTGTACTTGGTTCTGGTCCTGCTGGTTACTCCGCTGCATTCCGTTGTGCGGACTTAGGTCTTGAAACTGTACTAGTTGAACGTTACAGCACGCTTGGCGGTGTATGTCTGAACGTGGGTTGTATCCCATCTAAAGCACTGCTTCACGTTTCTAAAGTAATTGAAGAAGCGAAAGCGATGGCTGACCACGGCGTTGTGTTCGGTGAGCCTCAAACAGACATCAGCAAAATCCGCATCTGGAAAGAAAAAGTTGTTAACCAACTAACTGGCGGCCTAAGCGGTATGGCTAAGATGCGTAACGTAACAGTAGTTAACGGTTACGGTAAGTTCACTGGCCCTAACTCTATCCTTGTAGAAGGCGAAGGTGAGCCAACAGTTGTTAACTTTGACAACGCAATCGTTGCGGCTGGTTCTCGTCCAATCAAACTGCCATTTATCCCGCATGAAGACCCACGTATTTGGGACTCTACTGACGCTCTTGAACTAAAAGAAGTGCCAGAAAAACTGCTTATCATGGGCGGTGGTATCATCGGTCTAGAAATGGGTACGGTTTACCACTCTCTAGGTTCTAAAGTTGAAGTTGTTGAAATGTTTGACCAGGTAATTCCTGCAGCAGACAAAGATATCGTGAAAGTATTTACTAAGCGTATCAAAGACAAGTTCAAGCTAATGCTAGAAACGAAAGTAACAGCAGTTGAAGCAAAAGAAGACGGTATCTACGTTTCAATGGAAGGCAAGAAAGCGCCAGCTGAAGCTGAGCGTTACGATGCGGTTCTAGTTGCTATCGGTCGTGTACCAAATGGTAAGCTAATCGACGGTGAAAAAGCGGGTCTAGAAATTGACGAGCGCGGCTTCATCAACGTTGATAAGCAAATGCGTACTAACGTTCCTCACATCTTCGCGATCGGTGATATCGTTGGTCAACCAATGCTTGCTCACAAAGGTGTGCATGAAGGTCACGTAGCTGCTGAAGTTATCTCTGGTAAGAAGCACTACTTCGACCCTAAAGTTATCCCTTCAATTGCGTACACTGAGCCAGAAGTGGCTTGGGTTGGTAAGACTGAAAAAGAAGCGAAAGAAGAAGGCATCAAGTACGAAGTAGCAACATTCCCATGGGCAGCATCAGGTCGTGCAATCGCATCTGACTGTGCAGACGGTATGACTAAGCTAATCTTCGACAAAGAAACTCACCGCGTAATCGGTGGTGCTATCGTTGGTACTAACGGTGGTGAACTACTTGGTGAAATCGGCCTTGCAATTGAGATGGGCTGTGATGCAGAAGATATCGCTCTGACTATCCATGCTCACCCAACTCTACACGAGTCTGTAGGTCTAGCTGCTGAAGTATTTGAAGGTTCAATCACTGACCTGCCAAACAAAAAAGCAGTTAAGAAGAAGTAAGGTTTTTCTGACTGAATGATAGAAGCCGCTGCATTGCAGCGGTTTTTTTATGCTTGTTATATAGGAATATAAATGTGTGCTTAGCAGACAATAAAAAGCCCACCAAACGGTGGGCTGACATATATTACGAGCTAAGCTTTAGTGTTCACGGTTGTAAATGCAAAGCATATCTAAGTATGAATTCACTAGATGTTTCAGCTCCGCTTCACCTTTAGCGCGGTTCGCTTGGACAAACAGTGAGTAACAAATACCGTGGAACAGGTTTGCCAAGTGTTCTGAATCGTGCTGGTCACACACCTCACCGCGTTCAATTGCTTTAATGAACATGTTTTGTACCAGCAACTGGTTAGTACGGTTAGTTGAAACAAACAATGGCCATACTTCATCACGTGTTGAAGCACTCCACTCGAACCATACTTTTAGCCAGTGACAGTCTTGGCTGACAAGCTCGATCATCGCATTAGTAATATTGGCGATGTTTTCACGTGCATGTAAGTCTAGGTCTATGTTATCCGATAGGAAGTTTGAGAACTGACGTACGACGTGATTGAGAACTTCATCCACCAAGTCTTCGCGTGTAGGGAAGTAGTTAAAAACAGTCGCCACAGAAACTTGAGCAATTTCTGCGATATCTGCGTGACCACCACGACCGATGCCGCGGCGCGCAAATACTTCCAATGCGATTTCCATTAACTGTTGCTTACGCTTAATTGGAGAAAGCCTAGTTCTAGGTCTCTTTGCAATTGAGTCCATATCCATTTTCCTTGCCATTTGAGTTGATATTGGGGGTAACCCCCTAATTGATTATTTTAATAGTTGCTTAAAGCAGTGATGAGTGTAATGGTGCATATGCACAAGGTCAACATCTGTAGAACAATTTATATACAGTAATGTCATTATTATTGATAAATTTAGCTATGAACTTTATAAAACTAAGACCTTCTTCCAAGATTTTTTGGCAACAGGATGTGACTTTCAACCCAATGAACGTGGTGATACACTACACGCCGTAAGATTAGGTGATCGTTTGCGTGCGACTTACCTCAACCCACAAATTTAGATTGAGCACAGTATGAAACATACAATAGAAGTCATGATTTCTGAGCAAGAAGTTCAGGAGCGAGTTCGTGAATTAGGCAAACAAATTACAGAGCGTTATCAAGGTAGTGAAGATCTTGTGTTGGTAGGCTTATTGCGAGGCTCATTTGTATTTATGGCAGACTTGGCACGTGCTATCGAACTGACTCACCAAGTTGATTTTATGACTGCGTCAAGCTACGGCAATACGATGGAAAGCTCACGTGACGTTCGTATCTTGAAAGATTTGGATGATGACATCAAAGGTAAAGATATTCTGCTTGTTGAAGACATCATTGACACTGGTAACACACTAAATAAAATCCGTGAGATTCTTTCGCTACGTGAGCCGAAGTCTATCGCGATTTGTACGCTCCTAGATAAGCCATCTCGTCGTGAAGTGAATGTTCCTGTGGATTGGATTGGTTTCGAAATTCCAGATGAATTTGTCGTTGGGGTGGGTATTGATTACGCGCAGAAATACCGCCACTTACCATACATCGGTAAAGTTGTACCTCAAGAATAATCATTGAGTTCAGCATTAAAAATATAAAAAAACGCCCATCTAAGATGGGCGTTTTTCGTTCAACTTTTAGATGTGACTTAGCGACAAAGGAGCTTGTTGTCTGTATTTAGAATCGTCGAAAGAGCTTTCTGGTAAGACGCTTCTACGGTTTCCTTAGAGTTAGAACGAATGCCTAAGTACTCTAAGCGACCATCTTCAATTCCGTATACCACACCATGAATTTCAACATCTTGCCCACGCTCCCAAGCGTTTTGCAGGATGGTTGAGTTACCCAAGTTGTACACTTGCTCTGCAACATTAAGCTCGCCTAGTTTATCCGCTCGATCTTGTTGCGGCATTTGATCTAGGTAAGTGCGGTGTTTGAAATAGATATCTCTGATATGTAACAGCCAATTATTAATAAGACCTAGCTTAGGGTTATCAATGGCTGCGTTTACGCCACCACATCCATAGTGTCCACAGACAATGATGTGTTTAACCTTAAGAACGTCTACAGCGTACTGGACGACCGATAGGCAGTTGAGATCAGTATGGATAACTTGGTTTGCAACATTCCGATGAACAAAGAGTTCACCTGAGTATAGCCCGGTTAGTCGCTCGGCAGGAACGCGGCTATCAGAGCAGCCAATCCAAAGAAAATCAGGCTTTTGCCCCTCAGCGAGTTTTGCGAAGTATTCAGGTCGATCAGATTTGATCTCTTGAGACCATTTCGAATTGTTTTCAAATAACTGTTTTATTTCCGGCATTTTGCAAACTACTTCCCTTAAAAGACAAAATCGCTGCCGCTGTTTGTGTGCACATGCAAGCGATCAGTGTTGTAACTATACACAATGTTACAATTTCGATCTCGTTAAATATTCGTCAGATAGGACTCATCTGACTAGTTTTCATTAAGAAAAAAGTAAAATCTGGTGAAACTATTTGTGGTGCGAATTTAGCCTTAATCTATTTATGGTTTAAATTTTCGCCTAGCTCGTTAAAGTAGTGATATTTTACTTTTTAAAATTGAATGCAGGGAAAATCAGCAGTGTTCGGTAGTCGTTTTGAAGATATCAATTTCAAAGGGGATGTATTTGGCGGGGTAACCACAGCGATTATCTCTCTCCCTCTGGCGTTAGCGTTTGGTGTTGCATCCGGAGCCGGTGCTGAGGCCGGCCTTTGGGGGGCAATAATGGTCGGTTTGTTTGCCTCGTTATTTGGTGGTTCTAATACGTTAATATCAGAACCGACAGGGCCAATGACGGTAATCATGACCGCAGTATTAACCAGTATGATGGCGAAATACCCAGAAACGGGCATGGCTATGACTTTCACGGTTGTCATGATGGCTGGCGCGTTCCAAATCCTATTGGGGACGTTAAAACTGGGTAAATACGTTACCTTGATGCCTTATAGCGTTATTTCCGGGTTTATGTCTGGCATTGGTGTGATTCTTATCATTCTGCAGTTATCGCCTTTGATGGGGCATGCTGCGCCTTCAGGGGGAGTACTCGGAACGTTATCTGCTTTGCCGGAGACCATTTCTAACCTTAAGTTCAGTGAGTTGTTTTTGGGACTACTGACTTTGGGGATTCTTTTTTTCTTCCCTAAGCAATATCGTAAATACGTTCCTGCACAGCTCGTGGCATTGGTCGCGGTGACTTTATTGTCTGTGATTCTCTTTGATACAGAAGATATTCGTCGTATCGGTGAAATTCCTGCTGGGTTACCTTCTCTCGTCGCCCCTTATATTGACACGGATATGTTTGTCGAGATGGTCATTGATGCATTAGTGCTCGGCACATTAGGTTGTATTGATACTTTGTTAACGGCGGTTATCGGTGACTCATTAACTCGTAAAGAACACGACTCAGATAAAGAGCTGCGAGGTCAAGGGTTAGCTAACATGATCTCAGGCTTGTTTGGTGCGCTGCCGGGGGCGGGGGCTACCATGGGGACGGTAACGAATATTCAAGTTGGGGCTCGCTCGCCATTATCTGGTGTGATTCGCGCACTAATGTTGGCGTTGGTTGTACTGGTTGCTGGTGGGCTAACAGAGCCAATCCCGATGGCTGTGTTAGCAGGCATTGCGGTGTATGTTGGCTTTAACATCCTAGACTGGAGCTTTATTCAGAGGGCACATAAGGTAAGCTTTTCCGGAATGGCGGTGATGTATGGCGTTATGTTGCTTACAGTATTCGTTGATCTTATCGTTGCGGTGGGTTTAGGCGTCTTTATCTCGAACATTATCATCATCGAGCGTTTGAGCCGAGAGCAGGCGCGACAAGTAAAAGCGATCAGCGACGCGGATGAAGATGATGTGCCGCTGACTGACAGCGAGCGTGGTTTGTTGGATCGTGCTAATGGTAAAGTGCTGTTCTTTTATCTTTCCGGTCCGATGATCTTTAGTGTTTCTAAAGCCATTTCACGTCAGCACTCTAGTATTTCGGACTATGACGTGATGATTCTCGATCTTACGGATGTACCAATGATTGATGTAACCGTCGGTTTGGCGTTAGAGAATGCGATTAAGGATGCTCTCGATGCCAATTGTGCCGTGTATTTATTATGCCCGAATGAGCGAACACGAGAACAGCTAGAG
The DNA here is from genome assembly GCF_033339515.1 of Vibrio sp. 2130-1. Lineage (NCBI taxonomy): Bacteria > Pseudomonadati > Pseudomonadota > Gammaproteobacteria > Vibrionales > Vibrionaceae > Vibrio > Vibrio sp. 2130-1. The sequence continues at coordinate 120,788 of NZ_JAWOUT010000011.1, forward strand.
AAATTCCATGTGATTGACCTTGTGCCTGATGAAAATATGTACCAATTCCGTTACGAAGCATTGAATGCGGCGGTGGCACATGTTGAGGCAGACCAGTATCAGCGCATAACGGCGTAATCATTCTGACAGTTAAAAACGCAACAGTGTCCTGTTGCGTTTTTTTATGCTCTATTTTGTCTTACTCAGAGATAACCTTTACGAGGTAAGGGTTATATTTCCAATATTATCGAAAGGTTTATTTGTAATCATCGTTATTCAACGATAAACTGATGGACCTCCAATACGATACCCAAGGCGATTTTGTAGTAAACCGCTGCTAAATATGAGTCGGTATTAGTAATCACAAACAAACGGCAATCAAGACCTTATGTACGCATTAGAAATTGAACAACTGCGCAAGACGTATGCAGGTGGCTTTGAGGCGTTAAAAGGTATAAGTCTCCAAGTGAAAAAGGGTGACTTCTACGCGCTTCTGGGTCCCAATGGTGCAGGAAAATCGACCACGATTGGCATCATTTCCTCCTTAGTGAATAAAACCTCCGGAACGACGAAAGTTTTCGGTTATGACATTGATACCGACCTCGAATTGGCCAAGCAGAATTTAGGCTTGGTGCCACAAGAGTTCAACTTCAACCAGTTTGAAACCGTTGAGCAAATTGTGATGCAGCAAGCTGGCTATTACGGTGTGTCTAAAGTGTTAGCTAAAGAACGAGCAGAAAAATACCTGAAAAAATTGGATTTATGGGAGAAGCGCAAAGAGCGTGCTCGTAACCTATCCGGTGGGATGAAGCGTCGTTTAATGATCGCAAGAGCTTTGATGCACGAGCCGCAATTACTCATTTTAGATGAACCAACGGCTGGAGTGGATATTGAACTACGCCGCTCAATGTGGGGGTTTCTGAAAGAGATCAACCAAGAGCAAGGAATTACGATTATTTTAACGACACACTACCTAGAAGAAGCGGAGATGCTGTGTCGAAATATCGGCATTATTAATCGTGGTGAGCTGATTGAAAATACCACTATGAAGGCGTTACTAGGTAAGCTAAGCGTCGAGACATTTATCTTGGATATTGAGTCAGAAGTCGAGGTGCCTGAGCTTGAAGGTGTTAATCGACAAAGTATTGTTGATGGCTCTTTAGAGATAGAACTAGATAAAAGCCAAGGATTGAATTCGGTATTCAGTCAGTTAACAGAGCATGGCATTAAAGTTCTCTCAATGCGTAACAAAGCCAACCGACTTGAAGAGTTGTTTGTCAGCATTGTAAGAGAGGGGAGTAATTAAATGTACGGTTTATATTGGACGGCATTTCGCAGCTTGCTGAGCAAAGAAGTCACTCGTTTTACACGTATTTGGGTGCAAACCTTAGTGCCGCCAGCCATTACGATGACGTTGTACTTCATCATTTTCGGTAATCTTATTGGCTCTCGAATTGGTGAGATGAGCGGCTTTAGTTACATGGAGTACATTGTTCCAGGTTTGATCATGATGTCGGTGATCACCAACTCATACTCGAATGTTGCGTCTTCATTCTTTAGTGCAAAGCTACAGAAGAATATTGAAGAACTGCTGGTGGCACCGGTACCAAACTATGTGATTATTGCTGGCTATGTGATGGGCGGCGTGACTCGAGGTTTGTTGGTCGGTGCAATTGTTACCTGTGTGTCACTTTTGTTCGTTGATTTGCAAGTGGAGCACTGGGGCATTATTGTCGCGACTGTCTTCATGACGTCGGTGGTATTTGCTCTCGGTGGCTTGATCAATGCGGTTTACGCAAAAACGTTTGATGATATTTCGATCATCCCTACGTTTGTATTGACTCCTTTAACTTACTTGGGAGGAGTCTTTTATTCGATTAGTCTGCTGCCTGAATTTTGGCAAGGCGTTTCTAAGATCAACCCAATCGTCTACATGGTGAATGCGTTCCGCTACGGCTTTTTAGGTGTCTCGGATGTGGGCATTGTCACTTCATTTAGTGTACTTGTAGTGTTTGTTGTTGCACTGTATGCCATTGCGCATTATCTAGTAACCAAAGGGATTGGGCTAAGAAGCTAAGCCATTCTCATAAAGCAAAGAGCGGCGATTCACGCTGCTCTTTCGCGTGCATAACAATACATACCCATACAATTTTTCGGTTTTTATCATGGTAGGTTTCAATCATTTGTAATAAATGAGTGATCCTATGAATATTGTCCCGCCGCCGCCTTTCTCCTATCAGTTACTTAAGCCCAAATATTGGTCTGTATGGCTGGCATTTGGATCTTTAGCGATTCTTGTTAATGTACTGCCATACGTAGTATTGCGAATCTTAGGTAGAAGCATCGGCTGTATTGCGATGCATGTAATGAAGCGCCGACACAAGATCGCTCTGCGTAATCTCCAGCTGTGTTTCCCTGATTTTACGGATTGGCAATGTAAGGACGTAGTACGAAAAAACTTTCAATATACTGGAATGGCGATCATCGAAACCGGTATCGCTTGGTTTTGGCCAGATTGGCGGATACGTCGGATAACCTCTATTGTTGGAAAAGATCGTTTACTCGCTGAGGAAAATAATGGACGTGGTGTGTTGGTGGTGTGCAGTCACCATTTAAACTTGGAGATAACCGCTCGTATTTTTAGCCAGTTTGCCCAAGGTTATGGCGTTTATCGCCCAAATTCGAATCCTGCTTATGAGTTTATTCAACATCGAGGTCGAACTCGTTTTGGACATCAAATGATTGATCGAAAAGACGTGAAATCAATGCTCAAAGTTCTGAAGAATGGTCATCGACTTTGGTATTTGCCCGACCATGATTATGGCGTTAGCCATTCTGTTTTTGCGCCGTTTTTTGCTGTTGAACAAGCGGCGAGTACCGTCGGGTCTAGTGTTCTCATTGATGCAACAAAGTGCGCGGTTATATCTGGCGTTACAGTGAGTAAAAATCACCATTACACGCTGTACATTGGAAAAGACATTAGCGAGCGTTTCGAGAGACGTAATGCGATTAAAGCGGCAAGCATCTTGAACCAAGAGCTTGAGAAAATGATAAAACGTGATATTCCAGCGTGGATGTGGCTGCACAAGCGGTTTAAAACTCGCCCTGAAGGGTTGGATTGCGTCTATACGTAGAGTATAAAAAGGTCGACTAAGAGTCGACCTTTTTACTTTTATGACTCAGAGCTTACTCTGCGCTCTCTGAGTTTGTATTGTTAGATTCAGCTTCTTCCTTCGCTTCGACAACCATATCTACCGTTTGGTTATCGATAAGACGAGCCTTGCCTAGGAACGCAGACATCAGAATGACAGCTTGTGTCGTTTCTGGTGTGATCACTTGTAATGTACGAGCATCACGAATGAAGATCTCATCAGGGTGCAGACCTGCAGCTCGAAGTTGGTCGCTTGCATCTTCGATGATCGATGCGTAGTCATCGCGGCCACCGCGAATGGCACTGCTGATCCAACGCATTGTACGAGCAAGTACAGGCGCACGTTGACGCTCGTCCAGCGTAAGCAAGCCATTGCGTGAACTCATTGCTAAACCGTCCATTTCACGTACGGTTGGTACACCGATGATTTCAATGTCCATTGCTAGGTCATCAACCATCTTGCGGATAACAGCAAGTTGTTGGAAGTCCTTCTCGCCGAAGCACGCGACATCCGGTTGTACGATGTTAAACAGCTTATTCACAATCGTCGTCACGCCACGGAAATGACCTGGTCGAGACGCGCCTTCGAGAATTGTTGATAGGCCAGGGACATCGACGAAGGTTTGCTTGTCCAGACCTTCTGGGTAGATAACTTCTGGTGTTGGCGTAAATACCACATCGACCCCTTCAGAGGTTAACTTGCTTAAGTCTTCCTCTAGCGTGCGTGGGTAATTATTTAAATCGTCTGCACGATCAAACTGCATCGGGTTAACAAAGATGCTTACGACAACGATATCAGCGTATTCGCGTGCTTTACGCACTAAGGTTAAGTGGCCTTCGTGAAGGTTGCCCATGGTAGGGACAAACGCCACTTTACGACCTTCACGTTTAAAGGTTTTAAGGTGTTCACGAACTGCTGAGATTTCCGCAAAAGTTTGCATGCATTTATCCTCTAGGCAATGGTATGAGCGTCGTCTGGGAATACACCGTTGGCTACATCTTCAATGTATTTAGTAACGGCTTTGCGCATATCACCTGTTTCAGCAAGAAAGTTTTTGGAGAATTTCGGCATGTAGTTGGCAGAAATACCAAACATATCATGCATTACGAGAATTTGACCATCTGTTACGTTACCTGCACCAATACCGATAACAGGAACGTCAAGCACTTGCGTAATACGTTCAGCAAGCTCAGCTGGTACGCATTCTAGTAAGACGATTTGAGCGCCTGCTTCTTGCAGCGCTAATGCGTCTTTTACCATGCGGTCTGCTTTTTCTTGATCGCGACCTTGGATTTTGTAACCACCAAAAATATTAACAGCTTGAGGAGTTAAACCAAGATGAGCACAAACTGGAACTGATCGTTCAGTGAGCATTTTCACCGTGTCGACAAGCCAGTCACCACCTTCAATTTTTACCATATTGGCACCAGCACGCATCAGTTTAGCCGCATTTTCGCAAGCTTGCTCTGGCGTGGTGTAGCTCATGAATGGCATGTCTGCCATCAACAAACAATTTGGGCTACCAGCGCGTACGCAACGAGTATGGTAAGCGATATCATCGACCGTTACTGGCAGAGTATCGTTGTGACCTTGCAAAACCATACCTAGAGAATCACCAACAAGAAGTACTGGCATTTCTTGGCTTTCAAACAGTTGGGCAAAGCTCGCATCATAAGCGGTTGAAGTAGCAAATTTACGACCTTCTTGCTTCCACTTGATTAGGTCGTTGATGGTCATTTTTTTCATGGTTTTATCCTTACTAGGAGTTGGCTATGACTGCCAGATACTGAGGCCGTTTCTATCTACTTGTTCCAGTAGTTTAGAGACCTCGGTCCCATCAGGGAGTTGTAAACTTGGTGCAATTTCCGCAAGAGGGTAGAGTACGAATTCACGCTCTTTCATTCCATAATGAGGAACGATCAGCCTCTCGGAATTAATCACCTCATTGCCATAAAGCACAATGTCGAGGTCCAAGGTTCTTGGTCCCCAGCGTTCGTCTTTACGGACACGCCCTTGTTCTTGCTCTATAGCTTGTGTGCAATTGAGCAATTCAATAGGCGTCAAACTGGTGTTAATAGACACAACCGCATTGATGTAATCCGGTTGGTTTTGTGGCCCCATTGGCGTGCTGCTGTATAGCGAAGAAGCTTGAACAAACTCTGATTTAGGCAGCGTTTTTAATGCTTCAATCGCTTGCTTCGCTTGGCTGACAGGATCAGCCAAGTTACTGCCTACCGCAATGTACGCTGTAATCATGATTTGGGCTTACTCTTTTTCTTGCGATAAGTTTTACGGCGGCGTTGGCCTATTTTCGGTGATTGACCGTCTAAGTCGGCAGCCATTGCTTGACGCATTTCTCGGCCTGCATTTTGAAAAGTTTCCCACCACTTGGCAAGCTTCTGAGTGTCACCACCTTCAATTTCACCGCGCATTTCAAGAAAATCAAAGCCAGCTCTAAATTTATTGAGCTCCATAAGACGGAATGCACGTTTACCGTTACGTCGTGGAAGACGAAGCTGTAACTGCCAAATCTCGCGAATGGTTGCGGTGTGGCGTCTTGGAATGGCAATTGTGCGAACTTGCTCGTCAAGAATGATGTTGCTCGCTTCCATAATGGCGTCGTAATGGCCTAAGTTGCGCTCTTCCATCAGTTCATCGGCTTTCGCACACAGTGGGTACCACAGCATTGCAGCAAACATAAATGCTGGATTGATGCGTTTCCCATCTTCGATGCGCATGTCGGTAGAATCTAGGACAAGATCCAACATCTGCTCAGTGTGAGAGGAGTAATCTTCTGTAAAGTGCGCTGCAATCGTCGGGAATAGTTGCTGGAATAGGTTGTACTCACGCAGTAGGTGGTAGGTTTCTAAGCCATGACCGGATTGCAATAATTTGAGTGACTCTTCAAAAAGACGCGCTGACGGAATGTCACCGAGCAACGGTGCCATGTGTTCGATTGGCGCTGCGGTGTCTTCTTCAATATCAAAGTCTAGTTTTACCGCGAAACGAACCGCACGCAGCATGCGTACAGGGTCTTCACGGTAGCGTGTTTCTGGATCACCAATCAGTCGAATTAGGCGATCTTCTAAATCTTCAATACCACGTGCGTAGTCGTGAATCGAGTAATCTGCGATGTTGTAGTACATCGAGTTAATCGTGAAATCACGGCGCTCAGCATCTTCATCGATGGTGCCGTAGACGTTATCACGCAGCAGCATACCCTCTTTTGATTGCTGAGAAATGCTCTTATTCTTTTGCTCTTGGTGGTGACCACGGAATGTCGCAACCTCAATGATGTCTCGGCCAAACATAATATGAGCCAAGCGGAAGCGGCGACCAATCAAACGGCAGTTACGAAATAGCTGTTTGATCTGTTCCGGCGTTGCGTTGGTCGCAATGTCAAAATCTTTTGGTTTTTGTCCAAGCAGTAAGTCTCGAACCCCGCCACCCACAAGAAAAGCATCGAAACCAGCACCATTTAGGCGGTACAGTACCTTCAGCGCATTATCACTGATCTGCTTACGCGAAATGTTGTGCTCTTCACGAGTTATTACATTGAGAGCGAGCTCTGGAATTGTGGCAGGTTCGCTTGGTGTATAGTCGTTTGTATTCATGTGCATCTGGCAATAACTGGGTTTAATCCAATCTTGCTTTGGTTAGTTTTATACGCCTCTAGGGGCCTAATTTGCGGCTAATGATAGCCTACACAATGCCATTTGAGAATCACGGTGTGATCTCGATCTCTGCTGGAAGCTGTTCCAACCGCCAGTTTTCGCAGCCCCAACGAAGAATATCTTCTATGTTGGCCGCCCTTACGGTTTCAGGTATCTCGAAACCTAAAAATGTCATGGCGCGCAATAGAGTAGGTTTTGGTGTATCTATATCAATAGCCGTCGCGTGATTTTGTTTCGACAATTTATTGCCGTTGTTGTCCATCGCCAATGGTAAATGCAAGTAGCTAACTTCTGGCTGACCAAGTATTTGGTACAGGCTAATTTGACGCCCTGTCGGCTCGATTAAGTCTGCACCTCGCACGACTTCTGTGACGCCTTGGTCGATGTCGTCCAATACTACCGCAAGATTATAAGCAAATAATCCATCTCGACGTTTAATAATGAAATCTTCATTAACGAGTTGCTCTGGAATCGTAATGGTTCCCCGCTTTTGGTCGAGGAAATGAGCGACAGGCTTGGTCATTTTTAGGCGAATCGCGCCGTCTTTCAAGTTTTTATCGCGGCAAGTGCCAGGATAAAAACCGCCATGCTCTTTAATTTGCTTACGAGTACATTGGCAATAATAGGCTTCCCCATTTTCGAGCCATTTGTTTATTTGAGCTTGGTAAAGGTCGTGACGTTCGCTCTGGTATACCACTTCTCCATCCCAATGCAGCTGATAGGCCTTGAGTGCCTCTAGGATAAGTTGCGCTGCACCTGGCATTTCTCTTGGTGGGTCTAAGTCCTCAATACGTACTAACCAAGCTCCGTTTTGTGCTTTCGCTTGAAAATAACTGCCAAGAGCGGCAATCAGTGAACCAAAATGCAGTGGACCAGAAGGAGATGGGGCGAATCGACCTACATAGCGTGTCATGCGTGTATCTCGAATTTAGTAAACAAATAGGGTGCGAAGATAGCCAAAACAAAAAGGGAGCCTGAGCTCCCTTCAACAATCATAATGCTGGGTGATTAACCTTGCATTTGCTTCTCTTTGATTTCTGCAAGTGTTTTACAGTCAATACAAAGGTCAGCGGTTGGACGTGCTTCAAGACGGCGAACGCCAATCTCTACGCCACAAGACTCACAGAAGCCAAAATCGTCTTCTTTGATTTTATCCAAAGTCTTTTCAATCTTCTTGATCAAACGGCGTTCGCGGTCACGGTTACGCAGTTCTAGGCTGAACTCTTCCTCTTGAGAGGCGCGGTCAACTGGATCTGGGAAGTTTGCTGCTTCGTCCTGCATGTGGTGAACAGTACGATCCACTTCAGCTCTTAGCTGGTCGCGCCAAGCTGTTAAGATTTTCGTAAAGTGTTCAACCTGCTCTGGTGACATGTACTCTTCACCAGGTTTTTCCTGATATGGCTCCACGCCGGCAATGGCTAGGATGCCTATCGTTTTCTTCTTTGATTCTGGCATACAGCATCTCCTACTTACACCTAGTCAACTGCTACGCAGTCAATTTAAGGCGGGTATCTATAGCAAAAAGAGGCGGTGCAAGCAAATACTGAATCGCAAAGTTATCGTCAATGTGAAGACGACATCATTTTTTCTCTTAATTGATAAAATCAATAGCGGAAATCAGCTTCATTCCAGTATCGCTCAGTTCAGCTTTGTAGCAGAGAACTTCCACTCCAGCGTCTTGTGCTTGTTTGAGTAATAGTGAATATTTCGCGTCTATATGGTGCGCCGCGGATACTTTTTCAATACCTGAATGTAAAACAGTGAATAAAAGTATGGCTCTACTTCCATTTTGTGCCATTTCTGTGAGCTCTCTCAGGTGTTTTTGTCCCCGAGTCGTGACCGCATCTGGGAAGTATCCTTGTCCAGTAGAGTCGGTCTCATCAAGAAGAGTGACGCTTTTCACTTCTATATAGCACTTTGGCTTGTCGTCTGCGCTGAGCAAGATATCAATTCGGCTATTTTCATTGCCGTATTTCACCTCAGTTTGAAGTGTGTCATAACCATAAAGCTCTGAAATGACATTATTTTCAATAGCCTCTACGGCTAATTGATTGGCACGCGCGGTGTTGATACAAATACGGTGGCCTTGTTCGGTCTCACTCAACTCCCAACTATTGGGGTATTTTCGTTTCGGGTTGTCGGAAGTAGAAAACCAAACTTTGTTTCCGGGCGTTGCACAACCCGTCATTGCACCTGTATTTGCGCAGTGGATTGTACGGATTTCACCAGTATCGAGCTCGATATCGGCAAGAAAGCGTTTATAACGTTTGAGTAGAGTGGCGGACTCTAAAGCGGGTGTGAAATGCATTTGCTTATTTAGACAAAAAATTTTTTATGTACAATGTTGCCACCATTACACCATAAGGTATTTCCTTTGTCACAATTGCCGATTGAAGCCGTGATGCCTGAGTTGCTGACGGCGGTCAAAAATCAACATCAAGTGATCTTAAAAGCGGCGCCTGGTGCCGGTAAGTCGACTTACTTCCCTTTGCAGTTACTCTTAAATCATTCGGTTGCTGGAAAAATCATCATGCTTGAGCCAAGACGACTCGCGGCGCGTAACATTGCCCGTTATCTTGCTGAGCAATTGGGAGAACAAGTTGGTCAACGCGTGGGTTATCGAGTTCGTGGCGAGGCAAAGGTAAGTTCTGCAACGCAGCTGGAGATCGTGACCGAAGGGATCATGACCAGGATGATCCAAACTGACCCTGAACTGGATGGGGTTGATCTACTGATCTTTGATGAGTTTCATGAACGCAGCATTCATGCCGATACCGCTTTGGCATTCAGTTTAGAAGTTCAAGAGGCATTGCGAGACGATCTCAAGCTGGTGGTAATGTCGGCAACGCTTGACCAACAAGCATTACAATCGTTGTTGCCGGAAGCCAGTTACATTGAATCTGAAGGGCGCAGCTTTGATGTGGCAATGCGCTACCAGCCGTTAGGTGTGAACGAGCATTTACCTACGAGTATGGCAAAAACAATAGAAAGTCTTATGAACAAAGAGTCTGGATCTTTGTTAGCTTTCCTACCGGGTGTTGGTGCCATAAAACAAGTTGAAGAGCGGTTGTCTCATTTAGCGGATGATATCGACGTATGCCCACTTTATGGTCAACTGAGCTTTGCAGATCAACAAAAAGCGATTACGCCAGCAGAACAAGGTAAGCGTAAAGTCGTTCTAGCGACCAACATTGCAGAAACTTCACTAACGATTGAAGGCATTCGCCTCGTCGTTGATTCTGGGTTAGAGCGTATTGCCCGCTTTGATTTGAAAAACGGTTTAACACGCTTAGAGCAAACACGCATTGCACAGTCTTCAGCGATTCAGCGTACAGGACGAGCGGGACGAATAGAAGAGGGCATTTGTGTTCGTCTTTATTCTGAAAACCAGTTCAAGCAGCAACCGCTGGTTCCCCAACCCGAAATTTTGCATTCCGATTTAGCTAGTTTAGTTATGGAGCTTGCCTTTTGGGGAGCGAGTGATATCCACGATCTAAAGTGGCTTGATGTTCCCGCTAATGCGTCATTGGAACAAGCGAAGCAGCTATTGGTGTCATTGGGACTACTGACGGAAAAAGGGCAATTAACGTCCGAAGGAAAACAGGCGCATGAACTAGGCGTTGAGCCTCGTGCGGCTGCGATGCTAATTAAAGCGCAATCTTACAGTGATAAGATGTTAAATGCTGCTTTGGCGGCGGTCGCACTGATTGAAGAGCCAGAGAGAAATGTTACCAATATCGCTTATAGCTTGCATCGTTGGCTTGTTGGTACTCATCCAAAAAAGTCGATGTTGTTCAAGCGTGCTCAATCTCTGGCGTACAAATTGGATACGGTATTTGACCTGAAAGGCGTGGATGAAGATGCATTACCGCTGGTGTTAAGTTTGGCATTTCCAGATCGCATTGCGCAGCAGCGCACAAATCAATTTGGGCGATTTACTTTGGCTAATGGTCATGGTGCAGAATGTCATCAGGAAGACATGCTAGGTGGCTGTGAGTATTTGGTTGCCGTTGACTTAATGCGTTCTCATTCTAACTCAAGTCAAATTCACTCGGCATGTGAATTGGATGTCAATATATTGCGAACGACCTTTGATACGCTATTTTCGTCTGAAGAAGTAGTGGACTGGGATGAAAAAAGAGGCCGTCTAATAGCTGAGCGACAAACAAAACTCGGTCTGCTGGTCGTTGAACGCGAGCCGTTGCCAAGCCCGGGCAAAGAAAAAATGACACAAGCTTTACTCACGTATGTCCGCCGCCAGGGCTTACAGAGTCTAAACTGGACACCGGCAGCGGAGAGCTTGTTGGCTCGGATTCGTTGTGCGGTGGAATGGTTACCTGAGCAGTCATGGCCAGTGTTTGATGAAGCCAGTTTGCTGGATTCATTAGAGGAGTGGTTAGAACCATACATGACGTCTGTCAGCTCGGTTAAAGACCTGAGCAAGATAAACTTGGTCGAAGCGCTTAATGCTCTATTAGGTTGGCCTCTCAATCAACAACTGGATGAATGGTTACCTGAGCATTACCAACTGCCCACAGGTTCAAAGAAGAGTATCCGTTACCAATATGGCCACGAGCCGATATTATCGGTGCGTATGCAAGAAGTATTTGGGGAGAGTGGTTCCCCAACGGTGGCTCTTGGCCGCAAGCGTTTGGTGCTTGAACTGCTTTCACCGGCACAACGTCCATTGCAAGTAACGTCGGACTTGGCGGCTTTCTGGAACGGAAGCTACAAAGACGTTCAAAAAGAGATGAAAGGGCGCTACCCAAAACACGTTTGGCCAGATGATCCTGCCAATCATGTAGCAACAACGAAAACAAAAAGACAATTGAATAATGACTGACAGCAAGAAGCCTAGCGCGAAAAAAGCGCCAGCGAAGAAAAGTACAACCAATAAAGGAACCGCAAAACAGACTCGACGTACGCCGAGTAAAAAACCGACTAACGAGAAACGTTCGTGGTTGAAAGTTCTGTGGTCGTTTAGCTGGAAAGCTGGCGTTGCACTTGCCGCTGTTTTGCTGTTTGTTGGGATTTACTTAGATAGTGTGGTGAAAGAACGCTTTGAAGGCCAGCTGTTTGAGCTGCCAACGGTAGTTTATGCCCGTATCTTGAATCTAAGCCCTGGTGAGAATATCACCATCCAAGAACTGCGCAACGAGCTAGATGTGTTGAATTACCGTAAAGTGAGTCAACCTCGTTACCCAGGCGAATATTCCTCTTCTTCCACTCGGATTGAATTGATTCGCCGTCCATTCGAGTTTGCCGATGGTCCTGAGCCGGATCGTCACATTATGCTGCATTTCTCTGATTCCGGCTTGCAACGTATTCAGTCTTTAGAATCTCGAGGAGACCTTGGTTACTTGCGCCTAGAACCGAAGATGTTGGGCATGCTGGAGAAAGACCGTGATGAACAGCGTCTTTTCTTACGTCGTGATCAGTTCCCTGAAATTTTAGTGGATGCACTGCTTGCGACCGAAGACCGGGATTTTTATCAACATGACGGGGTGTCACCGCTGGCGATTGCACGTGCATTGGTTGCGAACATTAAGGCCGGTCGTACTGTTCAAGGTGGTAGTACGCTGACTCAGCAATTGGCAAAAAACCTGTTTTTGACTCGTGATAAAACACTGTGGCGTAAAGTTCGAGAAGCGTATATCGCGCTAATTTTGGATTACCGTTACAGCAAAGATCGTATCTTAGAAGCCTACCTCAACGAAGTGTACCTAGGTCAAAGTGGAGGTGAAGCGATCCACGGGTTTGGCTTGGCGTCGCGTTACTATTTTGGGCAGCCAATTCAGGAGTTGCGAATCGATCAGCTGGCGATGTTAGTTGGGATGGTAAAAGGACCGTCTTACTACAACCCAATTCGTTACCCTGAGAGAACGAAAGAGCGTCGTGATCTCGTTCTGCGCCTGTTAATGCAGCAAAACATGTTGACTTCAGAGCAGTATGAACAAGCTGTAAGTCGTCCACTCGATACGCAAAGCAAGCCACGTATTGCGAGCCGTCAGCCAGCTTATTTCCAACAATTGAGCATTGAATTAAAAGAAAAAGTTGGGGAGCGATTTAAAGCAGAGACCGGACTGCGCGTGTTTACGTCTCTGGACCCAGTATCGCAAAGCAAAATGGAACAAGCTATCGCGAAAAAGATCCCAGAACTAGCTAAACGGGGTGGTAAAGAGTTAGAAGCCGCTGCTGTGGCCGTTGATCGCCATAGTGGTGAAATCCGTGCGATGGTTGGTGGTAAACGTGTCGGTTATGAAGGCTTTAACCGAGCGCTCAATGCCAGTCGTCCAATTGGTTCTTTAGTGAAACCAGCGATTTACTTAACGGCTCTAGAACAACCGGATAAATACAACCTAGGCACGACGCTACACGACACGCCGTTAAGTCTGAAGAGCAGTAAAGGTAACGTGTGGACGCCGCGCAACTACGATAGAAAATATCGTGGTGATGTGCCACTTTACATTGCTTTAGCGAAATCACTTAACGTACCAACCGTGCGCTTAGGTATGGCACTTGGCATTCCTGAAGTGTCCAATACTTTAGAGCGTTTGGGCGTGAACAAAGACGAAATTCGCCCAGTGCCTTCGATGTTTTTGGGTTCGTTTTCTTTGACGCCATTCGAAGTCGCACAGATGTATCAGACTCTGACGAATTCAGGTAAGCGTGCAAAACTGACCGCTCTGCGCTCAGTCATGGATATGGAAGGTAATGTGCTGTATCAATCCTTGCCTCGTTCATCAAGAGCCGTGGATGAACAAGCAGCATGGCTAACGACCTACGCGATGAAACAAGGGGTTGCTCAAGGCACTGGCCGCTTCTTACAAAGCCAGTTTGGTTGGGCTGCATTGGCAGGAAAAACGGGTACCAGTAATGATAACCGCGATAGTTGGTTTGTCGGTGTTGATGGTCGTGAGGTGACGACAATTTGGCTAGGCCGCGACGATAATAAACCCGTGAATCTAACGGGGTCGAGTGGTGCATTACGAGTATACGCAGAGTACTTGAAGCAGCGTATTCCTGAGCGCTTAGAGCTCCCATGGCCAAGAGAAATCACCACATTAGGGTTCAAGCCTACATCTGATGGAGGTTTAGAAATGAACTGCCGTAGTGATTACAAACTGCCGGTTTGGGATAAAACCGGTCAGATAAAGCAACAGTGTGAGAAGAAATCAAACTGGTTAAATAGCATATTTGATTGGTAGCATCGCCAAATCAACAACATTAGCTTGTTTATCTGATTAATTCTTAGTACATATTAGGGCGTGTTAGTACAGTACTGCTAGCACGCCCTACTTGATCAGATATTCAATAAAGGAAGAAGTGAATGTTCAAAAAGCTGTTATCAAGCCCATCGGTTCGCAACTTTGCGCTTTGGGTTAGTACCTTTTTGATGATCACTCCTTCTGTTTCCCTCGCAAACTCTCTAACAAAAACGGATGACTTGGAACCTCGACCAAAGGTGGCGGTTGTGCTCGCTGGTGGCGGAGCGAAAGGGGCGGCACACATTGGGGTTTTAAAAGCATTGGAAGAAATGCAGATCCCTGTCGATATTGTGACCGGTACCAGTATGGGCGCCTATGTGGGTGGGCTCTATGCCACGGGGATGAGTGCTGATGAAATTGAGAGTTTTATCTACACCGTCGATTGGGGCAGCGGTTATCGAGATCGTGTTGACCGTAGCCAACGTCGAGTTCGTGACAAAGAGTATGAAGACCGCTATCAAATTAATACCGACCTCGGCTTAAGGTTCGGTGAGGTACGAGCACCAACGGGTGTGGTGCAAGGCCAGAACATGTTGCGAGTATTGCGTGAGACTACAGGGAACTTAGGGCGATTCGATTCTTTTGATGAGCTTGCCATTCCTTATCGTTCTGTTGCGACTGATATTCTTGCCCTAGAAGAAGTCGTACTGGGTAATGGTTACCTTGTGGATGCCATGATGGCTAGCATGTCTGTACCAGGAGCACTTCCTCCCTATAAGCTCAATGGCCATATGCTTGTTGATGGCGGCGTCGTCAATAACATGCCTGTCGATGTGGCTCGCGCCATGGGGGCTGATGTCGTTATTGCCGTCGATATTAGCACCGACTACAAAACCGAAGATGAATTTACGGGGCTGTTTACTGTCGCGGATCAACTCTCTAACTATCTCGTTCGTCGTAGTACACAACAGCAAGTGGACGAGCTTGAACCTCAAGATATCTATATTCGTCCCAATGTGGGCACCATGGAAACTGTCGAGTTCGACAAAATGCCTTGGGCTTTTCAAGCTGGGTACGATATTACCAAGCAGTTAAAAGACAAGCTGAAAGGGTTGCGCTTGTCCAATGCGGACTATCAAAAATACATCGACCGCAAACAAGAAGTTCGTAAAACTTTGATTTATGGCGATCAGCGTGTGGTTGATGACATTGTGATTGTAAATAACACGCACTACAGCGATGTGTTGTTGACGAATCGTATTGAATTAGAAACCGGACGTCGTATTTCAACGGCCGAAATTGAGAAAGCCGTTGAAAACCTCTACGCGTTAGATCGGTTCGAGCTCATCACTTATCACTTTGAAGAGGTTGATGGTGAGACATTGTTGGTTTTTGATGTTAACGAGAAGTCGTGGGGGCCTAATTATCTCAACTTCCGATTTTTTCTTGAAGATGACTTCGATACAGATAGCCAGTACGGCATAGGGATATCAACCAACTTTACCAACTTGAACTCTCATGGCGCGGAGTTGGCGTTCAACGTAGAAATGGGCACGGATAAGCTGATTGAAGCTGAGTTGTATTCCCCTGTTTTATCTAGCCAAGAACTTTTTGTATCGGGGCGTATTTCCTATGGCAGTGAGAGCCGAAACTTACCTTTAACAGAGCCTCAAGCACCAGATTTAGAGTCAGTAAATGATTTTTTTCCGGTCACTTACGATGATTTTACAACAGAGTTAGCGATAGGTATCCAACCCACATTGTGGCAAGAACTTCGATTTGGCGCTCGCTACTCTACCGGAGATATTGAGCTTTCTACTTTGGCTTCTGCTGGTAAATTGGATTTTGAACGTCGTGGACTGTTTGCCAATTATCGTCTAGATACACTTGATGATTTCGCATTTCCGACTCGTGGACTTTTAGTCGATCTCGAATATTTAGTGTCTCATGATCAAAGTCCTCAGGGCGTTAGCCTTTTAGAGACTGACAAAATTATTGAAGATACCGTTTATGAAATCTCTGCACGATTTAAAGGTGCAGTGAGTCATCAGCGTCATACTTTAGTCGGACATGCTGAATATAGTTTTGTAGAGAGTAAAAACTCATCTTTACCGCTTGATCCCAGAGAGTTGGGCGGCTTTTTAAGCCTATCGGGAATCCCAAGAAATAGCCTGATCGGACAGAACTTATTTTTCAGCAGTTTGGTGTACCGATATAAGTGGTTTGATAATGATTTCGGATTGTTTGAAGCTCCAGTCTACCTGGGCGCATCGGTCGAATATGGCGGTGTTTGGTCTGATAATGATCTGAAACTAAACGAAGCGCCGCTTTACAATGCTGGCTCCATCTTCTTTGGTGTTGACTCACCAATAGGACCAATAATGTTGGCATACGGTCGTACCGAGCAAGATTTGGATGCTGTGTATTTGATCGTAGGAACATCGTTTAATTAATCGGGTATGAGAAAGCAAAAACTTGGCATATTTGGTCAAAATTAGCAGAACTTTAGTCGTAAGTTGCTATGTTGGTCAAAATGATAAGATTTTAATTTAAGGTTAAATTTGCTATTATTTTGCCCACAGTTTGGCCTCTACGGCGCTGTTTCTCAATCATAATTGAATGAAAACAAGGGCAATGGAGAGCCAAGTTTCCAAGGATGTTCACTCCTTTACTTTAACAATAGTAATAATAGAGGAGGAACCGCAATGAGAGGAAAAAGTCGTGCTTGAAGCCTACCGTAAACACGTCGAAGAGCGTGCTGCTGAAGGAGTTGTTCCTAAACCGCTAGACGCAGAACAAGTTGCTGGACTTGTAGAACTTCTGAAAAATCCCCCGCAAGGTGAAGAAGAAGTCATTCTTGACCTACTTGAAAACCGTATCCCTCCAGGTGTTGATGAAGCTGCTTATGTAAAAGCGGGTTTCCTAACAGCAGTAGCAAAAGGTGAAGTTAAATCACCATTAGTGAGTCGTGAAAAAGCGGCTGAACTGCTAGGCACTATGCAAGGTGGTTACAACATCGAACCGCTAGTTGAGCTATTGGATGATGAAGCACTGGCAGAGATCGCAGTAAAAGCGCTGTCTCATACGCTGCTGATGTTTGATGCTTTCTATGACGTAGAAGAGAAAGCGAAAGCAGGCAATGCGCATGCACAGAAAGTACTTCAATCATGGGCTGATGCTGAGTGGTTCCTTTCTAAGCCTAAGCTTGAAGAAAAAGTCACTCTAACCGTATTTAAAGTAACAGGTGAAACGAACACGGATGACCTTTCACCTGCACCTGACGCTTGGTCTCGCCCTGATATCCCAGTACACGCACTGGCGATGCTTAAAAACGAGCGTGAAGGAATAAACCCTGATCAACCGGGTACTATTGGCCCGATCAAGCAAATTGAAGAGTTAAAAGACAAAGGCCATCAATTGGTTTACGTTGGTGATGTTGTTGGTACTGGCTCTTCACGTAAATCTGCAACCAACTCAGTGCTTTGGTTTATGGGTGATGATATCCCTTACGTTCCAAACAAACGAGCTGGTGGGTATGTGCTTGGTGGCAAAATTGCCCCTATCTTCTTTAACACAATGGAAGATGCTGGCGCACTACCAATTGAAGTTGACGTAACTAAGCTCAACATGGGCGATGTTATCGATGTTTACCCATATGAAGGTAAAGTTTGCAACCACGAAACTGGTGAGGTTCTAGCTGAGTTCTCGCTAAAAACAGAAGTACTGATTGATGAAGTTCGTGCTGGTGGTCGTATCCCATTGATCATCGGTCGTGGTTTGACAGACAAAGCGCGCCAGTCTCTAGGTCTTGAGCCTTCGGACGTATTCCGCAAACCTGGTGAAATCGCAGATTCTGGCAAGGGTTACACGCTTGCACAGAAAATGGTTGGTAAAGCATGTGGCGTAGAAGGCATCCGTCCTGGAACCTACTGTGAGCCGAAGATGACGACAGTAGGCTCGCAAGATACTACTGGCCCTATGACTCGTGATGAACTTAAAGACTTGGCGTGTCTCGGCTTCTCTGCTGATCTTGTCATGCAGTCTTTCTGTCACACATCGGCTTATCCAAAACCAGTAGACGTTAACACTCACCATACACTTCCGGACTTTATTATGAACCGCGGAGGTGTATCTCTTCGTCCTGGTGACGGTATTATCCACTCATGGCTAAACCGTATGCTACTACCGGATACTGTCGGTACGGGTGGTGACTCACATACTCGTTTCCCTCTGGGTATTTCATTCCCAGCTGGCTCGGGCTTGGTTGCCTTTGCAGCTGCGACAGGCGTTATGCCGCTAGACATGCCAGAGTCAATCTTGGTTCGTTTTAAAGGTGAAATGCAACCGGGTATCACACTACGTGATCTTGTTCATGCCATCCCTTACTACGCGATTCAGCAAGGTCTACTAACGGTAGAAAAAGCGGGCAAGATCAACGAATTTTCTGGCCGTATCCTTGAGATTGAAGGCCTAGAAACGCTAACGGTTGAGCAAGCATTTGAGCTTTCTGATGCATCTGCAGAGCGTTCGGCGGCAGGTTGTACTGTGAAATTGTCTCAAGAGTCGATCGAAGAGTACTTAAACTCTAACATCGTGATGCTGAAGTGGATGATCTCTGAAGGCTACGGTGATCGCCGTACTATCGAGCGCCGCATTACTGCAATGCAAGAGTGGCTAGCAAACCCTGAGCTGATGCAAGCAGATAAAGACGCTGAATACGCACATGTGATTGAAATCGATATGGCTGAAATCAATGAGCCAGTACTATGTGCACCGAATGACCCAGATGACGCTCGTTTGTTGTCTGAAGTACAAGGCACAGCGATTGATGAAGTGTTCATCGGTTCTTGTATGACGAACATCGGTCACTTCCGCGCAGCAGGTAAATTGCTTGATAAGTTCAATGGCCAGTTAGCAACGCGCCTTTGGGTAGCGCCACCAACAAAGATGGATAAAGACCAACTGATTGAAGAAGGCTACTACGGTATCTTCGGACGTGCAGGGGTTCGTATTGAAACGCCAGGGTGTTCACTTTGTATGGGTAACCAAGCGCGTGTTGCAGATAAATCAACAGTAATGTCGACTTCAACGCGTAACTTCCCGAACCGTCTGGGTACTGGTGCGAATGTTTACCTGTCGTCAGCTGAGCTAGCTGCAGTAGGTGCAATTCTAGGTAAGATTCCAACCAAAGAAGAATACCTAGAATACGCGAAGCAAATCGACGCTACGGCAACGGATACGTACCGCTACTTGAACTTCCATAAAATGGATCAATACACCAAGAAAGCGGACGAAGTGATCTTCCAAGAGCCGGCATAATCAGAAATGCACAATTCAAAAGCACCTCACATGAGGTGCTTTTTTTATGGGAGCAATTCGCTATACTCGCACCAAATTGATACGAAATAGGCAATCTCGGTGGAATTTGAATTCATTCGTAACACGTTGATGGGCGAGTACTATGTAAAATGTAGCATGGGACATGAGATTGTAGGGCGCTGGTTGCAAGAAGAAATTGGCAAAGATCCGATGAAGATTGCACAAGTTGAAAAGCTAATTGAGCAGTCATTTTTAGCGCCTTCTCAGGAGCATAACCTAACAGGCACGGAAATTAGCTTGATGATTCAGGGCGACGAAGTTCTTGTACAAGAAAACGCATTAGCCCATGAATATGATGTCGAGATGGAAAGTGAGTTCGACTTCTACAATGCAGAAAGTACAGCAAGTTGTGGGATAGAGGATTTCATGACACTTATCGAACAATGGAAAGACTTTTTGAACATTTAATGCACAGTTTTGGGTAACTTCTCTGCCGTTGCTTTAAATTTGTGAAAAGGGCGCACCGATATGGTGCGCTCTTTTTGTTTATAGATATGTAAATTGAGGTTAGCTTTTATTATTCAATTACTTAAAAACTTGGCACGTAGATTGGATTATAAGAAGTGTTTCAGGATGAAAGCTTCGGAGATAACTCAATGAAAATAATCAATGCCATTATTAAGCCGTTTAAATTAGACGATGTACGAGAAGCATTGGCTGATGTCGGTATCGAAGGGATGACAGTATCAGAAGTTAAAGGGTTCGGTCGTCAAAAAGGTCATACGGAATTGTACCGCGGTGCAGAGTATCAAGTTGATTTCCTACCAAAGGTGAAAATTGAAATCGCGACTCACGCAGACAATGTAGATCGTGTTGTTGAAGCAATTACAAAAGCTGCGCAAACCGGAAAAATCGGCGACGGTAAAATTTTTGTTTACGATCTGAACCAAGCGGTGCGTATCCGAACTGGCGAAATGGACGCAGAAGCACTTTAAGAATTCAAAGGATTGGAGATACTTATTATGGAATTAACAACAACAGTAACCGAGTTACGTTACGCACTTGACACCTTTTTCTTCCTCATTTCCGGTGCGTTGGTAATGTGGATGGCAGCAGGCTTTGCGATGCTAGAGGCTGGCCTTGTGCGCTCTAAAAACACAACAGAAATTCTTACGAAGAACATCTGTTTGTACGCCATCGCATGTACGATGTTTCTGATCGTCGGTTATAACATCATGTATGTCGATAATGGAGAAGGAGGCTGGTTACCTTCATTTGGTACGCTAATTGGTACTCAAGGTGAAGGGGCCGACCACTCTTTAGAGTCTGACTTCTTCTTCCAAGTTGTCTTCGTTGCAACTGCCATGTCCGTCGTTTCTGGTGCGGTAGCTGAGCGCATGAAGCTTTGGTCTTTCTTGATTTTCTCTGCGATTTTAACTGCGTTTATCTATCCAATGGAAGGTTACTGGACATGGGGTGGAGGCTTCCTAGCAGAAGCTGGATTTAGTGACTTTGCGGGGTCTGGTATCGTACATATGGCAGGTGCTTCTGCTGCTCTTGCTGGTGTGTTACTGCTTGGCGCGCGTAAGGGTAAGTACGGTAAAAATGGTGAAATCTATCCGATTCCAGGTTCTAACATGCCTTTGGCAACGTTGGGTACTTTTATCCTTTGGTTTGGCTGGTTTGGATTTAACGGTGGTTCTCAGTTGATGGTTTCAGATTTTGAGAATGCTACAGCGGTAGGTCAGATCTTTCTAAACACTAACGCAGCAGCGGCTGCTGGTGCAATTGCGGCGCTATTCGTTTGTAAAACTACTTGGGGTAAAGCCGATTTAACGATGATCCTCAATGGCGCGCTAGCTGGCTTGGTTGCCATCACTGCAGACCCTCTATCGCCATCACCACTGTACGCGGTTGCGATTGGTGCGGTGTCGGGTGCACTAGTAGTATTCAGTATCATTGCTCTAGATAAACTTAAAATTGACGATCCAGTAGGTGCTATCTCAGTTCACGGTGTGTGTGGTTTCTTCGGCCTAATGGTAGTGCCACTGAGCAACGGTGATGCAACGTTTGGTGCACAGCTTTTAGGTGCCGTAGTTATCTTTGCTTGGGTATTTGGTGCTAGCCTAGTTGTGTGGGCAATCTTGAAAGCGACCGTTGGGATTCGCGTTACAGAAGATGAAGAAATGGAAGGTATGGACATGCATGATTGTGGTGTTGGTGCTTACCCAGAGTTTGTTACGGTGAAATAATCATTAGCTTGTAATAAATGGTTACACACTTAACGCAATAAAACCTGCTCCGATGAGCAGGTTTTTTAATATTCGTCATTGTCTTCTTATTGAACATACATATAATAACGCAACTGATAAACGTTATCATTAGCATGGTAAAGGATTAAACAATGAAAAAACTGCTAACTCTTTCAGCACTAACTTGCGCTACTCTAGCTCCAACAGCAATGGCTGCTGAAGAAGTGAACGTCTACTCTTACCGTCAACCTTTCCTAGTTGAACCTATGTTCAATGAGTTCACTAAAGAAACTGGTATCAAAGTAAACGTAAAATTTGCTAAAAAAGGCTTAGCAGAAAAGCTAGCTCAAGAAGGTGAGTACAGCCCTGCTGACGTTATTCTTACGACAGACATCAGCCGTCTAGCTGAACTGACAAACAAAGGTTTAGTTCAGAAAGTCGATAGCAAAATCATTGAAGAAAACGTACCTGCTCAATACCAAGATAAAGAGAATGAGTGGTTTGCTCTAACTCTACGTTCTCGTAGCGTTTATTCATCACGTGATCGCGTAGGTAAACTAGGCGCAGATTTCAACTACGCAGACTTAGCTAAGCCAGAGTTCAAAGGTAAAATTTGTACTCGTAGCGGTAAGCACCCGTACAACGTTTCTCTAGTTTCAGCAATGATTGCTCACAATGGCGAAGCAGAAACCAAAGAGTGGTTAGAAGGCGTGAAAGCAAACCTTGCTCGCAAACCACAAGGCAACGATCGTGCACAAGTTAAAGCGATCAAAGAAGGCCTATGTGATGTTTCTCTAGGTAACAGCTACTACCTAGGTAAAATGGTTAACGACAAAGAGCAAAAAGCTTGGGCTGATGCAGTTTACATCAACTTCCCTAACCAAGAGACTACAGGCACTCACGTGAATATCTCTGGTATGGCGATGGCTAAGTACTCTCCAAACAAAGACAATGCTGTGAAGCTAATGGAATTCCTAACGGGTGACAAAGCGCAGCAAATGTACGCAGAAGTTAACTACGAGTACCCAGTTAAAGAAGGCGTGAAGCGTTCTGAGCTTGTGGAATCTTGGGGTGACTTTAAAGCAGACAAGCTTTCTCTAGACGATATTGCAGCCAACCACGAAGCGGCAATTAAGCTATTAGATGAAGTGAAATTTGACCTTTAATTCCTTGTGGGGGTATAACAGTACCCCCATTTGATTAAAGGATATGAGATGTATTTGCAACAGCATTTGTATTTCATACAGCCTTGCAGTAATTAGGCGATGAAAGATAAACACTCTTTATGGAAAACCAGTAGTGGGGTAATAACTCTGCTACTGGTTTTGCCGATCTTAGCGATCTTCTACACCGCAATTGGTGAAACGGATGATTTGTTTGCTCATTTAATGGCAACGGTCATGCCGACTTATATTTTTAACACGGTTGCGCTAACTGTTGGCGTAATGGTGCTGTCCTTAATTCTTGGTATTCCAAGCGCTTGGATAATGGCCATGTGTAAACTGCCGACCGAAAAATGGTTGCAGTGGGCATTGGTGCTACCTCTTGCAATGCCAGGTTATATCATTGGTTATATTTTTACTGATTGGTTTGATTTTGCAGGCCCGATTCAGATCTTTTTGCGTGATGTAACCGGATGGGGACCTGGCGAGTATTGGTTCCCTGACATTCGTACGTTGCCTGGTGCGACCTTTGTGTTGGCTTTGGTGTTGTATCCTTACGTGTATTTATTGTGCCGGGCTGCGTTTATGGAGCAAAATGTATCTTTATTGCAAAGCGCGCGTTTGCTCAAGTGCTCTCCATGGGAAAGCTTTTGGCGCATCTCGATGCCGTTAGTAAGACCCTCTATCGCAGTGGGTTTATCATTGGTCGCAATGGAGACCATCGGTGACTTTGGTACGGTAAGTTACTTCGCGGTGAATACGTTAACCACAGCGGTCTACGATACTTGGTTGGGGTACTCTAATCTTAATGCGGCAGCCAAGATTTCTGCCATGATGCTCGTCATTGTAGTACTGCTTCTTAGTGCCGAACGATACAGCCGCCGTAAACAAAAGCTTTTTCAAAGCCAATTTAACAGTCACGAAGATTTTCGTTACGAGTTGACGGGCTGGAAAAAGTGGACCGCACTGGTTTGGTGTTGGGGCTTGGTTTCAGTCGCTTTTATTTTGCCGCTACTACAGCTGATTGATTATGCGATCACTTATTTTGCGCAGAGTTGGACCTCAGAGTTTCGTGAATACGCATGGAATAGCTTAGTTGTGTCTGTTATTGCTGCGATTATTGGTGTTGCTGTCGCACTGATCGTTAACTTTACCCATCGAGTCAGTGGTAAACGAGAAAGCTTGGCATTTATGCGTCTTTCTTCTATGGGCTATGCAGTACCAGGAACGGTACTAGCCATCGGTGTGATGGTCGCTGTGCTGTTTATGGATCATCGTGTCAACGATGTTGCTAAAGCCATGGAGTGGGGAAGGCCGGGACTTATCTTTTCTGGTTCCATGTTCGCACTAGTATTTGCCATGGTTGTGCGCTTTTCCGCGGTAGCGATTGGTAGTATCGAAAGTAATTTAAATAAAATTTCTCCGTCGTTAGATATGGCATCGCGCACTATGGGTTGTAAGCCCAATGCCATGCTGTGGCGCGTGCACTTTCCGCTGGTTAAGCGCGGTGCACTGATTGCGGCTTTATTAGTGTTTATCGAGTCGATGAAAGAGCTTAATGCGGCTTTGTTACTTCGTCCGTTTAACTTTGAAACACTAGCCACATACGTTTATAACTTCGCCTCGGATGAGCATTTAGAATTGGCCGCTTTGCCAGCGGTTCTGTTGGTTCTTGTTGGGTTGATCCCGCTTGTTGTTGTTAACCGTTCACTGGAGCAAAATCACTGATGAGCTGTGCATTATCAATTAAAAACCTAACGTGCCAATATGACGATCAAACTGTACTCGAATCATTGTCTCTTGAGGTAGAACAAGGGCAGATTGTCTGTTTGCTAGGAGCCAGTGGCTGTGGGAAAACAACACTATTAAAGGCCGTTGCGGGATTATTGCCGTTAACGTCAGGCGAAATGAGTCTAAATTGCGTCACAATTGATGATGGGGAAAACTGGTTGCCGCCAGAACAGCGTAATATCGGGATGATTTTCCAAGATTACGCACTTTTTCCTCACTTGACGGTGGAGCAAAACATTGCCTTTGGCTTAAAGCAGTGCTCGACAAAAGAGAAAAATGCCAAAGTTCAAGAGATGTTAGAACTCGTGCATCTTCAAGGTTATGGCGATCGTTATCCTCATCAATTGTCTGGTGGACAGCAGCAGCGTGTTGCGATTGCTCGCTCATTAGCTTACAGCCCAGACTTATTGTTACTTGATGAACCGTTTTCTAATATTGATACGCAAGTTCGCCATGAGTTGATAAGTGAGATCCGTAAGATTTTTAAGGCGCAAGGCGTGACTGCCATTTTTGTTACGCATAGCCGTGAAGAGGCTTTTGCTTTCGCCGATAAAATGGCAGTGATGAACAATGGAGTCATCGAGCAATATGGCACAGCATCTGAACTTTACTACCAGCCTTCAAGTAAATTTGTCGCTGATTTCTTAGGTGGTGGCAGTTACCTTGCTGCTAAACGGGTTTCGAATTCAGAATATGAAACCCACTTGGGCGTGGTTGAAGCCACGGCTCAACAAGATATTCCAGTACAGGCGGAGTGCTCTTTACTGCTAAGACCGCAGCATGTGCAAATTCAATCCGATGAAGATAGTTCGGTAACCGTATTGGAACAGCATTTTATGGGTGATCACTGCCGTTATGTGATTAACGCGAATGGTGACCGTTTGTTAGCTACAGCTTCGCAAGCATTAAATATAGGTGAGTCCGTCGCGGTGAAAATTGAAACGCAAGGCGTCCTGGCATTTGCTTAACGCTCCTGAGTATCTTTTCTATCTCGTTTACGACTTTCCAACATACAATAAAAAAGCCCGGCTGTGGAGCCGGGCAAGTGTTCTTCTCCTGTTGATGAGCGCCTTTTCAGACAGCGTTGACTCTCATAATAGTGCTCGAAGCGGGCACAAGGTTCAGTTATAAAGACAAGAAGTCTTTAAACTGTTGAAGAACACGTTCCGCAGTGTCCTTATCTTGCATCTCTGCAAAAATTCGTAGCAGTGGCTCAGTACCTGAGAAGCGCGCAATGATCCAACCGCCGTTTTTGAAGTAGACTTTCGCACCATCTTCATAGCTGACTTTTTCGATTTCAAACTCAAATTCAGGCAACTGCTTTTCAACATAAATCTTGTTGAACAGAACGTCTTTTTGCGCCGGTTTGAACTTGCAATCGCCTTCTGCCATGTAGGCATAGCCGTACTTGCCGTAGATTTCATCCAACAACTCAGACAGCTTCTTGCCGGTTACTGAAATCATTTCTACCAATAGGCTTGATGCGAATACGCCGTCTTTACCTTTGATGTGGCCGCGAATGGTTAGGCCACCAGAGCTTTCCCCGCCAATCAGTGAATCATCCGCTTCCATTTGAGAACTGATGTGCTTAAAGCCGACCGGAACCTCAAAGCATTTCTCGCCATGATCTTCGGCGACTTTATCTAATAGGTGAGTGGTTGCGATGTTACGTACTACTGACCCTGTCCAACCTTTGTATTCAAGTAGGTAGTAGTAAAGCAGCAGTAGCACTTCATTTGGATGAATGAAGTTACCTTTTTCGTCGATAATACCAAGACGGTCCGCATCGCCATCAGTACCGATGCCAATATCGTAACCTTGCTCTTTCACTAGGTGCATCAAACGGTAGAGTGTTGCAGCGCTTGGCGAAGGCATTAACCCACCGAAATCTGGGTTTTTGCCATCGTTAATCACATCAACGTCACAGCGGCCGTTGATTAATACGGTTTGCAGTGCGTTTTTCGCGACACCAAACATTGGGTCGATCAAAACACGTAAATTCGCCTTCTTGATCGCTTCGATGTCGATAAAGTCGATGATTGAGTCAACGAATTCGTTCATCGGATTGATGATTTCAATCAGCTTATCTTCAACCGCTTGTTCAAAGTCGACGCTTTTTACATCTTGCGCAGTGAGCGCGTCTATTTGTGATTCGATTTTTTGGGTGATGATTTCATCTGCGTCACGACCGCCTTCAATGAAGACTTTAATGCCGTTGTAATCGGCAGGGTTGTGTGATGCGGTAATACATGCCGAGTATGCGCAGCCCATTTCTTTCGCTTTAAACATTACGATAGGTGTTGGGACAAATTTGTCGATAAAGCTAACCACAATGCCGTTTGCTGCTAGAACTTCAGCGAACCAACGACCTGCTTTATCGGAAAGAAAACGACGGTCATAGCCAATCACAAAACCGCGATCAGCAACCGATTCGTTATTCGTGATGTTTGCAACTGCTTGAGCGACCAAGCGTACGTTATCTTTGGTGAACTCCTCACCGATAAATGCACGCCAACCGCCTGTACCAAATTTGATCATGATTCGATCCTCGATAAGAGCGGCATCCCACCGCCTCTTCAATCTTTGCTAGCGAACCGATGCACTTCTCAAACTCAAGTGCATCGGATAAATCAAAAGGGGAAAAGCTCTCCCCTAAAAGATGATTAACCTAGAGTAACGATAACTTCGTTTACTGAACCTTCCGCTTGAACTGGGACAGAGGCACCATTCACTGCTTCACCGTTCACAGTAATCGACTTAACGCCTTTGCTTACTGAGTCTGGGTTAACTACTTTGATGTTGTACGTTGCACCTAGCCATTGACGAGTCACTTCGAAACCAGGCCAGTTCGTTGGGATACATGGATCGATAGTTAGGCCATCGAAGCCTGTACGCACACCAAGGATAAAGTTGGTAACAGCGAAGTAAGCCCAGCCAGATGTACCTGTTAACCATGGGTGGTTTGCACGACCGTGGTCTTGGTGGTCACGACCCATGATGAACTGAACGTATGAGTATGGTTCTGCAATACGTTTTTCGATGATGTCGTTCTGGTTGTATGGGTTTAATGCATCGTAGAACTTCATTGCACGATCACCACGACCCAGTTTCGCTTCAGCTACCCAAGCCCATGGGTTTGGATGCGAGAAGATCGCACCGTTCTCTTTTACGCCTTGGTAAACACGAGTTACGAAGCCGATATCATCATTCGGTGTTGCAAAAGATGGTGAGTTTAGGTGAAGGCCGTATTCAGAGAACAGGTTCTCATCGACAGCGTCCATCGCTTTTTCGCCGCGCTCTTGAGATACCGCACCAGAAAGTACCGCAAGTGTGTTTGACTCTAGGTGTACTCGGCCTTCCGCTTGTTGCGCAGTACCGATCTTGTCGCCATTCTTCGTCAGACCACGGATGTACCAACCGCCTTCGTCATCCCAAAGGTGGGTTTCACACGCTTCACGAACGTTTGCTGCCATCACCGTGTATTTTTCAACGTCGGCTTCCTTACCTAGGTATTTCGCTAGGTCGATGAACTCCTGCAGTGCCCAGAAATGTAGGAACGACACCATTGAAGATTCGCCACCACCTAGGTTCAGACAGTCGTTCCAGTCTGCACGCAGACCTTTACAGATACCAGTTTGACCTACGTATTCAGCCGAGAAGTCTAGCGCAGCTTTCATGTGGTCATACACGGTTGCATCACCGCCATCCGCGTAAGGAATCACTTCGTCGAAGAAGCTGTGCTCACCGGTTTCCATCACGTACTTACAGATGGTTGGAACTAGCCATAGGTGATCATCAGAACAGGTGTCTTCGATGCCGTGGATTTTGTCTTCATCAGAAGGCGTTGGAACCACGGTTGGGGATTTCGATGGTTTAACATCTGCTTTCTCTGGATCGAACCAATCTGGATCGAATAGGTGTAGACCGTAACCTGCTTTCACTTGGCCGCGCAGTAGGTCAACGATACGTTTACGCGTCATTGCTGGGTTAGCATGAGGAACTGAGATTGCATCTTGCGCTGTATCGCGGTAACCAAGACCAGTACGGCCTCCCACCTCGATGAATGAAGCAAAGCGAGACCACACCACACAAGTTTCCGCTTGGTATAACGTCCAAGCGTTGATCATGGTATCTAGACCTTCGTTTGGTGATTTCACTTGGAACTTGCCACAGCGCTCATCCCAGTGTGTTTTGATACCCGCAAATGCGTTGTCGACTTCTGCAAGGTCTTGGTACTTAGCACGTAGACGCTCACCGTTGCCTTTACCGATACCTAGAATGTAAGCAAAGCGAACTTCTTCACCCGGCTGAATAGTAAATTGCTTATGCAAAGAGCCACAGTGGTTGTAACACGTTTGTGCTGTATTGAAACACTTACCTTGTTCTACCGCTAACGGGTTTGCTTCGTCACGGTATAGGCCTAGGAAGCTGTCACGTTGGCCGTCGTATGAATCTGGGTCAAATGTTGAAGCTAGGTAGTAGAAGCCTTCGAAATCGTTGGTGTTGTAGTACAGGTCGTACTCGATCACGCCTTCGTTGTAAGCCGTACCTGCCGAGTACAGAGACATCTGATGGTTTTGGTTATCAGATTGAATGTGGCTGAATGAGAACTCAACAAATGAGAATGCACTGATCGTACGTGGTTTGTCAGAGGTGTTTTTAATCACTACATCCCAGATTTCAGCGTCTTCGCCTTTTGGTACGAATAGCGTCTTTTCAGCTTCAATACCGTTGTACTCACACTTAAATTTAGAGTAAGACAAGCCGTGACGAACTTCGTAGTTTGCTTCGTCTAGGCTCTTCGCAACTGGTTGCCAAGAGATTGACCAGTAATCACCTGTCTCATCATCACGCAAGTAAACGTAGTGTCCTGGGCGATCGAATGTCGCATTTGGACGGAATTTAGTAACACGGTTGTATTCTGGAGAGTTGTAGAACGAGTAGCCACCCGCGTTGTGCGAGATAACCGTACAGAACTTCTCAGTACCTAGGTAGTTGGTCCATGGTGCTGGTACGTCAGGGCGAGTGATGACGTATTCGCGATTCTCGTTATCGAAATAGCCGTATTTCATTTGTGTCTTTCCTTTTTACGAAGCTGCATCAGCAGCCAAAATTTAAAAACTCTTCAAGCGTGATGTTTCGACATCAGTTTTGTATTACTTCCACGGTTTACGGTAATTCACTCCCTGCAAATCAAGCAGAGGTAGATGGCCTTTCAAGCGTGATAAATAGTCGGTCCAATCTCGGTGTTGTTTGTCTGTCCAACATGCTTCTGCCATTGCAGTTAAACGAGGGAAGATCATGTAGTCCATGCGAGGTTGGTTATTGATAATTTCGCACCATAATGCTGTTTGAATGCCCCAAATGCGCTTACGTATTGGGTCGTCGGCAGGCACTTCAGCGAGCGGCTCGTAGTTGTAAGCTTTTTCTAGTGGCAGTGGGTTTGCCCAGTCCACGCCCGGTTCTTCAGGTGCGTAGTCTTGGGTCATATCTAGGTAAGTGGTTTGTGCTGGTTGCAGCACCACATCAAAGCCTTGGCGAGCACAGTTCAAGGCCGCTTCTTCGCTTAGCCATGAGTAGATCACCGTATCTTTACTGACTTTGTCGCCGTGTTGAGCTTCTTCCCAGCCCAGCATGCGTTTGCCCAATTTACGAAGTTTGTCTTCGGCATAACGTAAGAAGTGTCCTTGCAAATCTTTGTAGTCGCTGTAACCCAGTTGTTCCATTAGTGCTTGGCATGCTGGGCTTTTTGACCATACGCCGTTAGGTACTTCGTCGGCACCAATATGAACGTAAGGCGCAGGAAAAAGCGCAGAGACTTCTTCTAGCACTTTGTCGATAAATTCATAACTCCCCGGCAGAGCAGGGTTAATGACGTTGTCGTTGTAATGCTGAATACTGCGGTATTCGGTGGTATCTTCCGCTTCTACCAATAGGTGTGGTAACGACTTGATGGCGGCTCGGCAATGACCAGGTACATCAATTTCAGGAATGATGGTGATGCCGCGTTGCGATGCAAATTCGATAACGTCTTTGATGTCTTCTTGTGTGTAGAAGCCGCCGTAACGTTCATCAAAGTGCGTGTACTGTGGTTCATTGATCTCATCCAATCCGCGCCAAGCACCAATATCGGTCAGTTGAGGCAGTGATTTGATTTCAATTCGCCAACCCTCATCGTCGGTAAGATGCCAATGGAACGTATTGAACTTGTAATGAGCCAGTTGGTTGATCAAGCGTTTGACTTGCTTAACGGAGTGAAAATGACGAGCACAATCCAGCATCATACCGCGGTAACGAAAACGTGGCCTGTCCTTGATTGAACAGCAAACTACTTCCATTGAGTTAGGTTGATCGCCAACTTTGATTAGTTGTAATAACGTTGCACAAGCATGGGTAAAACCAGACGAAGATCCTGCTTCAATTTTGATTGACTCTTCGGCTACTTTCAGTTTGTAAGCGCCTTCATCCAAGGTTGGGTTGCCTTTGAAGATGATCTGACTGCCATTGTCTGATGCGAACTCAAATTGGTGAATGCGCTTAAGCTCATCAAGTAGCCATTCTTTAGCTGAATTGGCCAGGCTTGAATAAACCGCGACGCCAGCATGATGATCAAAGCTAAAATAGTGATCGCTGACCTCAATATGGTTTGGTTTTGGCAGCAAGGGTTGTGCATGGGTTAAACTTGCAGGAATCTCACTGCGTTCACGGTATGGTGAAGCTAATACGATAGGCGTGACATCCACTTGTGCGCGCTGTGGGTTTCCATCAACGACAAAGTTGATCATCGCTTCGTTAAAGCCATCCGAGTAATAACGGAATGGGTTCGAACCAATACTGAATTCACAGTAATAGTGATGGTTGGCAGCCAGTACCAGCCCTTCTGGCTTAAGTGTGCAAAAACTACCAATTTGAGTCAGTTGACCATTTGAAACGCTGTCTGGAAGAATGTAACGATCGAAAGCGAAAGTTAAGCTCCAGCTGTTTAGGTCTTGGTCGCTCAAGTTATGAAAGGTGAGGCCAAAGCGGCAGTTTTGTTTCTGCTCAGAAAGGACTACGAGATCAACACGATATTCCATATCTACTCCTACGCCGCACTGAGCGAGTAAAGGTTATGTTCTGGTTTGCCAGCAAACATAATTGCGCCTTCAATCGCGTCAAACTGTGGCTCAACAATCCATTGCTGAACTGGTGGTGAAAGCCAACGTACAATGCGTTCAGCTATGCTGCCCATTAAACAAATACGTGTTGCGCCGCGCTTGTTTAATGCCACGAGAAACATTTCTATATCCGCTGCGGTTTGCTTCAGCATTTCAATGGCCAGTGCATCGCCTTGTTCCGCATGTTGGAAAATAGCCGGAGAAAACTGCCCATAATCACGAGGAAGCGCCTGTTTTGACCACGCCACCACGTTGTCGACCTCATTTCCGAAATGCGTCATAACGTGTTGTGCTAGGGGCGTTTTTTCTCTGATGCCATCTTCAGCTAACAAAACTTGCTGAACTAGGCGTAGCCCCATCACTGCGCCGCCACCTTGATCCGAAATAGGGAACTCACGACCACCGACAACATGTTGCTCCAATCCGTTAAGGTAGATGCCACAAGAACCGGTTCCCGCAATCATGATTGCGCCATCTTCGCCATTGTGCGCACCAACGCACGCACCGTAAGCATCGGTATTCAGAGTCATACTGGCAAATGGATGAGGAAGAGACATGAAGGCTTGCCAAGATGCTTTGTGCTCTGCGCCAGCAAGGGCTAAGCCGACGTGCATCGACGCGAAATCTTGTTGTGTCAGACCGCCTTGCTCGGTAGCCGAAGTGATGGATTCAAGAATCGAAGCCATTGCTATTTCAGCACCTAGCATGATGTTGGCACTGCCGCTTTTGGCCTCGCCAAGAAAATTACCTTGTGAATCTTTAATCCTGGCTCGACATGACGTGCCGCCACCATCGATACCGACAAAATACATTCCCATGATTATTCTTCCTTCATATTTTTAGAGGTCGCCAACTGAGAAACATGCTGAGCTTGACTCATTATCGCGAGTAAGTACCAAGCGCCATGCGGGATCCATTGTTCGCCCCAGCGCCAGTTTTGTAACACGTCTTCTTTTTGTGCTGGTGGGTTAAATGCAATGTCTTCCTCGTCTTCAAAGCCGCCAGTGATTCCGTTACACACGCCACCTTTTGCGTTGAAGAAACCATATTGAGGGAGGTAATCAGGGTTGTTACGACCATGGCCATCTAGCATGCACATGTCGTATGGGTTTAAGCCTACAACCCAGTTCAATGCATCTTGAGCAAACACAGAAAGTTGTTGCTGTACTTCTTGCGACGCTATATGCGGTTGAGCAAGGTACGCCATGGTCGCGAGTGAGCCCAGTCGAGCATTCTCGCCTTGCCACCAATAGCCGGATTCATTGTTGTGCGCGACAAAAAATGCCTCGCGTTTTGACTCATTTACGCCTTTAACATATTGGCGAGGGTAACCGAATGGGTTGATCACTCTATTCGATATTGTGATCTCAAACTCACACGCTAGGTTTACGATACGTTTTACCGATTCCGCTCGTGCTGAGTCGTCTTCAATTGATAGATATTCGCATAGGGCAATAACTGGTAGACCAGCTTCGGCTGCGTGAAAATATGGACGGCTGCCGTCTTGGTTTGCTGACCAAAAGTGTTGAATCTGTTCGTCGCTCATTTGGCGTGCAACTAAACGTTGCGCCCACAAACGGCTCTCTTCCAAGTAGCGAGTTTCTTTGGTTGCTTTAAACAGTTCTACACAAGCCAGTAGCGCACAGTATTCGTCGATAATGTTTTCTTCCCCATCATTGAGGTACTGCGTATTGTGCTCTTTTAAGTGCCAGTAACCATTTTCGGCAGCGTTGCGGTATTTTTGTTGATCGTATTCACCGTGAACACTTAAACGCGATGCTGCCGCTAGCGCTGCAATGGCGACACCGCCACCTTGTCGAAAGCCTGCTTGATAGTCGTCAAATTTGTGACCAAGTTGAGTTTCGTACGCGCAAATCTCGCGTTGCGCAGTATCTTTGCTCCACTTGTCAAAGACCGTCATGTAGAAAAAGCCTTTTTCGTTTTGCATACGCACAAGAAAGTCTGCACCGAACAGGGCTTCTTCAATCAGACGTGTACGTGTGAAAGCTGCAATGTCTTCGCTTCCTTCAAGCAACGAAACCCCTTTTAGGATGTTCCAAACCACCATTGGGGTTTGTTGAGGATTCAAATAATTCGCGTATGAAAGGTGACTTAAATACTTGCTAACGTCTCCTGATGCGTCGTACCAGCCGCCGTGTACATCAACCTTTTTATTGGAGTTTAGTACTGGAAGTTGTCGATCTTGTTGATCGAAGATCCCGCCGCAACGTTGCGATTTGAAGTAGTGGATCACATCTGACAAAGTTTGATCCAACAGAATGTGTTCGCCAACGATGAAAGAGGAAGAGCGCGTATCTTCTACTTGCAAGAAATAGTCACCTGACGTTGTGAAAGAGGAAAAGTCGATGAGGTAGAAATAGCCCTGATGCCAGTTCGCCACTTTACCTTGTTCTTCAACCGCAAAAGTTGCCACGGTTTGCTCGCTAGTGGCACAAATCAATTGAGCAGTGTAAGAAGACAAGTGTGGTTGTTCGGTCTGGATAATGGCTTTCTTTGGGCCCAGACGTTCATAACCAATGTGGTTAGTCAGTAGCAGCATTCAATGTCTCCGGGAAACGATAAAAACAGGAATGGGCCAGGCTGAACCTGACCCTCGTTATGATTAATCTTCAAATAAGTAACAGCGGACAAAGTGGTTGTCGGACAGTTGAGTGACGCCCGGTAGTCGTTCGCGACATTTGTCGGTAGCGTGTACACAACGCCCAGCAAATGGACAGCCGACAGATTCTGGTGTCCAAAGTGGGATTTCCCCTTTGTTGCCTTTCAGTTTCTCGTGAATAGACTTCGATGGATCTGGAACCGCAGATACCAACAGTTGTGTATATGGGTGTTGAGGGTCGTGAATGATTTCTTCAGTATCGCCCCATTCAACCATGTGACCTACGTACATGACCGCAAGATCTTCAGCAATGTAACGCGCTGTTGCGATGTCGTGAGTGATGTAGAGCAGAGACATTTGTTTCTCGAACTTCATCTCTTCCATCAAGTTCAAAACGCCAGCGCGGATCGATACATCGAGCATGGATGTTGGCTCATCCGCCAAGACTACTTCAGCTCCAACCGCGATGTTACGAGCCAGGTTGACACGCTGACGCTGACCGCCAGATAGCTGGTGCGGGAACTTTTGCGCCGTTTCTTTTGGTGGAATAAGACCAACTTGTTCAAGTAGGTCGTACACACGCTCTTCCAGTTCTTTCTTGTTGCCCGGTGCTACTTTCTTATGAATCAGCAGCGGGCGCGCAATATGGTGGAAGATATTGTGCGTTGGGTTTAGCGAGCCAAACGGGTCTTGCCACACCATTTGTACACCTTCACGGTAGGCCATTAAATCGTGACGAGAGGTGATGTCTTGGATATCACGACCTTTGTATTCAATGATGCCATCGGTTGGTGCGTACATTTTTGCAATCATTTTTGCAGTAGTAGACTTACCTGAACCAGATTCACCTACCACTGACAAGCCGCGGCTCTTGTACATTTTGAAAGAGACGTCGTTGATTGCGCGCATCTTAGATTGTTTGATTGAGTTACTGTTTAAAGGGAAGTCCTTAACGACATTTTTACCCTCAATCAGCAGTTCGCCGAATTGTTTGCTCATAATTCTCTCCAGTGTAATTTTTGTTCTTAGCTAGCGTTTTTTTTGTTGTTAAACCTTAGCTTGAGCAATGGTGTCGCCGTACAAATGGCAATTTGAGAGGCGACCTGGTTCAATTTGACGTAATTGGGTTGGTACACGTGTACATGCTTCATGTACGCGATCGCAACGAGCTTGGAAGCGGCAGCCCCGTGGTACTTCTAGCAAGTTCAACGGGTTACCTGGAATGCCAGTCAATTTGGTCTTTGGTCCAGTTAGTGGAGGGAAAGAGCTACCCAAACCTTTGGTGTAAGGGTGGTAAGGACTTTCCAGAATTTGCTTAGAAGGCGCGACTTCAATCAACTCACCTGAGTACATGATGCCGATACGATCCGAGAACTCGACCATCAATGACAAGTCATGTGTGATGAACAGAATTGAGAAACCAAACTCTTCTTTAAGCGCGTAAATTTTTTGTAGAATTTCACGTTGAACCACTACATCCAATGCGGTAGTCGGTTCGTCCATGATGATCATTTTTGGGTTCAGAGCCAAAGCGATTGCGATTACTAGACGTTGACGCATACCACCAGAGAACTGGTGCGGGTAATCACTCAATCGGCTAGGGTGGATATCAACGATTTCCAGCAGACCTTCAGCACGTGTTTTTGCTTGAGCGCGAGTCATATTGGTATGACGCATGATGACGTCACAGAACTGCTCTTCCATGGTTAGAACAGGGTTCAAAGCGTTCATCGCACTCTGGAATACCATCGACATTTCACTCCAGCGGAACGCTTGCATGCGATCATCGCTGTACTGAAGGATATCTTCACCGTTGAAGATCACCTCACCACCTGTGATAAACGCTGGCGGCTTATGAAGGCGCATTAGTGAGAAGGCAACAGTGGATTTGCCACAGCCAGATTCACCAGCCAGACCGAATACTTCACCTGGTGCAATGTCGAAGCTCACGTTGTTACAGGCGCGGACATCGCCCGCGTCTGTGATGTAGTCTACGCATAGGTTACGGATGGAAATTAGTGGTGCAGTCATGATTATTTATCTCCGCTCCATAGTGCATTTTGTGGTGCCAGTTCAGGCTCACGCTCTTTCTTGTCTTTTGCTGCTAGTTTTTTCCAGCGTTTCATGCCTTTGTGAGAACGAAGTTGAGGGTTCGCAATTTCGTCAACGGCAAAGTTCAACAGAGCAAGACCAGTAACCAGTAGTGTTAGGGCAATACAAGGTGCTAGTACTTCCCACCATGCGCCAATCAGCATGGCTGATGAGGTTTGCACGTTGTAAAGCATGATGCCCCAACTGATCGTGTTGGCATCACCCAAACCTAGGAACGAAATGACCGCTTCAGTGTTGATCGCGAGCATTACTGAGCCAATGAAGCTCGCACCGACAATTGGGATAAGGTTTGGTAAAATCTCAACGAAGATGATGCGGAATGAAGACTCTCCCAATACTTCGGCAGCTTTAACGAACTCTTTCTCGCGTAGTGCCATAGTTTGAGAGCGGACAACACGTGCACCCCATGCCCAAGAAGTACCAGCGATAATCAAGGCAATGGTGAGTGGGCCTGCTTCACCGATAAAGGCCGCCAACACGAATAGCAATGGATACTGCGGAATTACTAACATGATGTTCATCGCGGCACTCAATACGTCATCCACTTTGCCGCCGAAGTAACCTGCCGATATACCAATGACTGTTGCTAAGAAGCACACGATGATGCCAGCGCCAAAGCCTACACCCAGTGATACTCGTGCACCGTAAGCCACTTGCGACCAGATATCGCGACCCATTCGGCTAGTACCTAATACGTGGTCGGCCTTTTTAGACATAATCAGCGTACGACGATCGTCTGCTAGGTTTTTAGCGACCCAACCATCAGGATTGTTTTGTGCCTGTTTTACAACAAAGCTTGGGTATTCGTGTGGGTTACCGGTTCGCTTGTCTGGCGCATGCTTTGTAAGTAAAGGAGCGGCAATCGCAACGAACACGAACAGCGTAACAATGCCAAGACCAATGCGAGCAAATGCGTTACCTAAAATAAGTTTGAATAGTTCTTTCATGATTATTTGCCTCCCGTACGTAGGCGAGGGTCTAGAATCATGTACAGCATGTCAGCCATTAAGTTGAAGCACAGCATGAACATCGTCATGATAATTAACTGACCTTGAAGTACTTGGTAGTCACGAGCGTGAATTGCGTTCAATAGAACAGTACCTAGGCCTGGGTAGTTGAAAATCATCTCGATGATTAATTGACCTCCAATGGCCATACCTAAAGACATAGACAGTGCGGTAACACTTGGAAGTAGTGCGTTACGTGCGGCGTAATTAAAGACGACGCGGTTTTCACTCAGCCCTTTACCTTTAGCCATCGTGATGTAGTCTTCGGCGA
The DNA here is from genome assembly GCF_033339515.1 of Vibrio sp. 2130-1. Lineage (NCBI taxonomy): Bacteria > Pseudomonadati > Pseudomonadota > Gammaproteobacteria > Vibrionales > Vibrionaceae > Vibrio > Vibrio sp. 2130-1. The sequence goes on from NZ_JAWOUT010000011.1 coordinate 158,493, forward strand.
GAAGGTTGATCATGTTGTTACGCATGTTAACTAGGAAGCCACCAATTTGAACGATGGTTGCACAGAATAGAGGTAGTACAGCGTGGTAACCCACGTTCTTGATGAACTCCCAGCTTGTCCAATCAGGAATAGTACCTGGCGTGTAAGCATAGCCAGATGGGAACCATTTCAGGCCAATCGCAAAGGTAAACAGCGCTAACATTGCGATAACCATTTGTGGAATAGCTTGAATGATCAATGTGCCAGGCGTTACGAATGCATCGTACTTACTACCGCGCTTCCAGGCGGCAAAAATACCAAGGACAGAAGCGATGGAGAAAGAAAGTACAACCGCAGTACCAGCTAGAAATAGTGACCAGCCAAATGCACTACCTAGTAAAGAATTAACTGAAAGTGGGTAGAACTGGATTGAGGTGCCCAATTCCCAACTTAGAATGTTTTTAATGTACGAGAAGTACTGAATGTAAATTGGCCCATCAACGAAACCGAGCAGTTCTTTCATTGCTGCGATTCGTTCTGGAGTCACCTGTACTGAAGCATTAGCAAACATCATGGTAACTGGGTCACCAGGCATTGCTCGCGGAATAATAAAGTTTAACGTCGCTGCAACTAAGAGCGCGACAAGATAGAACGACAAACGTCTTAAAAAATAACCCATAACTCACACCTTACTCACCCAGATTTTTTCCCTGTTTCTGGTTTCAGGTCACTCCTAGCGAAATTTAGAGCGAAAAATCCCCTGACGACGAGCGCCACATATTGGTTTCGTTAACAAGGGATTTTTATAGGCGGCACACGGGATGTATGCCGCTTGAAATGAACTTCTACTTATTTAACTGGTTTTAGGTCCAGTACGTGAAGTAGACGCTCTGGGATACCTGCCCAAATGTTTGGACGGCCCTTAGGGTTTTCTTCGTTCCACCAACCAGTGAAGCGAGTTGTGTTGTATTGGTACATGTACGCGCCAGATAGCACAGGAATAGTTACTTGGTCCTGAGCAATGATCTTCTGAATGCCATGAGCGATCTCTAGCTGTTCTTGCTTATCTGCTGTCTTGTAGAAGCTGTTAAGAAGACCGTCTAGCTTATCGTTCTTGTAGAAGTGCATTGCAAAGCGAGGCATGCCGTCACCAGCTTGTAGCTTCGAGTTGTAGCCACTATCCCAGTACAAGTGTGGATCTGCACCGTGGAAGTAGTTGGTGTAAGCAACGTCGTAAGTACCTTCTAGCATAGCTTGGTTGTATACCGAGAAGTCCGGTGTACGAGCACGAGCTTTAATGCCCACTTCTGCTAGTTGCTCAACGGCTAGCTGTACCGTGTTGTTGAAGTCAGTCCAACCGTTTGGTGATTGAATTAGAAGCTCGAAAGACTTGCCAGATGGTGTATCCACAAAGCCATCTTTGTTTACATCTTTGAAGCCAGCTTTAGCTAGAAGCTTTTTCGCACCTTCCGCGTTGTATGTGTTGTAGCCTTTGTACTTGTTGTGCGTCTCTTCATCAGACCAAGCTTCGAATGCGTAGCCAAGACCAGATGCGAAGTCGTTCACTGTACCGCCGCCGTAGAAAGCGATATCAATGATAGTTTGACGGTCTAGCGCCATAGAGAACGCACGACGGAAGTCAACGTTAGTTAGTGCTTCGTTTTTCGCAGCGTCTGGGTTTTTGAAGTTCACTACAAATGCTTGAGTACCCGCTGGTGGGTACCAGTAGTGGTGATTCGGACTTGCTGCAGCGTACGTACGGTCGATGTCTGGTACGAATGAAGACGTCCAGTCCATTTCGCCGTTAACGATTTTGCCCAAGAATTGGTCGTTGTTCGCGATTTGTGGCACACGCAGACAATCTACATCTAGGTTGTCAGCATCCCAATAATTCGGGTTCTCACACTGGATATATAGCTGCGGTGTGAAAGTGTCGATTTCAGTAAATGGACCACTGCCTACTGGATTTTCGTTTGTGAATGTTGCTGGATCTTTTACTTTGCTCCATACGTGCTTAGGTACGACTGGTACTTTCGCAATTTCGTAAGGAACGTTTGAGTTTGCTTCGCTTAGACGGAATTTAACTTGGTAGTCGTTAACTTTTTCTACGCCAGTCACCCAAGAGTTGATACCAGATTGGTCTAGCTCTGGCTTCTCTTTAACTAGGTTGAAAGAGTAAACAACATCATCAGCGGTAAACGCTTTGCCATCAGACCATTTTACGCCCTTACGGATATCGAAGGTTACGCTCATCAGGTCATCAGCCATGGTAAAGTTTTCTGCTAGACGAAATACAGGCGTGTTACCGTGCATTTCGTTAAAAACAACGAGCGGCTCGTAAATAAAGTCGGTTGTTGTGTGCAGGTTAGTTGCACCCAAGAAAGGGTTAAAGTTACGAACGAAAGTTGTAAACTCTTTAGGGTGGATAGTCAGTTCACTGCGTTCAGCCGCAGTAGCTACCGATGCAAAACCTGTAGTAGCCGTTGCAATAATTGCTGTTGCTAGTGCTGTTTTTTTAATATTGGCAAGCATAGCTGTTCCTTACTATTTGCTTTCATTTCACTAAATGGAATTGAATGTCATCAATTGATAAACACTCTCTAAGACCTACCTCTTGTACATGCCTTACTCATTACAACATTGAGTTTCGCCAAGAGTGGCCTGTAGGCCTTAGGCAGGAGTAAGAAAACACCTTATCCATAAAATAATCAAACTTGATTCCCGTTAAAAACGTTAAAATCTCTGAGCTCTCCGTTATAAACGTTATTTTGGCTAATTTTAACCAGTAGAGGGACAAAAAATAAACGTTGATATGCGTCGCAGTTTATATCCTTGTTAATAATGAGTGTTGGTGATTACTAACCTGGTGATCCTTTTAAAATATACGTTTCTTGCTTGGTTTCTAGGTTCGGAGATCTCGCTCACATGCAGAAATGGTGTTAATTAATCAGCTAAAAATTAATCTGCCGTTCTATTGTGATTAAGTTCGCAATCTCTATCAATAGTTCGTCAAAATCCGCTTGTTATCTGAAAAATGGCCTTTTTTATCGACAGTTTTCTTCCGTTTGTCGTCCTTTTTTTATTGTATGAATGAAGTTTTTTGGTTGCTCGAACTTACCTAATTAAGGCCAGTTAAATGGATAAGATCGTACGTTTTGAAGACCAACAATAGATAGCGATGTCTAACCGAATGTTCGTTATTGGAAATATGTTAATGGGGTAGGAAGAGGCGGTCTCTTTTATCTCTAGGAAGGGAATACTCGAATAACAAAAAAGCCCAGCATGCACGCTGGGCTAGTTTTTTTGATAAATATTAGCTGGTCAATAGTCGCTGTAGTTTATCTCGTTGTGCTTCTATGTATGCTCTCTCGGGGCTCTGTTCTTTGCAGTGTTCGAGAATGAACTCTATCGAGCTTAGCACCGTTCTCCAACGTGGTGTTTTGGGTAATGTTTCTATACGCATGTATTTATCTAAAGTGCGTGTTTGCAAAGTACTACGGTCTAGATAAACGCGCCACAAGCCACTTTGCTCTGCAAATGCGAACTTACTTTCACCCGTTACAGATTCCCAATACTCTAAAGCATGTGTCATTGCGTCTACTAGAACTTCTCGCATAAGTTCTTGCTTGTCTTTTTTATTACCGAGCGCTTTGTCTGCAAGGCGCGTAAATTCTCCGCCAAGCTCTTTTAGCTTTTGCAATTGGTCTTTGTCACCATCAAATGCATAACTTGAAAGCACTTCTACGGCGGTTTCTAGATTATGTATGCGAGCGGCACTGGCTCCACCGCCGACATTAAAGATGTACATGATATCTAACCCAGAACCTTCAGGGAGCTTAAGAATGTCTGCTTCGATGTTCTGACGAATATCTTCAATATAGATATCAATCTTGCCACAGTAATGAGGTTGTTTGACGGTCAGATATTTAGGGGCAATCAGCTCATCAGCAGATGAGCGCTTTAGCTGTTCTAAGCTGCGCTTGAATAGCTTACAAGCAGCTTCGTTAGCAAAGCGAATACGCTTGTCTTCACGTAGACAGATGATAGCTTCAGGAGCCGATTCTAGCTGTTCCAACAAACGACCTTGAGTCTCAAGTAAGCTTGCTTCAACGACTGCACGCTGTCTAAGTTCAGACTCTAGCACTTTGTTTTCCATATGGCGCATTTCTGCTTTACTTGCCGTTAAATGCGCTTGGATACGTGCCGCCAACTCTTGTTTATTAAATGGTTTCGATAAATAGTCGTTGGCTCCTGCCTCAAAACCTCTTACACGATCTTCTGTTTGACTGAGTGCGGTGAGCATAATGATTGGCAACTCGGCATGATCATAGGTTTCACGTAGTTCACTACAAACTTGGTAGCCACTCATGCCTGGCATCATGATATCCAATAACAGAAGTTCCGGCTTCTCTTGCTCGACGAGCGCTAACGTTTCTGGCCCATCGGAGACGGTACGCACACGATAGCCCTCTAAACGTAAAAAGCTTTCAAGCACGCGTAAGTTTACTGGTTCATCGTCAGCAACATACAGTAACGGGCCGTCTGGGTTCTCTGGAAGTGATAAGTCTTCACTGTTCTCTACATTAACTTCAGGGATTTGGAAGTGTCCGTGCGCAGCTAGAGTCTGGGTTGCTTGGATTTCTTCTTCACTGGCGAGCGGTAAAGTGAAACTGAAGGTAGTTCCGACCATTGGTTGGCTACTGACGTATAACGAGCCTCCCATTAATTCGATCAATTGACGGCTAATGGAGAGCCCAAGCCCTGCACCTTGACGATAACGGCTCGCGTCTTGCCCTGCTTGGATAAGTGGTTCAAAAATATGTTCAAGTTGTTCTGCGGGAATTCCTTGTCCAGTATCCACGACTTGTACGCGTACATGATCATCTACCACATTAGCGGAGATAACAATTTTACCTTCTGAGGTGTATTTAATCGCATTGCCAATCAGGTTATATAGCACTTGTTCAAGGCGTTGCGGGTCAGCTGACACTGCTTTTAAATCCGCAGGGACTTGGTTGATGATGCGGATGGTTTTACTTCCAAGTAAATGGCTAGAAAGCTCTAAAACCAATCGTGTTGCACTGCCCAAACTCACTGCTGATTTCTGGATATCCATGCTTCCATAACGCATTTTATGATAATCCAACAAGTCATCGACTAGATTAGCGAGACGCTGACCACTTTTAATGATGATATCAAGCTGATATTTCTGGCTAGCGGGGATCGCGCCATTGGCGCCGGACGCTAAGGTTTCAGCAATCCCGACCATGCCGTGTAACGGTGTACGAAGTTCATGAGAAGTCGTGGCTAAGAACTCATCTTTTAATTTATCGGCCAATTGCAGTTCTTCATTCTGTTTCTGAATGATCTGTATGTTGCTTTCTAGTTCTTCATTTTGCTTCTTAATGGTTTGAATCTTCTCTCGAATAGAGCGTTGCATTCGTTCAAAGCTTAACGCAAGCCGACCAATTTCATCTTTACGAACCGTATTAAAAGACGTGTCATCAAGATCCCCTGCAGAGACCTTTTCGGCAACCCAAGTCAATTTCAGCAACGGAGAAGTGATAAAGTTTGATAAATAGTGAGAAGCGATCACCACAAGGATAATGGCGATCAACATAGCGATAACGAATAGTTTTTCGAGTTGATGGATACGAGCGAAAGCTTCGTTTTCTGGTAACTGTACTACGAGCGCCCAAATCACACCACGAGTTTCAATCGGTGCATAAGCCGCGATGATTTCTTCACCTAAGCCGTTCGTGTAAGTGCCGACACCAAACGCACCAGAGAGTGCTTTATCGATCACTTCTAAACTGTTCTTAATGTCGTCTTGTTTCGTGTTAATTGTGCGAGGTTGGTGATCATTTCCAACCAGCAGGGTGTTAATGGATGACTCTCGATTAGCGTCTGCGGCTAACTTAGTGATGCCATTATTTGGCAAGCGGAACATGGCATAGCTGTGTAGATAACCTTGCTGAACAATTGGTGCACCTAGCCAAGCGACTGATTTACCCCCTTCCAGCTCGAAGTCAGACACAATCACAGGAGTGTAGTCTTCGTTTACTTTTCGACGTTCAGTCACATCATCGGCGAGACGCTTGAAAGTTTTGCCAAGTGCCGAGTCTTTGTAGGGGCCTGATAACAAGTTCGTTCCGTAGTTATCGTCTTTGTTGATCGAGTAGGTGACGTTACCATTGATGTCGACCAGCAAAATGTCATTAAAATCAGAGCGCTTGAGGAGCTCCAAGTAGGCCCAATGATAGCGTTTATGTAAAAGTCGGTAACGTTCACTTCCTACATAGTTGGATGACTCGGGTAACGTTGAGGTTTTGATTTGGTCTCCGCTGCCCTCGATGTAGCGCTGTTGGGCGTTTTTACGAGACTCTTCAATATCATTGCCTAAACGACTAAAAGCATTGACGAGACCGTAGAATCGGCCACCACTGGCGTAAGCCAACTCTGAGCGCACAAAGCCCATGACTTCGGTTTCTCGTGCCTCAAAGTAGTCGATGATTTGCTGCTGTTTTGTATCTCGAACAGACAGTAAGTGCGAGGTGCTTTGTTCTTGCAGATCTTTACTGTGGGACTGCAAGAAAAAGATCGCAGTAATGGTAAGAGGTGTGATACTGAGCACCAGAAATGCGGTCATCAGTGTACTCTGAAGGCGCTTAAATTTCTGTTTTTTGTAGAATTTAAACATGGATAAGATTACAACTCATAATGGGCAGTTCTAAAACATACTTCGCTGCCGAGGTTCTCGTTAAAAACGGATAAGATGTTCAACTAGATAGAATTAACAAAATTAACGAGTTTTTTTTCTTTGACAAGAAAGTTAGTTGTAAAGCGTGCAGGGTGACGCAGTTTTTCTTATGAGTGTTGAATTTATGAGAAAAAATCGCGCAGGTTTGTGTCTGCGCGGGGGGAAGTTATGATTTTTTCGCGTAGTAGATAGAAAATTTATTGGTCTTATTTAGCGTCTCGCAATTATTAAACGCCCGCTCGATAATTGGTGGGTATTTTAAGAAGCTATTCGCGACAATCACCATTTCGCCGTCTTTGGTTAGGTATTGTGGCGCCTGACCCAACAAGGTTTCCGCTGCGTTGTAATTTGTGTCTAGACCACTGTGGAATGGCGGGTTGCTGACGATAAAGCGGTAGTCTTTTGCGGTATCCGAGTATATATCTGATGCAAATACGCGTCCGGATAAACCATTCGCTTCTAATGTGGCTTGGCTAGAAGTGATCGCATAAGCATTAATGTCACACATCTCAATCGCGATCTCTGGATTCGCTTTCGCCATAAACGCACCGAGTACACCTGCACCACAACCAAAGTCGAGCACTTTGCCCGACAGCTTAGGTAAGGTTTCAAGCAGCAATCGGCTACCTAAGTCGAACTCGCCATGGCTGAATACGCCAGGTAGGCTCTTAACCGCTAGCGACTGCTCACCGAGTGTAACAGTGTAAGACTTAAACCAATCTGCTTGGTTGAAAGGTTTTGGTTCATTGAGGCAATTACCCCAGTAAAATGAGCAGCGACGAGCAGAGTCGTACTTGTTCACAGGGCCGTATTCTTGGAACATCTTCTCGATGCTCTTGATGCCGGAGCGGTTTTCACCAACGATGACGATTTCGGTGTTAATGCCCAGTTTCGCCATCAACATCGCCAGCAAGTATTCTGCTTCAGCTTTTGCTTTTGGCCAGTATAAAAGGACCATGTCTGCTTTTGTTTCAACATCAAACACAGAGCCAAAATGACTTTTCACTTTGTCAGAGGTTTGAATTTGGCGGTAGTAGCTATAGTTGGAAGTAAACACTTCAACAGACTCACAATGAGCCACTAACTCAAGAGGAAATAGGTCTTCAACTTCACCAGCGACTAAAACGTGTTTTCCGTTGAAGTATTCAAGTTGGCGCTGAGCTATTTGGCTAGGAGCGATATAAGCAGACATAAATTTGGTTCATCAGAAATAATTTGGGGCAGATTTTCGCACAATCTGCCCCAAGCTTGAAGTGATTAAGCGGTGACTAGCTGTTGTCTTGTTGGTTAAGGAAGTCTTTGAATTCTTCCTCGTAGATATGAAACAGTACCATGGTCACGGCAAAAATAAGTGGGCCGTAGATAAGACCAATCAAACCAAACAGATGCAGACCACCCAGTAATGAGAAGAAAATCATAAGGGTATTCATGCCGGCGCTGCCTTGCATTAGCAACGGGCGCAATAGGTTATCTATAGAGCCAACGACAACTACACTCCACACCGTCAAGAAGATAGCCCAAGTCATATCGCCTGTTAAGAACAAGTACGCTGCTGCAGGAATCCAGATTAGCGCGGTTCCTACCACTGGAATAAATGATGCAAAGCCCATCATCGTTCCCCAAAATAACCCAGGGAAGCCTGCTAGCCACATACCGATACCGCCAGCCAGACCTTGAGCAATCGCTGTCATGAATGAGCCCATTACGGCTGATTTAGAAACTTGCTCTATCTCTGTCAATATGCGGTCTTCTTGGCTACGTGAGAGTGGCAGGATATGACGAATCGCAGAGATAATTTTGTCGTGGTCACGAAGCAGAAAAAACAGCACAAACAGCATTAGGAAGAAGTTCATAAGGAAGTTGGTTGCGTCTCCTAAAATCTTTGCGCTGATAGCAACTAAGTTAGAGCCAAACGATGTGGCAAATTGACCAATTTTCTCAGCAATGGCTTTGGGCTCGATTTTATCAAAAGGTAAGTACTCATTAACAATCGCTAAGCCTTTGATAACGAAAGGATGTTGGAATATATCTTGGATACCACCATTGGTAACCCAATTATATGTATTTTGTGAGAAAACAGAGCCTTGCTGAACAATGGCGGCAAACACAAATAAAAGCGGGATAACAATAATAAACGTCAAGACGACACATGACAGCAGTGCCGCCATATTGGGGTGCTTGGGAATTTTCTGCTCAAACCATTCGTGTATCGGAAACATGAGCAAAGAAATGATAAAAGCCATCACAATGGAATTGATATATGGCTCAACCAATAAGTAGCAAGCAAAAGCAGCGGCGAGTAAAGCAACCATTAGTACTCGGTGACTCGACGTTATTTTTACATTATTTGGCATGGTATTAGTCCAACTTACAGGTGACGTTTACGGTTTATGCCTTCAATGATGGCGTGTAACCTTTATTACTTTGCACTCTTAACTCTTTCAAGCTTATGACAATGCCGAATTAGAGCAGGGCGATGTACCTTGCTATAATGACTACAAATCAGTCGGTTATCAATCAAGAGATGAGCTATGGGTTGTTGCAACGGTGATAAAAAGTGTCAAACCGAGAAAAAAGCTAAGCGAATACCGTGGTTTGGCATTGTCGTTGGGGTATTAGCGATATTGGTTATTTTGAATTGGCAATAAAAAAGGACCGTTACGGTCCTTTTCTAAATGCGTTATCGCCGTTTTTAGCGATTATTTCGCTTCTTCTGCAAGAACAGCAAAACAGCGGTCAGCAGCTTCTAGTGTGGCATCAATCTCTTTTGAACCATGAGCGAGTGAAGTAAAGCTCGCTTCAAACGCAGATGGCGCAAGGTAGACACCGTGTTTTAGCATTAAGTGGAAGAAACGCTTGAAGCGTTCTACATCGCACTTCGTTACGTCTTCGTAGCAAGTTACTTTTTCTTGGTCAGTGAAGAAGAAGCCGAACATACCGCCCACTTGGTTAACAACTAGCGGAATACCGTGTTTTTCTGCTAGAGACTTAAAGCCTTCAGCAAGTTGTTTCGTTTTAGAAGCTAGGCGCTTTTCGTTGCCTTCTTCTTTTAGAAGGTTCAAACATGCGTAGCCTGCTGCCATTGCGACAGGGTTACCGGAAAGGGTACCAGCTTGGTAAACTGGGCCTGTAGGTGCAACGTATTGCATCACTTCTTTACGGCCACCGAAAGCACCTACTGGCATACCGCCACCAATCACTTTACCCAGTGTCGTTAGGTCGGGTTTGATGTTGTAGTGTGCTTGCGCGCCGCCTAGAGCAACACGGAAGCCTGTCATTACTTCATCAAAAATTAGTAGCGCGCCTTCTTGATCACAGATTTCACGTAGCCCTTCGTGGAAGCCTTCCACTGGTGGAATACAGTTCATGTTGCCTGCTACTGGCTCAACGATGATACAAGCAATTTCGCCTTTGTTAGCAGCAAATAGCTCGCGTACAGAATCTAGGTCGTTGAATGTTGCTGTTAGCGTGTGCTTAGCAAAATCTGCAGGAACGCCAGGAGAGCTTGGTTGGCCTAGAGTTAGTGCTCCAGAACCTGCTTTTACTAGCAAGCTGTCAGCGTGGCCGTGGTAACAACCTTCAAATTTCATGATCTTGTCGCGACCGGTGAAGCCACGTGCAAGGCGAATCGCGCTCATAGTAGCTTCAGTACCAGAACTTACCATGCGGATTTGCTCCATTGATGGAACAAGCTCAGAAACTAATTCTGCCATCGCGATTTCAAGCTCTGTTGGCGCACCGAAGCTAAGACCGCGTTGCGCTGCATCAATTACTGCTTCGCGGATAACCGCGTGGTTGTGGCCAAGAATCATTGGACCCCAAGAGCCAACGTAATCAATATACGCTTTACCATCGGCATCAAAAATCAGTGGACCGTCTGCTCGTTCGATAAATAGCGGAGAGCCGCCAACGCCGTTGAATGCACGAACTGGTGAATTGACACCGCCAGGGATGGTTTGCTGAGCTTTTTGATACAGCTCTGATGATTTGGTCATGGGGTTATCCTCTTTTGATTGCTCGGACCAAGTGGAGCGCATTGTACCTAGCTATAATCAAGTTAGAAACGTTTTGCTTAATTTATGTGTTGTTTCGCAGTGTAATCTTATATATCCGCATCTGTTATAAAGAATCGGCGGCGAATACTTGAACGAGTTTGTCAGGTATTGGATAATCGTCTCAATTAGCACAAATTTGACGTCTTGCTTCAGGCTTGACGCATTACACGAGTGAGAGAGGTCTTCGTGAGCGAAGTAAACGTACCATTATCTTTTTCTGACGCAGCAGCATCTCGCGTTAAAGCATTGATTGCTGAAGAAGAAAACCCAGCATTGAAACTGCGCGTATACATTACTGGCGGCGGCTGCAGCGGCTTCCAATACGGCTTTACTTTTGATGAAAATGTAAACGAAGGCGATACGACAATCGTAAACAGTGGTGTAACACTGGTTGTAGACCCTATGAGTCTGCAATATCTCGTTGGCGGTATTGTTGACTACACAGAAGGGTTGGAAGGAGCGCGCTTCTTCGTAAATAACCCCAATGCAACGACAACATGTGGTTGTGGTGCATCGTTCAGTGTGTAATTAACACCTAACAGGCAGCTAATGGCTGCCTGTGCTTTATGTAGAAGGATGTCACGTAAAGCGCACGCTCGCAGATATGCAGAGAAATAATAAAAAGGACTTTATATGTCTGGACTTTCTTTTGGACGCCGAATTGTCGAGCGCCCTTGGCTAGTATCTCTTATCCTCGTCTTACTTCTTGTTGCATGGCTAACCATCGGCCAACTCAAAGCACAAGATGATCATCCTAACTCTTCAACATCCACGAACACGACACCACTTGCAAAGGTGATGTTTGATACTTTTCTTGCCGAACCTACCAGTAAAACCATTGAATTGTATGGACGAACAGCGCCCAATCGTCAAGCGCGTCTTGGCGCCGAAGTTGCCGGTAAAATAGTCAGTCTTAACATAAAGAAAGGCCAAGCGGTCAAACAGGGACAAGTGATCGCAAACATCGATAAGCGCGACCTTGGCATTCAACTTAAACGGGCCCAGGCGATGCTGTTGGTTAAAGAGAAAGAGTTTAATGCAGCTAAATCGCTAAAAAGTCGTGGACTGCAAGGTGAGGTTGCATTTGCGACAGCGCAAGCAGCGTTGGTAGATGCACGTGCGAATTTGAGTAACGTGCAAACGGCTTTAAGAAATACTGAGGTTAAAGCGCCATTTGATGGCATCGTAGATCACCACTTTGTTGAGTTAGGTGATTTTGTCGGGATTGGCGATCCTATTGCAACGGTCATTGATTTGGATACTTTAGTGATTGAAGCCGATGTCAGTGAACGGCATATACAATACCTTAAGGAAGGCCTAGAAGCCGACGTAAGAACCATTAACCAACAGCATCATCAAGGTCGTGTGCGCTACATTGGACGTGTTTCTTCTGCTTCTACTAATACATTTCCAATTGAAATCGAAATTGATAATCAAGACGCAAGAATTCCTGCCGGTATGAGCGCAGAAGTACAGCTGCCGTTGAGTGAAGTGTTGGCGGTAAAGATTACGGCTGCAATGCTAGCACTCGATGAAGAAGGTAATTTAGGTGTTAAAACACTGCGTAATGAGCATGTTGAGTTTGTTCCAATTCAACTCGTTAAGGCCGAGGATGATGGTGTGTGGCTCTCTGGGTTAGGAGAGCGTGTAGACATTATCGTGCTGGGACAAGGTTTTGTGCGAGATGGTGATCAAGTACTGGCCAATAAAGTTGATGACGTAGTTATTGAAGCGGCTAATGAGCAGTAAGGAGCACCTATGTACACTCTGATTGATGCTGCGTTATCTCGCGCTCGCACTATGCTGACATTGTTGGTGATGATATTAATTGCTGGTGTCATTACTTACGTCACAATCCCCAAGGAATCGAGCCCTGATATTACCATTCCGATTATTTATGTTTCTGTTGGACATCAAGGCATTTCTCCTGTCGATGCCGAGCGTTTATTGGTTCGCCCAATAGAGCAAGAGCTGCGTTCAATTGAAGGCGTAAAAGAGATGACCTCTGTGGCATCAGAAGGTCATGCTTCGGTGACGCTGGAATTTAGTGTCGGAGTGGATCTTGATAAAGCGATGGCAGATGTGCGTGATGCGGTTGATCTTGCGAAGCCAAAGTTACCAGAGGACAGTGATGAGCCGACGGTAAACGAAGTCACGTTTGCATCTGAAGAGCCTGTTTTGACCGTTGTGCTCTATGGCACCGTACCAGAGCGAACCATTGTTCAGATTGCCAGAACGTTACGTGATCGTTTGGAAAGTTTCCGTCAGGTTCTTGAGGTTGAAATCGCAGGAGATCGCGAAGACATCGTGGAGATAGTTGTCGATCCGCTATTGATGGAAAGCTACGGTCTCGATCAAGCGGACATCTATAATTTAATTGCCTTGAATAACCGAGTTGTGGCTGCGGGGTTTGTCGATACTGGGTATGGACGCTTTTCGGTAAAAGTCCCATCGGTTTTTGATTCACTGAAAGATGTGCTTGAACTACCGATCAAGGTGAATGGCAAAGAGGTGATCACTTTTGGCGATGTGGCGACAGTACGACGTGCATTTCGCGATCCTGAAAGTTTTGCTCGTTTAGATGGCGAATCTGCCATCGTTTTGGACGTAAAAAAACGGGCAGGGGAAAACATCATTGAAACGGTTGAGCTGGTAAAAGAAGTACTGGCTCTGGGACAGAAGCGCGCCGAGTGGCCCGACAATTTGCAAGTTAAATATACTTGGGATCAATCCGACGATGTCAAATTGATGCTCAGTGATCTACAAAACAATATCTTATCCGCAATTATCCTCGTAGTTATCGTCATTATTGCCATATTGGGGGTTAGGACCGCGCTTCTCGTGGGGATTTCTATTCCAGGATCGTTCTTGACTGGGTTGTTGGTGTTATCAGTATTTGGGCTGACGGTCAATATCGTCGTACTGTTTGCTTTAATTATGGCGGTAGGCATGTTGGTGGATGGTGCCATTGTGGTGACAGAGTTTGCAGATCGGCGCATGCAAGAAGGAACGCCACGTAAAGAAGCCTATCGAGATGCAGCAAAGCGAATGGCCTGGCCTATTACCGCATCCACAGCAACCACATTGGCTGCGTTTGCTCCGTTACTTTTCTGGCCAGACATTACTGGTGAGTTCATGAAGTACTTACCACTTACTTTAATTGCTACCTTGGCCGCTTCACTGATGATGGCTTTACTGTTCGTTCCTGTCATCGGTGGGATCATTGGCAAGCCTCAAGTAGTCAATCAGAAAGCTCAGCGAGAAATGGTGGAGCTGCATAACGGCAACTTTGAAAAAGCGACAGGCATTACCAAGCTTTATTACCAGACTCTGTCGGTAGCGATTCGTCATCCATGGAAGGTCTTACTCAGCGCGATACTGCTAGCGGCAGGTGTCGGCTTCACTTACAACAAAGCTGGCTTGGGTGCAGAGTTTTTCCCTGAAGTGGACCCTGCCTTTTTTACCGTTAAAGTTCGTTCTTATGGTGACCTGTCTATTCACGAAAAAGATGTTGTTATGCGCGAAATCGAGAAGGTGATGCTCGGTCATGACGAGTTTGAAAGTGTCTACACGCGCACAGGATCGAGCGATAATGGGGATGAGATTGGCCAGATTCAAATAACGCCTGTGGATTGGCAATATCGACGTAAAGTGAAAACCATTATTGAGGAACTAAAAGAGACGACAGACCGCTTTTATGGTGTTGAACTTGAGTATAAATTCCCGGACGCAGGACCGCCTGTCGAGCATGATCTCGTGATTGAAGTGTCATCACGAAATTTGAGTGTTAGTGCGTTAGATGAAGCAGCCAAAAAAGTACGACATTGGGCTGATGGTAATCCTGCACTGACCAACTTGAGTGATACCACTAATAAGGAAGGGATTGATTGGCAAATTGATATCCAGCGAGATGACGCCTCTCGCTTTGCAGCGGATGCTACTTTAGTCGGGAATACCGTCCAGTTTGTTACGAACGGCTTGAAAATAGGCGATTATTTGCCCGATGATGCGGATGAAGAAGTCGATATTTTGGTGCGCTATCCGCAAGATAAGCGCGACATAGGTCGATTTGATCAACTGAGAGTGAAAACGGCAGCTGGTCTGGTACCGATTACGAATTTTGCTCAAATCAAACCAGATCATAAGCAAGACACTATTCGTCGGGTCGACGGTCATCGAGTTATCAATATTAAAGCGGATATGGTGGAAGGTTACAATTTGGCGCTTGAGTTACCTAAGATTGCCGCTGGAATGGAACAGCTCGACTTACCGGAAGGTATTGAATATAAGATTCGGGGTCAAAATGAAGAGCAGGAAAACTCATCAGCATTCTTGCAAAATGCTTTTATTGTCGCGCTTGGTGTCATGGCTTTGATTTTAATTACGCAGTTTAATAGCTTTTATCAAGCTTTCTTAATCCTTAGTGCAGTGCTGTTTTCTACCGTTGGTGTCTTCGCTGGGTTACTTATTTTCCAAAAGCCATTTGGCATCATTATGTCGGGAATTGGAGTGATTGCGTTGGCTGGTATCGTGGTAAACAATAATATTGTTTTAATCGATACTTATAATCAGATGCGTAAACGTGGTTTAGAAAAATCTGAGGCTATTTTGCGTACGGGTGTGCAGCGTTTAAGACCCGTTTTACTTACTACGGTGACCACCATATTAGGCTTATTGCCAATGGTGTTAGAAATGAACATCGACTTAGTTAATCAGAAAGTGGAGTTTGGCGCACCAAGCACTCAATGGTGGTCTCAGCTTGCGACCGCTGTCGCGGGTGGTTTGGCGTTTGCGACTTTGCTAACGTTAGTTCTGACACCGTGTTTGCTTATGCTCGGGAGAGAGCATCACTCCGAACAGTAAGCTTTATCGTGATGATATCGACAAAACAAAAAGGCAGCTTCGCTGCCCTTTTCAATACTTGGCTTACTTCATTGCTAGCAGTTTGCTGTAGCGTTCAAGCTTGTCCATGCTAATTTTCGCGTTTGCCATGAAAGTTTGTCTCGCTTTGCCTGTCAGGGATTTAGATTGTGGCAAATTCACCGTGCGCGGGTTTTTATGGACACCATTCACAAGGAACTCATAGTGCAGGTGAGGGCCAGTTACACGGCCAGTTCCGCCAAGCGTACCAATGGTTTGGCCTTGCTTAACGCGTTGACCAGCTCGTACAGTACGTTTGGTTAAGTGCAGGTACTTGGTAATGTAAGTATTACTATGTTTAATGAAAACGTAGTTACCATTAAATTTGTTGTAAGACGATTTTTGAACGACACCATCACCAGCCGCCCAAATCGGGGTGCCCACTGGTGCTGCATAGTCCGTGCCTCTATGAGGACGAACGCGTCCCGTCACTGGATGTAAGCGGCGTGGGTTGAAATTAGACGAAACTCGACGGAAATCCAACGGCGCGCGTAAGAATGCTTTTTTCATTGCACGCCCATTTTCGTCGTAATACTTGCCACTTTTCTGATCCAATATTGCGGTAAAGGTATCTCCTTGGTTTTTAAAGATCGCAGCAATGATTTTTCCACGGCCGATTACTTCACCTTCTACCACTTCCTCTTGGTAAAGTACTCGGAAGCTGTCGTTTTTACGAATATCTAAAGCAAAGTCGATGTCCCAACCAAATATGCCAGCCAGTTCCATGATTTGGTTACCATTTAATCCAGAAGATATTCCTGCATTCCAAAAGTTTGATTTGATGGTGGCTTCAGCGTAGTTGTACTGGAAGTCGACTTCTTTTTTATCAACTTCAGAAACGTACTTGCCGTCTTTTAATGTGATACGAAAAGTCTCGAACGCGCTTAGTGTTCTTCTTAGCTGCACCAAGTCGTTATTTTCGTCAAAACCAAATTGCAATCGGTCACCAGGTCGAAGCCGAGTTAACTGTTTTTCCACTTCTTTGTCTGATGACACCAGTTCATGTAATAGACGAGCAGAAAGCCCTACGCGATTAAATAAGATGGCAGCACTCTCGCCATTTTTTACCTTGTATGTCTCCCAGCGCAGCACGGCAGGAACCGCAGGCGATGAACTATTTAGTGCACTGAGTTCGAGGGAAACTGGCACAGGATAATGTTGACCAACTTTTAATCGGCTCTGCTGCGGGTCTAGGTCTTGCGGATCAGGTAAAAAGAAGAGCGCGAAGATAATCAGCGCACTAAAAAAACCGATCAATACTTTGTGCAAGAGTGGAAGTCGGACAAAAATCGAATGCATGAGGTACTTGATTGCTAAATTAAACGGAAAAAGTGACAACTACCTAGTCTAACGTGTTTCAAAATGCATCGCTATTCAAGTAATATGTTCAGCTATTATATTTTTGCCAAATCTGTGGGAGTGAACAAGAATGGCGAGCATTGAAGCTGCACTAGCCGAGATTAAGCGCGGTGTTGAAGAGCTGATTCCAGAAGAAGAGCTAATCGCAAAACTAAAAGAAGACCGTCCTCTACGTATTAAATTGGGCGCTGATCCAACAGCACCTGACATTCACCTAGGCCATACGGTTATTTTCAATAAGCTTCGCTTGTTCCAAGAACTAGGTCATGAAGTGACGTTCCTAATCGGTGACTTCACTGCAATGGTTGGTGACCCAACAGGTAAAAACACAACTCGTCCACCGCTAAGTCGCGAAGACGTATTGCGTAACGCTGAAACGTACAAAGAGCAAGTGTTCAAAATTCTCGATCCTGCAAAGACTAAAATTCAGTTTAACTCTGAGTGGCTGTCTGAACTGGGCGCAGAAGGTATGATTCGCCTTGCGGCAAACCAAACCGTTGCTCGTATGCTAGAGCGTGACGACTTTAAAAAGCGTTACGCGGGTGGTCAGCCAATTGCTATTCATGAGTTCATGTACCCACTTCTACAAGGCTGGGACTCAGTAGCAATGGAAACGGATGTTGAATTAGGTGGTACAGACCAGAAGTTCAACCTTCTAATGGGTCGTGAACTGCAAAAGTCTCACGGTCAAAAACCTCAGGTTGTACTGATGATGCCGCTTCTAGTGGGCCTTGATGGCGAGAAGAAGATGTCTAAGTCAGCAAACAACTACATCGGTATCAGCGAAGCGCCAAGCGAAATGTTTGGTAAAATCATGTCTATTTCTGATGACCTAATGTGGAGCTACTACGAGCTGCTCTCTTTCCGTCCTCTGGAAGAGATTGCTCAATTCAAAGCTGATGTAGAAGCGGGCAAAAACCCTCGTGACATCAAAGTATTGCTAGCAAAAGAAATTATTGCTCGTTTCCACAGTGAAGCCGATGCCGATGCAGCAGAGCAAGAATTCGTAAACCGTTTTGCGAAGAACCAAATTCCTGATGAAATGCCAGAGTTTGACTTTGACGCAGGTCGCCCAGTGAGTAATCTGTTGAAAGAAGCAGGCTTATGTCCATCATCGTCAGATGCGATGCGCATGGTTAAGCAGGGCGCTGTGAAGATTGATGGTGAAAAAATTGCGGACAGCAAATTTGCTCCAGAAGCGGGTACTTACGTGTTCCAAGTAGGCAAACGTAAATTTGCTCGTATTACTATTCAGTAATTCATAATGACTGCAAATGAAAGCGTCCGAAGGGCGCTTTTTTTGTATGAAAATTTAGCAAAAACGGCAAAGTAAAACTTCCATACCTGATGAACTTTGTTACTATACTTGCGCTGCCAATAATGGCAGCGCTATCGGAGATTTACATGAACAATACCGACCATCCTCCCAGTCGTTGGGTGAGTAAGATTAAGGGAGCGAAATAACCCGCTTCGGTATTGGCGATCTCCGCCTTACCTAAGTGGTGAGGCATCTTTTCTAATTTTCTTCTCGTTATTTCCTTCATACATTCTGAATAGACAGTGCATTCGCATTGGTTTTCTCTGTGCATCTTAATTGTTGTCTGACTTTTAGCGTGCAAGAGTGGCTTTTCATGCTTTGTCGATGGTCGTTACCAATGCCAATCGGGAGATTCGCCATGACGGTAATGAACAACACTTTTATTGAAACAACACCAAACTTTTCTGAAGTAGAAATTGGTGCAGCTCGCAATGCATTCTTGCAGTACGAGCAAGAGCAACAAGTCCATTTGCTTACGGTTATGCCGATTGATGAGGCTGTAGGTATTTTACAGCATTGCTCTGTCGGCTATGTGAATAGTCTTATTGCTCAACTTGAGCAAGCAGGTCATGACAAACGCGCACGTCATTATGCTCACCAACTGGGTCTGCATATGTCTGAAGTTGATACACCCGATGGTTATTTATCAACTAGTGTTTTAGGGCATGTAAAACAGCGTATTGGATGGATCATTGCGCTGGCTCTTTTAGGGATAGTGTCAGGCTTGATCATCGCTCAGTATGAGGACACCCTTAGTCAGCTTGTTTTACTTGCAGTGTACATGCCAGTGATTGCAGCTGCTGGTGGTAACACAGGAACACAAGCAGCAACTTTGGTGATTCGTGCTCTTGCTACTGGAGAGTTAAAAAAACGCCAATGGTTAGAAGTTTTGTGGAAAGAGAGCCGAGTCGCTCTATTTATTGCGCTAGCGATCGCTATCGTGATGATTGGACGCATTATGTTATTTAGTGCAGGACAATCAACAGGAGGCTTTGAACTGACCGATATCGCACTGGCAATAGCAGTTGCGCTGTTCATTCAAGTCACCATTTCTACAACATTGGGCGGGCTGTTGCCAATTATTGCACGAGCTTGCAAGTTGGACCCAGCCGTATTGGTGAGTCCAGTTCTTGCGTCTATCGTCGATATTTCAGGAATGTGGATTTACTTTAACGTGGTGAACTATTTCTTAGGTATTGCCTGACTAAAGTTCACAATGTCATTGTAAAAAAGCTGCTCAAAATGTGTAATCGGGGCGATGACAGGTGTGTTGTCGTCCCGTTTTTCTGGGAAGTAGTCTGAAACAAACTGAACAAAAATGGTGTTAGGTTGACCATTTTTATCCAAGCCATATCCAGCCATATTGTAAGTCCCGTAGATAGAGCCACTTTTCGCTATCAGCTGTCCTTTAATTGGAAGTTTTCGCATACTTTGTCGGTACTTTAATGTGCCGGATTCACCTGATTTCGGCATGATGGCAATCAATTTGAGTTCGTTTTCATGCTTCCAAATATAGCGCAGCATTTCAGCCATCTTGGTCGCGGAGATACGGTTATTTCGCGAAAGTCCTGAGCCGTCTTCTAGGCGCGCATTACGAATATCAATACCAGTGTTGGCGAAAATGATCTGCTTGATCGCTTCTGTCCCGTTAGTAAAACTGCCTGGCTGAACGAAAAATTTAGCACCAAGTGTTTTGGTTAATGTGTCGGCAATCAAGTTGTCAGAGTTTTTGAGCATATCTTCGAGAATGTCTGGTAAGGTTTTTGATTGATGCATTGCGATGAGCTTTCGCTGCTTTTCTGGCGCCGTACCGACCCTAATCTTTCCCGATACCCCAATGTTGAGCTCCTTGAGCAAAGCCGCCAACCTTTGACTGGTGTAACGCTCAGGGTCTTGAACCGCAAATTTCAGTGGCAATGGTTTGTCTCTTTCAACCAAGCACCCTGTTAGCTTGTAGTTGTTATCGGGATTTGCAACTAAACCTAAGTCACAATGACGACTTTTCTTAATGGTTTTAGAAACTGTTTCTACGGTACTTGTGACACGAATAGGTTGATGCTCTGGTACGTAGACCCGCGTTCCACCATCTTTTTGTGTATAGATAGAGGCTTGTACACAGTTGTTATTGAGTGTGATGGTCGATGCCGGAGCGCTGTAGCAAACTCCCAAGATATCCCACGGCCAGCCCACCGCACGGTTATAACCAGTGAATGCGCTGTTATCGAGCCATAGGTCACCGTTAATCCGTTTTAAGCCATTTTTCTTAGCTAGAGTGAGAAGTGATTTTAAGTCGTTGGTTTGGAGTGTTGGGTCGCCGACAAAGTAAATCACTGCATCTGAGTTCGACGTTTCCAGCTTGGTTCGAAACCGGAAATTATCACCCAGTTCTAGCTTTGCGGCTAATGCGGTGACGATTTTTAATGTACTCGCTGGTGGGAACAGTTGTTCGGTAGGATGAACACCGTCAAGCTCAGCATTTTCACTGAGTTTTTCCGCAACTAAACTGATGCGGGCGCCTTCAGGCAACACCTCTTGATGAGGGTACGCTTGTGAAAAAGCAGAAAGTAATGAAGAGAATATGAGCAAGGGCCAACGTAAACGCATAATGATACTTTCTAAGGTGAGTTATGTGATTGAGTATACGCAAGTCCTTTCAATATGCTAGGTAACTAAAGAAATGCTTCAAATGTCTTCATGAATGAGACACGAGAGAAAGGCGCGCTGCTTAAAATGAAGTGTAAATTACCACCTTCTAAAGAAGGTGGCTTTGTGTGAGCCCCCTAAAAGGGGGCCTTTGTTTAGTCCAGCGCCAA
>NZ_JAWOUT010000012.1:0-169306 GCF_033339515.1 Vibrio sp. 2130-1
GGCCAAAGGGAGCAGACTGTAAATCTGCCGGCACTGCCTTCGATGGTTCGAATCCGTCCCCCTCCACCATATTCTTTCTTATGTTTTTCCTTTAAACGTGAGAACAACTTGAAAGCTAGGTTGGGAAACTAACTTTTAAGTATAAAACACCCTGGAGGGGTTCCCGAGTGGCCAAAGGGAGCAGACTGTAAATCTGCCGGCACTGCCTTCGATGGTTCGAATCCGTCCCCCTCCACCATATTGAAGAAGCCAGCCCATTGAGCTGGCTTTTTTCGTTTCAGGATCTTGATAGCATAGTCCTACTACAACGAACCTTTCACTCCTAACCGAAACTCTTCTCGATTGAATACCTATCACGGTAAATAAGTGATCAGAAATAGCGTAGGGAAAATGCTTGAGAACAAGGCGCAATTTTTTGATAAGTAGTTATTCTACAATCAAAAATTGCAACGCAGTTATCGAGTATTTTAACAAGCTAGAATGACCAGTTATTTACTACGATTGGTATAACCTATACTCAATCTCACTAAAGCAACCAACCCCATGTGAAACTCCACAAACAAAAGGCTGAGGAGCAGATCTTTACCCTACAAACAATGTACTAGCTATTTTGATTTTGTTAGTTCGTATGACCTTAATATGAATGTTCAATATAAATAGGAAAACACTTGAGGACTTACTAGAAAAAGTGGGCTCGCAAAATTACCAAACGGACTCAATTAGTGATGTTTGTATAAAAACACGTACAAGAAATATAAATGATAGATACAAAAAATCCCGCAGGGGATGCGGGATTTTTACTAGTGACTAAATTGGTTTAAAGGTGACTAGCCTTGAATACCAACGATTAACCATGGCGCATTAGGCGCAGTCAAGTCACGCTCTAGGTGCCAGATATCTTCGATTTCTTCTTCAACACCTTCTACTGTGTCACGGTAACGACCGCTAAACTGCAGACTAAGCTGTGCTTTATTTGCATCGTAATCAGCACGGACGATCTCCGCATCAACGTACATTACGTCAGTATGCTGCTCACCGTCGAGCTTCGCGCGCTCTGCTTTTAGGTCTTCAAACAAGCTTGGAGAAACATATTCTTCAATAGTTTCTAGCTGGTTGTGATTCCACGCACCTTGCAGGATTCGATAGTGTTCACGAGAACCATTAATGAACGCTGCTTGGTCAAAACCCGGTGGGTAGTTATGTGGTACGTCTGTTTGAGCGCCAAAACCACCAAAGCCACCATTATTTGTGTTTGGTTGTTGCTCAAAGTTTTGCATGTTTGGTTGCTCAAACTTAGATGCGTTGCCACCAAATGCAGGCTGTTGACGATGCTGGTTCATACTGCCCTGCTTCGCACCTAGCATACCGCGCATTAGTTTAAAGATGACAAAGGCAATCAAACCAATAATTAGGATATCCATAAACTGGATACCTTCAAAAGCACCGCCAAAGAATGCAGCAAGTAGACCACCAGCAAGAAGTCCGCCTAGCAGACCACCCATAAGGCCTTTCTTACTTGAAGACTTTGTCGTCTGATCTTTGCCGACCGTATTGGTGTTTTGTTGCTGTTGTTTCGGTGCTGGTGCAGTTTTGTAGCTCTTACCGAAAGACTTACTGCCACCAAACTTCTTCGCTTCCGCGATAGGCGTTACAGCAACAGTAAACATCAATAAAGCAACAATAGAAAATAAACGTTTCATCGTTATCCTTAAAGTTAGCTATCTAAGATAGTGCCCCATTTTCAAGACGAAACAATCGTTGTTTCAAACAGTAGCACGCCAAAGATGATTTTTAAGTCATCATACTCTGTATACCGATTGATGAAAATAGCTTATAGAAGCTGACATGTATCAGAATATTGCCAAAAATGCAGACTGCTCACACTGCTTGCAATTCAGCTGAAGGCGCTTGATCAATGTAAAAAAAGTATGGAATAAGTTCACTAATACTCCAGATTGTTTTACTTGAATTAGAATCAGTGACACAGCTCAGAATCCTACACCTTGAGGGCACTTGGACACATTGCCTTGTTGACGGTTAATAGGTAGCTGACTATCATATTGAACGATGTTCAATAAAGTAGTTTGAGAGTATGGCGCGCAGAAACGATCACACCCGAGAAGAGTTAGTGAATTTGACGTTAACAACGGTCAAAAACTTTTTAGATGAGAATTCTTACCACGAACTCAGTCTTCGTAAAATCGCTAACATGATTGGTTACGTGCCAAGCACATTGGTAAATGTTTTTGGTAATTATAATTTGTTGTTGCTTCATGTTGTCGCTCAAACTTTAGATGAGTTATCTCAAGAAGCACGCAAAGCGACTAATGACAGCAAAGACTCCCATCAAGCGCTTTTTGAACTCGCTTATTGCTACCACGATTTTGCTCAAAAACACCCATACCGTTGGCAGTTAGTGTTCGAACACAACATGAATGGAGCAGAACTTCCGGAATGGCATGCCAAACGTATCGATGGTATGACGGGAATGCTAGAGTCACTATTGGCTCAAATCGCACCACATCGTACTGAATCCGAAGTGATTCAAGCGAGTCGAGTCCTTTGGTCTGGCGTACATGGCATTACTTTACTCAGTGTTGATGATAAGTTTTTCTCTAGTGAACCGATTGATGGCAAAGAATTGATCAGTAATCTTCTTTCTAACTACCTCACGAACTGGTAACAAAGGATTATCCATGTCATCCGACAGACAGCCGTCCTTACTTACGCAGAGAAAGTTCCTGCCCTATTTCATTACTCAGTTTTTTGGCGCTTTCAACGACAATATTTTTAAAAACGTTTTGCTGTTGTTTGTCGCATTCGCTGGCTCCAGTGCACTACCTATTTCGAGCAATTTGTTCATCAACCTTGCGGCAGGCTTGTTCATTCTACCGTTCTTTCTGTTCTCTGCTTCCGCTGGCGTATTAGCCGACAAATATGAAAAGTCATGGTTTATTCGTAAGGTCAAACTATTTGAAATAGCCATCATGCTGTTAGGTGCCATCGGATTCATAACCGAAAGTTATGGTGTGCTTTTATTGCTACTGTTTTTAATGGGCACACAGTCAGCATTTTTTGGCCCAGTTAAATATGCCCTTTTGCCTCAAAAGTTAAATGCTAAAGAGTTAGTGCCCGGCAACGCTCTTGTTGAAGCTGGTACCTTTATCGCCATCCTTATTGGCACCTTAGGCGCTGGGATTATAGCCTCTGCAGACAACGCAAAATACCTCGCCGCATTTTGTGTCGTGATCTTCGCATTGTTAGGCTACTTGTCGAGCCGCTCAATCCCCTTTGCTGCAGCCAGCGCGCCCAATCTCTCTTTTCGTTGGCAACCATACAAGCAAACCAAACACACGCTCTCTATCGCCAAATCCGATCGAGTTGTTTTTCAATGCATAATGGCAATAAGCTGGTTTTGGTTTTTAGGCGCCGCATATCTAACACAATTCCCGAATTTCACTAAGATTTACCTAAATGGCACCGAGAGTGCGGTGTCTTTCTTGCTCGCTCTATTTTCCATTGGTATCGCGCTAGGGTCGCTACTTTGCAATTGGATCTCAAACCATCGTATCGAAGTCGGTATTGTGCCAGTTGGTGCCTTTGGCATTACGGTATTTGGGTACCTAATGGCCACTTCCATTCCCAATGATCTACCTACTTTCCATAACTTTGTAGACTTCTTTAGATATGAGCCTTTTTGGCCATTATTTTTCTACCTATTGATGATTGGCGCTTCGGGCGGTTTGTTTATCGTGCCTCTTTACGCATTAATGCAGCATCGAGCAAAGGAAACCGAACGTGCTCAAGTCATCGCAGGGCTCAACATTTTTAACTCTCTGTTTATGGTCGGCAGCGCTGTCTTAGGTATTGTGTGCCTAAGTGTAATCAAGATGACAATTCCTCAGCTGTTTGCATTGTTAGCCATTTTAAATTTCTTAGTCGCCGCTTACATCTTTTTGCAAATTCCTATTTTTGTAGTTCGCTTTGTCATGTGGATGCTTACGCACACCATCTATCGAGTTAAGCATAAGAATCTACACAACCTACCCGAGCATGGTGGGGCATTGATTGTATGTAATCATGTAAGCTACATGGATGCATTGCTACTTAGTGCCGTATGCCCAAGGTTGATTCGTTTTGTGATGGAGGAAGATTACGCCAACCTACCTCCATTAAGGCGCTTTTTACGTCGAACTGGGGTAATTCCAATTTCAGCGAGTAACAGAAGCTCTATCAGACGTGCATTTAACGATGTGGAAGCTGCGCTAAGCGAAGGTCATATCGTCTGTATTTTCCCTGAAGGAAGATTAACTTCAGATGGTGAAATGAATGAATTCATGCGCGGTATTGATATAATCCTACGTCGTAGTCCAGTACCTGTCATACCTGTTGCACTTAAAGGCTTATGGGGAAGCTATTTCAGCCGCGCAAAAGGTCGCGCATGCTGTGGCTTACCGACTCGATTTTGGTCAAAGCTAGAAATAGAGGCAGGACAACCGGTGCCACCAAACGAGGCAACGGCAAAAACAATGTTCGATAAAGTGCATCAACTTAGAGGCGACTGGCGATAAATACACTTGAACACATGTTTAGGATAACTGAACATGTGTTCAAATCATTAAGACAAACTGACCACACCCAGTGCGATATACTCTCCCTTTCATTCACAACAGCGAATAAAAACCTTGAATAGAAACTACCTCCTGTTTGGATTGGCGTTACTTTTTTGTCTAACCCCTCTTGCCTCCTCTCCCATTGCTCTAGTTATCGGTTTTCTACTCGCAAGTTTTGGTTTTGTGCCTTCCGAGCTGCCCATCGCTTCTTTTACTAAAAAGCTGCTGTCTTACTCGATTATTGGCTTAGGCTTTGGCATCAACTTTGAGCAAGCACTTGCAGTCACATCGGATGGTATCGGCCTGATCATCGCCACTATTACAGGCACACTGATCATGGGCACTCTCATTGCCAGGGTAATTAAATTGGAGCGAGTAACCGCTTACTTAATCTCATCAGGTACTGCAATTTGTGGTGGTAGCGCAATTGCTGCTGTGGCACCGGCGATTAAAGCGAAAGACGAGCAGATTGGATTAGCACTGGCAACAGTGTTTGTCCTGAACTCCATTGCACTCTTTGTGTTTCCTGTGATTGGACATGCTTTAGGGCTAGATCAACACACGTTTGGCACATGGGCTGCGATTGCCATTCATGACACATCTTCTGTTGTCGGGGCTGCCTCGGCCTATGGGGAAGAAGCACTAACGACGGCAACAACATTGAAACTCGCGCGCGCTTTATGGATCATTCCTGTTGCTTTGATCAGTGCCGTCATCTTTTCAAGAGGCCAAAAAGAGAATGGAAAGAAAAAACTAGCTATCCCTTATTTCATTTTTTGGTACTGTGCAGCTATCGCGTTTAGCGACTTCTTTCCTCAATTTGAAATGGTCTATCACGGCATTTTCATTGGAGCAAAGCAAGCGTTGGTTGTATGTCTGTTCTTGATAGGTTGCAGCATTTCAATTTCAAAACTAAAGTCAGCTGGAGCTAAGCCGCTGTTGTTTGGTGTGACTCTGTGGGTGCTAATTTCTACCACTTCTCTAAGTTGGTTACTGTTTTAGATATTGGTGGTCTGCTTATCGCGTTGAGGGGACGGTATTTCCCGTTTGCTATTTTTGTATATAACGACCAACGCAATAGCGATCAAAAATGCCGTTAGCTCTGCAAGAGAGCGGGCTAGCCCTTCACTACTTATCGCGATACCAATTTGTAGTGCTACTGCCGCAATTAAAACTAGCTTTGCCATCCTGAACCTTATGCATTTTCTCTCCACTAAGAAGCATAATTATGATTCAGAGTTATAAGGATACGAAATTCTCTTTATGACTAATACATAGCAAAATTGACTAATGCTGAAGTGATGACAGTAGCCACTCTTTCACGGCCTTACGTGAAATTTTGATCCCACCTTCTAGTAGAGTTTCTGGCATTACATGGTATTCCACTGGCCATTTAAACTTCTCTAACTTTGATTGCAAGTGCTGGTCATACTCCGACTTGCTGCGCAATCCATTGGTCTGAATCACAGCTACTGGTCTATGACCAAACTCCGCGTCTTCGACTGGAACCACTATACTCTGCACTACACCATCAATTTGGTTCAAAGCGGCTTCAATCTCTTCACAATGGATATTCTCACCACCAGAGATAAACTGATTGTCGGCACGGCCGATTATCTTTAATTCATCACCTTGCCACTCGCCAAGATCTTTGCTGTCAAACCAGCCTTTCTCATCCAGAAATGGGGTAACATGTCCTTGATGGAAATACCCTGCCGCTAATGTCTTACCGCCAACAAAAATGCGTTGGTCAACTAATTTTATCTTACGGTGCTTCAATACATGTCCAGCATTACTGGTGCTGTCAATTCTCTTTGCGGTAACGGTAGAGGCCGCCTCCGTCATCCCATAACCTAACCACGTCTCAATGCCTTGCCCTGATGCTCGTAGTGCCAACTCATGATCAACGTGACTGCCGCCCAGTAGCACATGTGTCAATGACAAATGTGCATCATCATCCAATAACCGTTTGAGCTGAGTCGCAACCAAAGAAGCGTGTGATACGCCCTGAATATCATCAACAAGTTTCCCTGAACCGACTTTTAGTGTTGCTCCGACATATAGCCAACGATAGACAATCGCTAATCCAGAGACGTGATACAGCGGAAGCGATAACAGCCAAGCATCTTGCTGAGTGAAAATGAACTCCTGCAACAAGCCCTCTGCAGACGCAAGATGCTGTCGATGTGTATGAACCACAGCTTTAGGCTCCCCTGTAGAGCCAGAAGTAAATACTACTGAAGCGAGCCGGTCATGATGATAGCTATCTTCAGTCAACGAATCACTCTCTTGCTGTGATACTACAGGCAGTGAAAGCAATGTTGCCTTGAGTTTTTGTACATCATGTTCAGAAAAGGTCGAAGCGCACTCCTGAGAAAACCAGATAAACCGAGTTTGATCAGGCCTGTAAAGTGTAGCAAGCTTACCCTGCAACTTATCTAGTGGTTGTTCCATGGTCAGCGCAGCGAGTGCGCCTAACTGTTTGGAGGCAAGATAAAACAACAGTGTTTCTACTTGGTTCTTGCCAACCAAAGTCAGCACATCCCCCCGAGTTACACCCAAGTCATTCAAATAGTGAGTGTATTGGTCAATACGCTTCGAGAGGTGTTGCCAGTTTAATACTTCTGTTGATGTCTTGAGTGCAATAGAAAAAGGGCTCGTTTGAGCCCAATATTTCCATGGTGCCTTCGCAATATTGTCTACGCAGAATGCCACACAATCTCCTGGTCTTTTAGAGGAAGAACGGGAAGTTCACACTTAGGCCAGCCCTGCTCTAGCTGAGCTTTGAATAAGCCAATCGTATCCAAACCTGGAACTTCATCAGGCAGCTGCCATTGGGCAAAGCGCGCTAATTGAGTTAAACCGAGACTGGATTCAATGCTCGAGCTAATCACTGCTTTCATCCCCAGTGACTTCGCTTTCTCTATCAGTGTAATACAAAAATCCACCGAACCAATGAGTGTGGGTTTGATGATGATCGTTTTCACACCAGTTAGATCTTCAAGACGGAAATCTTCACGACGAACCGCATCTTGCAATGTTTCATCCCAAGCGATAGCAATACCAGTATTAATCGCAAAAGAGAGACTATCGCCAGGAGAGCGGCACGGCTCTTCCAAAAAGGTGATGCGCTGACGCAAAGACGGAGTAATGTATTTAGCAAACTGCTGCGCTTTTTCTGGTGTCCAAGCGCGGTTTGCATCAAGTCGAAGCGTTAATTGAGGGATTGATTCAAGAAAAAGGCTCACAAGCATGCCATCGCGAATTGGCTCATAAAGTCCAACTTTCACCTTAGCGACTTTCTCACCTTCCATTTCGTTCAGCTTTGGAATGAGCTCATCTGGGTCGCCAGTGCATAGTGGCGCTGTTTGGTATTTACCTTGTTGTGGTAAGCCATCAGCTAATTCAAGCTGTGCCATCGATAAACCAAACGCAACCGACGGGTACATATTGGCATAATCCACATCCAACTCTGCAACCCAACGCTCCGCCTGTTCTTGTAGCTGAACACCCGCATCTTCGGCGCTCTCTAAGCTAAAACCAGGAAGAGGAGCGACTTCTCCAAGCCCTGTTTTACCATCTTCGGAAAGCGCAACAACATAACCAACACGTTCGGTTAGCTTGTTGTTACGTAGGATGACACCACTATCCATGGGCAAGCTATAACGATAAATTTTCGCTTCACGCATAATTCAAGTCCTATGTAATGCCGTATATTTGAGCGTTCTGACGAGCAATCCCACCAGCCTCCCAGAGGGCGAGGCGCTCAGGAAAAAAGGAACAGAGGAGCTAACACGCTCCTCATTTAGACGGATTATGGGTTGCGAGGGAATTTATCGAAGTCTGGGCGACGCTTCTCGTTAAAGGCATTACGACCTTCTTGGCCTTCATCAGTCATGTAGAACATCATCGTTGCGTTACCCGCTAGCTCTTGCAGACCCGCTTGACCATCACAATCTGCGTTTAATGCAGCTTTCAGGCAGCGCAATGCCATTGGGCTGTGCTGTAGTACTTCACGACACCAACGAACGGTTTCTTTCTCTAGATCCGCTAGTGGTACAACTGTGTTTACTAGGCCCATGTCTACCGCTTCTTGAGCATTGTAGAAACGACATAGGAACCAAATTTCGCGAGCTTTCTTTTGGCCTACGATGCGAGCCATGTAAGATGCACCCCAACCACCATCAAATGAACCCACTTTAGGGCCTGTTTGACCAAATTGAGCGTTGTCAGCTGCAATCGTTAGGTCACACATCATGTGCAGAACATGACCACCGCCCACAGCCCAACCTGCTACCGATGCGATCACTGGTTTTGGACAAGTACGAATATCACGTTGGAAGTCCAATACGTTTAGGTGGTGCGTACCTTGGTCGTCTTTGTAGCCGCCGTAGTCGCCGCGGATCTTCTGGTCACCGCCAGAACAGAATGCGTCTTCACCTAGACCTGTCAGAATGATCACGCCAACACCAGAGTCGTAACGCGCATCTGCCAACGCATCAATCATCTCTTTTACCGTTTGAGGACGAAACGCGTTACGCACTTGAGGACGCGCAATGGTGATTTTCGCGATACCATCTTCAGACTTATGGTAATGAATGTCCTCGTATTTCTCGCCGCAATCTTTCCATTGAACCGGAGCGTAAAGTTCTTCTTCAGAAATGCCTACTGTTTTAGCCATGGTGATTCCCATTGTTCTCGTTACTCTCACCAAAGTGAGACTGAATTATTTGCTTGGTATGTATCGCAAACTGTTTGGGCTGCTCTTGATGGACGTTATGACCAGCGCCTTCAACTTGTCGATACGCCAACCCGCTACGTTGTGCCAGTTGGCTAAATTTTTGGTCTTTCTCACCACACAAGTAATACACTGGTATGTTCTGCTTTTGCAGTGAGGGCAACAAATATGCCTGTTTGGCTAACGATGTCGCCATCAACATATTCGCCACCGCTGAGCCAAGATTATCACTTCGCTTCGCAATGAATGTTTGTCTTTGCTCATGGTTTAGTGAAGAAAACACCGCTTGTTGGTACCAATCGTTCAAAACACGTTCAAGTGGTTCAGTTTTGAAACGCATTGCCCAGCGAGCATCATTCTCTAATCTCACCTGTTTCTCTGACTCAGTTTGAAGCCCGAAGTTTCCCCCTTCAACAATCGCGCCCGCAATATTGAGATCTGGAAAGCATTGATGGGCAATACCATGCATCGCAATGCGGCCGCCCATAGAGTAACCAATCAAAATAAGTGGTTGTTGTGAGGGAAATAATAAAGATAGTGTGGAACCAAGAAGTTTGCAGCAATCATTCAGATCGCTGCAAGAAATAGATTGGCTGTGCCCATGACCAGGGAGGTCAACCGTAACACGTTCATACTCGGGTAACGCGTTGATACACGCTTGCCAATCTTCACCGCTACCAAGCAAGCCATGCAAAAACACCAAAGTGGGCAACGTTCTACTTTGGTGTTTTTCTAATACAGGGAAACGTTCAAAGTAAAGCATTCAGACTCTTATTAAATGCCTTGAGTGTCTCAGCAGCTTGATTAGGTGGGGTTTGAACCTCGACCAGCAACGTTCCTTGGCGGTGACATAAATGCTCTTTTACAGATGATTGGAATTGCTCCAGTGTAGAAACATGCAAATACGCCAAACCAAACTGCTTTGCCGCGTGTTCAAACTGATAACCATGAGGCATTTGATAATATGTCGTCCTGCGCTCTGGTGGTACTGGCAACATATCAAAAATCGCACCGCCGTCATTATTAGTAACAACAAGTACCGCCGGCAGTTTATTGTGAGAAAATAGCGCCAGAGAATTGAGATCATAAAGTGCTGCTGTGTCACCGATATACATTAGTAACGGATTACCTCTTGCCCGTTGCACGCCTGATGCCGCAGCAAACAAACCGTCAATCCCTGATGCGCCTCGATTAGTGAAAACCTCTACACCATCCAATTTTCCGTACATATCAACAAGCCGAACAAACAAGCTATTACCCAAGAAAACATCTACGTTCTTTGTGCGCTCGTTGATGTCTGCTGCCAACGCAATTTCGTCAATGGCAGACGCTGAATCAGATAGGAAGGCTTCTTCGATACGTTGATGAACTCGCTTAACGTCATTCGCTAACCTATCAGCCCACCCAGCAAATATTGACTTCTCAAAACTAATGCGAGAAACCCACGTTTTAGGAGGCTCAACCCAGTGCATTTGCGCCAGATGATTTTGGTTATTCCGGTCCATACAAGGTGAGACATACCAATACTGAACGTCTTTACTTTGTTGATTTTTCGATACTTGTTTATCAATCCATTGGTTCAAACGTTTGGAGATGATTCGGCTACCAAATTGGATAATAAGTTCACAAGATTCAAGCTCGTTTGCGAACTCGGGAAGTTGAAGCCATACATCGTAATACGCCCAATCCGAACTGAGACCACTTTGCGGGTCTGCAAGTACTGGCCATCCCATCTTTTGTGCAAATGCCTGCGCCGACTTCGCTTGTTCAAGCGGTAAGCTGCCAATCACAACCAAGCCTTTTTTGTCTGAAAAAGGCGGGATGTTCGCCTGTGACAAATGGCTAAAACGCTGAGTATAAGTGCCGCTTCCTTTTCGCCATCCGGCGACCGAATCTAAGTAGGTTTGATAATCCGCTTTTGCGCCGTTGGAATACAAAGGCTCTGGAAATGCACAATTAATATGAACGGCACTACCCTGCAATTGCTGAGTAAACATCACTTCGTCAACAGAGGTCAGCAACCAGTTAAGCGACGTTGCTAAATTTGGGCTTGGTAAATTCAAACTGGCCGAAACATGATGTGAAAAAATACCCAATTGATTTATCGCTTGGTTTGCACCACAGCCGACAAGTTCTACTGGACGATCTGCTGTCAGCAGCACCAGTTTTTCACCAGTAAGTTTGGCTTCGGCAACCGACGGTAATAAGTTCGCCACTGCCGTACCAGAGGTAACGATAATTGCCACGGGTTCCTGAGTAGCTTTCGCTAAACCAAGAGCCATAAAGCCCAATCCACGCTCATCAAAATGAGTATGAATGGAAAAGTCGGACTGTTCTGCCGCTTCTAAAGTTAAAGGCGTAGAACGAGATCCGGGAGCGATACAAACATGCTTAACGCCAAATCGCTGAAGCTCAATCAATATGGTTTCTGACCAAACTCGATTGAGCACCGCTTGGTCATGACTCATGATGCGACTCCCAATGGCGGATGATCAGAAATCAGCGTAAGTAACGTCGACATTTTCTTATCAAGTTCTGCCCACTCATGTTCTGCAATGGAGCCTGGAACAATCCCTGCGCCCGCAAACAGTTGTACTTGCTCACCGAGCACAAGCGCACTTCTGATTGCGACACAAAACTCTGCTCGTTCATGGCTGATGTAACCCATTGACCCCGCGTACCAGCCGCGTGCAAAGGGCTCATTATCAAGAATAAACTGCATAGACTCTTGTCGGGGTAAGCCAGCAACCGCCGCTGTTGGCTGAAGCGCCGATAACAACTGAACACCATTTATCCCCGCTCTTAGACTAGCGTGAATATTTCGCTTAAGGTGCTGCACTTTTCGTAGTCTGACCAAACTCGGTTCAGCTTCCACTTCAACCATTTCAGAATGCGGTGATAGACGATCAATGATGTCGTCCACCACATACTGGTTTTCGTTGAGGTTCTTTTGGTCTTGGGATAACCAATTCGCCAACTCCATATCTTGAGTGGCATTGTCTCCCCGACCAATCGTACCTGCTAACGCTTCGGTATGTAGCTCATGCCCTACGCGAGAATACAAACGTTCTGGCGTAGACCCCATAAAACTGTGCTTACTGTCTAAGCTCAGCATGAAATGGAAGCTATGATGGTTATTTAAGTAACTTGCTTTAAGTAACTGTGCAGCACTTAATGTGTTATCAAGCTGCACGGTAGAGCGACGCGCTAAAACCACTTTCTTAAAATCATCATTCTCTATACCAGTCAGAACCTTATGAACTAACTCATTCCATTGAGGCTGACTTGGCGTATGAACAATAGAGCGGATGTGAGACGAAATTGGAGCTAAGGTTGCGACCTCACAAACCAGTTTATTCAACCCAGCTAGAGTTCGCGCTTTGTCTTCTGAAATATTAACTGCGAGAGACCACTGTTGGTCAAAACGAATTAACTCAATTTGAGGCAAAAAGAAAAAAGAAGGCATACAGCGGCGATTCTTCTCATGCTGCCCATCAAAAGAGCGCCCGCCCCAAACTCTTTGCCCTTCACCTAGAATGGTATAAGCAGGACCTGGCTCAACAAAAGCGTGCAATTGCCCTAGTGCAACGACCTCTTCACGTGTATCGCGGGACTGCCAATAAAACTTAGGGAAAAGTGGTTGTGCATCAAGCCAATCAATAAATGAGAAATTGGGTTTCTCGCTAAGGGGCTCGACCAGACGTGTTTGATTGCCTTCCGATTGCTGAACTCGCTCGATAATTCTCTTTACGGCTTGATGGAACTGTGACAAATCAACCTCGTTGTATGTGAGGATAAACGGTAACTGACGGCTACTCTAAGTTTAGACCCAAAGCAAATCAAGGTCGTATGCGATCTTTTGCAAAATCCTGTGATAGCAAGCGAGCAAAACTTAACCAGCAGACAGATTATTTACAGATATATATTCTAATAAAAAACAAATTATTGTATTTTAATAAAGAAATTAACGAATTTTTAGGAATTAAACAATGCAAAATATCGGGATGTCGTCAAAACTCGACAATGTCTGCTACGACATTAGGGGTCCTGTACTCAAACATGCTAAGCGCATGGAGGAAGAAGGGCATAAAATCCTAAAGCTAAACATTGGTAACCCTGCCCCATTTGGTTTTGACGCCCCTGATGAGATTTTAGTCGACGTGATTCGTAATCTGCCGACTTCTCAAGGCTATTGTGATTCCAAAGGTATTTACTCTGCTCGTAAAGCTGTGGTCCAACACTATCAGCGTAAAGGTATACGCTCGCTAGATGTCGAAGATGTGTATGTAGGTAACGGCGTGTCTGAGTTGATCGTAATGGCCATGCAAGCGCTATTAAACAATGGCGACGAAATGCTGATCCCAGCACCAGACTATCCGTTATGGACAGCTTCAGTTGCACTATCTGGTGGTAAGCCGGTTCACTACCTATGTGATGAAGAGGCTGACTGGTACCCAGACCTTGAAGACATCAAAAAGAAAATCACACCAAAGACACGTGGCATTGTTCTGATCAACCCGAACAACCCGACAGGTGCGGTATACAGCCGTGACTTCCTACTTGAAGTGATTGAGATAGCACGCCAGCACAAACTGATCATTTTCGCAGATGAGATCTACGACAAAGTGTTGTACGACGGTGCAACACATACCTCAGTCGCCACACTCACTGAAGACGTGCTAGTCATGACATTCAATGGCCTTTCAAAGGCCTACCGTGTTTGTGGTTTCCGTGGTGGCTGGATGTTCCTAACGGGGCCTAAACATCTGGCTCAAGGGTACGTGAATGGCTTGGATCTGCTTTCATCGATGCGTTTATGTGCAAACGTACCAATGCAACATGCCATTCAAACCGCGTTAGGTGGATACCAGAGTATCAATGAACTGATTTTACCTGGCGGACGCTTGTTAGAGCAGCGCAACCGAGCGTATGAACTGATCAATCAGATTCCTGGCGTTTCTTGTGTCAAACCTAAGGGTGCGATGTACCTCTTCCCGAAAATCGACACTAAAATGTACAACATCAAGAACGATCAACAGATGGTTTTAGATTTCTTAAAACAAGAGAAAGTCTTACTGGTGCAAGGTTCCGGCTTTAACTGGCCAAAACCAGACCACTTCCGCATCGTGACACTACCGCACGTTGAAGATCTAGAAATCGCCATTGGACGTTTTGAAAGATTCCTATCAACCTACAGCCAGTAATGAATCACTGGTAGTAATTAGTGCTGATCTCTCATATGCTTAGAGGAACTCCTAGTGAGTTCCTTTTTTACACCAGAAACGGAGAAAGCCATGAAAGAAAGCCATTTTTTCGCCCACCTGGCTCGAATGAAGCTGATCCAACGCTGGCCTTTGATGCGGTCCGTCTCACCAGAAAACGTTTCAGAGCATAGCTTACAAGTTGCTTTTGTCGCTCATGCCCTTGCCCTAATTAAAAACAAAAAGTTCGGCGGCAACCTTAATCCAGAACGCATCGCGATTCTGGCCATGTACCATGACTCCAGTGAAGTATTAACGGGTGATCTTCCAACTCCAGTGAAGTATTACAACCCTGAAATTGCCAAAGAATATAAGAAGATAGAATCGGCAGCGGAACAAAAATTACTCTCAATGTTACCGGAAGAGTTCCACGATGATTTTGCCCCCTATCTTCTTTCTCACTCTGCACACGAAGAGGACGCAAAAATCGTTAAGCAAGCCGATTCCATCTGTGCCTATTTAAAATGTCTTGAAGAACTAAGCGCCGGCAACCATGAGTTCGCTCTGGCAAAAAAACGCTTAGACGT
Source organism: Vibrio sp. 2130-1 (assembly GCF_033339515.1). Classification (NCBI taxonomy): domain Bacteria; kingdom Pseudomonadati; phylum Pseudomonadota; class Gammaproteobacteria; order Vibrionales; family Vibrionaceae; genus Vibrio; species Vibrio sp. 2130-1. The sequence goes on from NZ_JAWOUT010000012.1 coordinate 15,140, forward strand.
CACTTTGCAAGAACGCAGAACGCCTGAAATGGATTACTTTCTCAATACCTTTGCCCCAAGTTTCGAATTATCGTTAGATGAAATCAGTTAGCTTACGGAGATAATCGTGTCGTTTGAATTACACCCGCAATGGCAAGAGCGCCATGATGATGAGCATAAAATCCGTCGAGACGACCATCGGAGCCCGTACCAACGAGACCGAGCGCGCATTCTTCACTCGGCTGCATTTCGACGCCTACAAGCAAAAACCCAAGTACACGGCAATAGCTTGGAAGACTTTCACCGCAGTCGGTTAACACACTCCTTAGAAGCGTCGCAACTAGGGACCGGTATCGTCGCCCAGTTAAAGAAAAAACAGCCAGAGTTCCGCGATCTATTACCATCAGACAGCTTAATTGATTCATTATGTTTGGCTCACGACATCGGGCATCCTCCATACGGTCATGGGGGAGAAGTCGCTCTAAACTACGTAATGCGCGAACATGGCGGCTTCGAGGGGAACGCCCAAACCTTTCGTATCGTCACTAAGTTAGAGCCTTATACTGAGCATTTCGGAATGAATTTATCACGCCGCACACTGCTTGGTTTGATTAAGTACCCTGCCCTCATTAGTCAAACACGCTCCGTCAAGTTGCCTCAACCAGCCGAGCATCAACGTAAACTAAAAGCAAAAGATTGGAGCCCAGCTAAAGGCATTTATGATTGTGATAAAGACTTATTTGATTGGGTAATTGCACCGCTTTCTGACAACGACAAGGCATTGCTTAGTCTGATGCGTTCAACGCCAGAATCGGAGTTTGAGCACAGTAAAACGCGTTTTAAATCACTCGATTGCTCAATCATGGAGCTAGCAGATGATATCGCCTACGGTGTTCATGATTTAGAAGATGCAATCGTACTTGGTATGGTGACACGTCAGCAATGGCAAGAAGGCGCAGCAAGTCAATTAGCGGACTGTGGCGACCCGTGGTTTGAAGCTCATATCGATTCCATCGGACAGATGCTATTTAGCGGTAAGCACCATGAGCGGAAAGATGCTATCGGTGGTATGGTTAACGCGCTACTGACCAGCATTTCAATCAAAACGGTGGATGAGCCGTTTAATAACCCGTTACTGTCTTGGAATGCGTGTTTAGAACCACAGATGGCACGTGCACTTGACGTACTCAAGCACTTTGTCAGCACCTTCGTTATCCAAGTCCCGCAGGTCCAGATCGTTGAGTATAAGGGTCAGCAAATTATTATGGATATTTTTGAAGCGTTAACAGCAGACCCAGAGCGATTACTACCCGTTCATACAAGAGATCTGTGGTGTCAGGCGAAGAGCGAGAGCAATAAAATGAGGGTCATCGCCGATTATATTTCTGCAATGACCGATGGTCACGCGCAAAAGCTACACCGCCAACTTTTCTCTTCCATCGTTCTTTAGTAACACTCAACCTTTCAAGTAATTCTTTTCAAAAACGCCCGGAGGCATCTGGGCGATTTGGAATTCGATCATCTTTTCAAACGCACGCATCAGCGGTGTAAAGTCTCGCTCGGGTTCAAACAAGCGAAGCGAATGATAACCAGCCTCGACTGTCGATAAACTATTCTCAGAGGGCGCCTTACGAATGGTGTAGTGCCCTTGTAGTTGCTTAGGCAACTGCACGGTTGGGAGTGGATGTAAGTTGCTTGAGAGTTGCCACATTTTGTACGCTTTTTTCCACGTACCATCGAGCAAAATCAAACGTATTTTCTTAGATACACTATGACTCGTTTGAGTGATTTCAGAAATGCATCGTGACTCTTCTGATGGGTAAAGAACAAAATGTTGATATGACTCATCCGCTAATAAGTGATTTAAGACATCATCACAAGAAAAGTCCTCTCCTATCAAACAAATACAGTTATCTAAACTCAAATTGAGAATCCGTGCCGTACCAAGCGGACGATGTTCTTCACTCGTGTGCTGAAGAATGATAAGTTCTACCTCGCTTGCCAGCGGTACAATCCATTGGCAAATACACGCTTTTTGCGATTTTCCACAACGAGAACAATAACGAGACATAGAGTGAACCTTTATACCTTGCTGAGTATTATCAGCGTGATCTGTTTGATACTTCAATTTGAACCAATGGCAAGCCTAACCGAGTGGCACAGCTACAATATACGCCATGGTGAATGGTGGCGAATCGTAACAGGAAATCTCACACATACCAACTTTGCGCACTTAGGAATGAACCTGGCCGGATTGTGGATCATTACTTTTATTTTTCGCCCAAGCACTCGTAACTTCCTTATCGTTTTTTCAATCTTATGTGCATGTGTTGGTGCGCTGAATTTGTTTACCAACATGTCGGTATACGTGGGTTTATCCGGCGTATTACACGGATTGTTTGGATTTTGGGCGCTCAGAGAAGTCTTTGAAAGCAGAAGAAGCAGTGTGTTGTTAGTTGGAGGACTAATCGCCAAAGTAGCATGGGAGCAGGTCTATGGCCCATCCAGCAGTACTGCTGAGCTTATCGGTGCAAACGTTGCTATTGATGCTCATATGTTTGGCGCACTCGGTGGGTTAGTAATGGCTTTACTGGAAAAAGGCCTTCGCCGTCGTTTATTCGGATAAAAAATCCCGAACCACGAAAGAGGGGCTGGTTCGGGAAAGCAGTAATAGGGAAACAGATATTGTTCTGAATTCAGACTCAATATCTGCAATACATCAAGCTACAGTAAAATGCGGTCTTCGTTTTTCTTAACTGTCGCTTCACCTATGCCTTTTACGCTCTTCAAATCTGCTGCCGTTTTAAAAGGGCCATGTTCCTCGCGGTAGTCCACTATACTCTGCGCTTTCTTCTCACCTATACCTTTCAACATGGTCGCAATTTCTTCAGCAGTGGCCGTGTTGATATTTACAGTAATTTCAATTCCTTCATATTTGTCAGGGGCTGAATCCGCAGCCATGCTAAAAGGTGCAAAAACAAATAAGCACAATGTCAAAATCCATTTCATATTGAACATACAATCTCCAAAATAGTAGGCTAAAAACAGTCGTCGAGAGCGAGTCACTATCAAGTTTGCAATGGAAAGCAATATGGTTATGCATTTAACAAACTGAGATGACCCGGAATTCACAACGGCCGCTATCACTTAAACGCGCACTAATTTAAGTAATACCTATTGATGATTGAAGTTCATAAAGACAAAAATAAAACGGACCGCTTATGCGGTCCGTTTTATTCAACATACAAATTACACTAATTGTGCTTAGTTGCTCACAACAAAGTACTCAATGTCAGTATTTGCACGCAGTACGGCTAGTACAGATGATAAATCTTGCTGAGAAGATGCACGCTGCATTTGCATCGCAACTTGATCTTCTAACTCACTATCTAGCTCTGCGTTTACAGCATCAAGCTCGATGATAATGATGTTACCTTCAAGATCTTTAGACTGACCGTATACTGGTTTACCATCGACTGGTTTTGCCATCGCGAATACCGTTGTTGCCAACGGAGAACGACGATCTACTGTCTCTTGTTCACCAAAGGCAAGATTGTTTTCAGCAAGCACGTTCGTCTTACCTTCTTTCAATGCCGCAACGACTTGTGTTCCAAGTTCCATCGCTTCTTGCTCACCTTTAACACGAGATAGCTCTGCAACAACCTGATCTTTCACTTCTTCTAGTGGAAGAACTGTCTCGTCACGCGCATCTTCAACACGAACAACGATAATATGCTCAGGCGCAACTTCGATAGCTTCAGAGTTTAGGCCATCTTCTTTAACTTCAGGGCTTAGGATAGCTTGCATTACCGCAGGGCTACGAAGCACTTCAGGTGCGTCAACCTGAGAAATAAAGTCTGTTGTCTTCACTTCTTGGTTAACCGCTTGAGAAGCATCATACAATGAGTCTGGGTATTCAAACGCTACGCGCTCAAGCTCATTTTGCAACTCGTAGAATTGATCGATCGCTTGTTGGTCAACCATCTCTTGTTTGATTTCAGCAGCGACTTCTTCAAATGGCTTCGCCACAGAATCTTTTAGCTCTTCAAGCTTGATAATGTGATAGCCAAAGTCCGACTTTACTAGACCCGACGTATCGCCAGGATTCTTCAGTGCGAATGCCGCTTCTTCAAAAGCAGGGTCCATCACATCACGCTCAATCCAACCTAGGTCACCACCGTTTTCAGCGCTGCCAAAATCGTCAGATTTCTCTTGAGCAAGCGTCGCAAAATCTGCACCCGCGTTTAGCTCACCTAGGATAGCTTGCGCTTTTGCTTCATCGTCCCCTTCTACAAGAATGTGAGCGACACGGCGTTGCTCTTCTGAAGAGTATTTGTTTAAGTGCTCGTCGTAGTACTTTTTCACCTCAGCATCAGAAACATTAACTTGTTCCTTTAGCGCTTCAGCTGACAGTTCGATGTAAGAGACTTTAACCTGCTCTGGGCGTGTAAAGTTGTCTGGGTTTGCTTTGTAGTACTCTTGAATTTCTTCGTCGGTCAATTCAATATTTTTCGCAAACTCCGCTAAGTCGATCTGAATCGTGCGAATATCACGAGTTTGAGTGAACAGCTTGCCTTCTGCTTGTACTTCACCCGGCAGAATAAATTCACTGTTTTGTAGCGCATTCAGCAGTTGCTCACGAACCAATTCACGACGCATGTACTCAGCAAAAGAGTCTGGCGAAAAGCCTGCACGACGCAAAGAAGCTTGATAGATCTCTTGATCAAACTGACCATTAGATTGGAACTGAGGCATGTCTAGAATCATGCTACGCACTTGAGTGTCGCTGATTCGCAGACCCAAAGCTTCAGCTTGTTGGTCAAGCAACACGTCATTGATCATTCGATCTAAAACGGATTTGCGGAAAGATTCAACATATGCAGGGTCAGCCAGCATTTGAGAGAAGTAGTCACCCAACTGAGCTTGCATACGGTTACGCTCATTTTGGTATGCCATCTCGAACTCACCACGAGGAATCTCAGTGTTACCGACTTTCGCTGCAGAGTTGTTGCTACCACCAACGATGTAGCTACCTACACCTGCAAATACGAAAGACAGGATGATAAGTCCAAGGATAATTTTGACCGCGATGCTATTCACGCCTTCGCGTAGTCGATCCATCATAATTTAACTGCTCTCCACAATTGAAGCCTACTGCTTCTATCTAATAGAAATAATGGCGCAATAATATCAGAAAAAGAAATGCGCATCAGTATGATGCGCATAATTTAAGAAAGTTCGGCTCGAAGTTTGTAAATTTTTGTTCGAAACTTATTGTTTGAGCAAAAGTTAAGCAAATGGCCGGTTACAGAAATAACGCCGTGATTAGTTACAAGCGTCTTTCAGTGCTTTACCTGCTTTGAAAGCTGGTACTTTTGCTTCTGCGATTTGGATTTCTTCACCAGTTTTTGGGTTACGACCAGTACGTGCAGCACGAGTGCGAACGCTGAATGTACCAAAGCCAACTAGAGCGACTTGATCACCAGATTGAAGAGTTCCGCTTACTGCTTCGATGAATGCATCTAGAGCACGACCCGCTGACGCTTTAGAAATATCTGCATTTTCTGCGATTTGTTCTACTAACTGAGTTTTATTCACTGTAATTTCCCCTTTGTGTCATCTGTGATTATTTTTGTGATGACTTTCGTTCCATTGTTAAGAAAATATGCTCCACCCCTTATTCATCAAGGGCTGGCAGCTATCGAAACTAACTTAGCGCCCAAAAAAAACGCTGACAAGCCTTTTTGGGCTTATCAGCGTAAACTTTTACTTATTTTTGCTACACATCACTATTTTTGAGACTCAAACTCAACGCCCGTCGGGTCTCGCTCTAGTGCGACTTTCAGTACTTCATCAATCCACTGTACAGGGATAACTTTCAGATCAGCGATAACATTATCAGGAATCTCTTCCAGATCACGCTCGTTATCTTTTGGAATTAGCACTGTCTTAATGCCACCACGGTGTGCCGCAAGTAACTTCTCTTTTAGGCCGCCGATAGGTAGAACCTCACCACGCAGTGTGATTTCACCGGTCATCGCTACTTCTGCTTTCACAGGGTTGCCTGTCAGAGAAGAAACCAATGCTGTACACATTGCTGTACCCGCACTTGGGCCATCTTTTGGTGTCGCGCCTTCCGGGACGTGTACGTGAATATCTTTCTTCTCGTAGAAGTCAGTATTGATACCTAGCTTTTCTGCACGAGAGCGAACCACTGTCATTGCTGCTTGGATAGACTCTTGCATCACATCACCAAGAGAACCCGTTTGTGTTAGCTTACCTTTACCTGGCATTGATTGAGTTTCAATCGTTAATAGATCGCCACCCACTTCGGTCCAAGCTAGACCAGTTACTTGACCAATTCGGTTACTTTCATCCGCTTTACCGTAATCGAAACGTTGAACACCTAAGTACTCTTTTAGGTTGTCCATCGTTACCGTTACTGACTTGATGTCCTTATCCAGCAAGATGTTCTTCACCGCTTTACGGCAGATCTTAGAAATCTCACGCTCTAAGTTACGGACACCCGCTTCACGCGTGTAGTAACGAATGATGCCAATAATCGCAGAATCTTCAATGACGATCTCATCCGCTTTCAAGCCATTACGCTTCACTTGTTTATCAACAAGGTGACGTTTTGCAATGTTCAGCTTCTCGTCTTCGGTGTAACCAGATAAACGAATAACTTCCATACGGTCTAACAATGGACCCGGGATGTTCATCGAGTTCGATGTCGCAACAAACATAACGTCAGAGAGATCGTAATCCACTTCTAAGTAGTGATCGTTGAACGAGTTATTCTGTTCAGGATCAAGGACTTCTAGTAGAGCCGATGCCGGATCACCACGCATATCTGAAGACATTTTGTCGATTTCGTCCAATAAGAACAGCGGGTTTTTCACACCAACCTTCGACATTTTCTGGATCAATTTGCCTGGTAATGAGCCGATATAAGTACGACGATGACCACGAATTTCCGCTTCATCACGCACACCACCCAACGCCATACGAACATACTTACGGCCAGTAGCTGAAGCAATTGAACGACCAAGAGACGTTTTACCTACACCAGGAGGACCAACAAGACAAAGGATAGGACCTTTTAGCTTGTTGATACGGTTTTGAACCGCCAGGTATTCAAGGATACGTTCTTTGACGCGTTCTAGACCGTAGTGATCTTCATTAAGAACCTCTTCTGCTTTCGCTAAGTTTTTCTTAACTTTTGAGCGCTTAGCCCAAGGAACGCTGACCATCCAATCGATGTAGCTACGAACCACTGTTGCTTCAGCAGACATTGGAGACATCATCTTAAGCTTTTGCAGCTCTTGCTCTGTCTTTTCACGTGCCTCTTGAGGCATTTTTGATTCGTCAATCTTCTTCTGTAGCGTTTCGAACTCGTCTGGTGCGTCTTCCATCTCACCAAGTTCTTTCTGAATCGCTTTCATTTGCTCATTCAGATAGTACTCACGCTGAGATTTTTCCATTTGCTTTTTAACGCGACCACGAATTCGTTTTTCAACTTGCAGCAAGTCGATCTCTGATTCCATCTGGCCCATCAGGAATTCCAGACGCTCAGTAACGTCAACAATTTCAAGTACTTGCTGCTTATCCACCAACTTCAACGGCATATGAGCCGCGATGGTATCCGCTAAGCGTGCAGCTTCGTCGATACCATTAAGTGACGTTAGCACTTCTGGTGGAATCTTCTTGTTTAGCTTAATGAACCCTTCAAACTGATTAATCGCGCTGCGAACAATCACTTCTTGCTCACGCTCATCCAATTCTGGCGTAACAACAAATTCAGCTTCAGCTAAGAAGAAGTCACTCTCTTTAAAGTGATTGATTTTTGCTCGCTGCTGGCCTTCGACCAATACTTTTACTGTGCCATCCGGAAGCTTCAAGAGCTGGAGAATGGTGGCTACCGTACCTACGTCAAATAGGTCGTCAACCGTAGGCTCGTCAGTATCCGCTTGCTTTTGTGCCACAAGAAGAACTTGTTTGTTGGTTTCCATCGCCGTTTCTAGACAGCTAATCGATTTCTCACGACCAACAAACAATGGAATAACCATGTGTGGGTAGACCACTACGTCACGTAGAGGTAGTACCGGGATCTCGATACGCTCGGAACGTTCCAAGTTCATATAATTCTCTCTTCCGCTTTCACGTTTAACGTATTACTTAAGGCAGTATATGGGGGCTAATTGTTTGGATTCAATAAGAGAAATAAAAAAAGGAGGTAATTACTTACCTCCTTTTTCATTATGGCTGAATTTACTCTGCTCCAGCTGCCTGATTGTCTGCGTTACTGTAAATAAGCAGTGGCTCTGACTCGCCATTAATGACGGACTCATCAATCACGACTTTACTAACGTCTGTTGCAGATGGTAATTCGTACATGGTTTCAAGTAGCACGCCTTCAAGAATCGAGCGTAAGCCACGAGCACCTGTTTTACGCTCCATTGCTTTTTTCGCGATAGCGCGCAGCGCATCTTCACGGAATTCAAGTTCAGCGTTTTCCAGCTCAAACAATGCTGCATATTGCTTGGTCAGTGCGTTCTTCGGTTCACATAGGATCTGAATCAATGCTTCTTCATCAAGCTCAGTCAGTGTTGTTGTTACAGGTAGACGACCAATGAATTCTGGAATGAGGCCGTACTTCACTAAGTCTTCAGGTTCAACTTGAGTAAATAGCTCACCTACTGTCTTCGATTCATTCTTCGAACGAACTTCAGCACCAAAGCCAATACCTGTACCTGTTGCAACACGCTGCTCAATCACTTTGTCTAAGCCAGCAAAAGCACCACCACAGATGAACAGGATCTTAGATGTGTCCACTTGTAGGAATTCTTGCTGAGGATGCTTACGACCACCTTGAGGTGGAACCGATGCAACCGTACCTTCGATAAGTTTTAGTAGCGCCTGCTGAACACCTTCACCAGATACGTCACGCGTAATAGATGGGTTTTCAGCTTTGCGTGAAATCTTATCAATTTCATCAATGTAAACGATGCCGCGTTCCGCTTTAGCTACATCGTAATCACATTTTTGCAGAAGCTTTTGGATGATGTTTTCAACGTCTTCACCTACGTAACCGGCTTCGGTTAGTGTCGTCGCGTCTGCCATTGTAAATGGCACATCCAAGAATCGAGCTAATGTCTCCGCAAGTAGTGTTTTACCGCTACCTGTAGGACCAATTAGAAGGATGTTACTCTTACCAAGCTCCACACCTTCGCTCGTTGTATCACCATTGCGTAAACGCTTGTAGTGGTTATATACCGCAACTGCGAGCACTTTTTTCGCGTAATCTTGCCCGATCACATAGTCATCAAGGTGTTCACGGATCTGTTTTGGCGTTGGTAACGCTTCAGATTCTTTCTTAGGGAGAACATCCTTGATTTCTTCGCGAATAATATCGTTACATAAGTCGACACACTCGTCGCAAATGTACACTGACGGACCTGCGATTAGCTTGCGAACTTCGTGCTGACTTTTGCCGCAGAAAGAACAGTACAGCAATTTACCGCTGCCACTTTCTTTGCTTTTATCTGTCATTCGCTAACCTCTTAGCCTTTACTCTTCATGAATGAGTGTATATCAATTTTTGCCAAAATGCGCTGGCTAATTACTCGCCACGATGGCTTAACACTGCATCCACGATACCGTATTCCACAGCCTGCTCTGATGACATGAAGTTATCACGATCAGTATCGCGCTCAATGACTTCAAGAGGTTGACCTGTATGTTCTGCTAACAACTTGTTTAGCTTCTGTTTAATCGTCAGGATTTCCTGAGCATGGATTTGGATATCAGAAGCTTGACCCTGGAAACCACCCAATGGTTGGTGGATCATTACACGAGAGTTAGGCAGTACGTAACGCTTACCTGGCGCACCACCTGCAAGCAGGAAGGCACCCATTGAACATGCTTGACCCATACACACAGTGCTGACATTTGGCTTAATGAACTGCATGGTATCGTAAATAGACATACCAGCTGTTACGCTGCCGCCTGGCGAGTTGATGTATAGGAAAATATCTTTATCTGGATTTTCAGATTCTAGGAAAAGTAGCTGAGCCACGACAAGGTTTGCCATGTGGTCTTCCACTTGACCCGTTAAAAAAATCACGCGCTCTTTCAGCAGACGTGAGTAGATGTCGTAAGAGCGTTCGCCTCGGGAAGTTTGTTCAACCACCATTGGTACTAGCGCGTCCATAATTGGCGACATTGCATTTTTTTCTTGGTAGCTCATATTCTTATGTCCCTAAAATAAATGGCCCGGATGATGACTATCATACGGACCATTGTTAGCAGAATAGTTAACGTTAAGTCAACCTTCTACGCAAGATATTGCTTATTAAGCAGCAGGTTGTTGTTGGTTAAGTAGCTCGTTGAAGCCTACTTCTTTCTCAGAAACCTGTGCTTTAGCGATGATCGCGTCGATTGCTTGCTCTTCTAGAGCTACGTTGCGCATGTTGTTCATCATTTCTTCGTTTTGCTCGTAGTAAGCAATAACTTCTGATGGATCTTCGTATGCAGTAGCCATTTCTTCGATTAGAGCTTTAACTTTCTCGTCGTCCGCTTTTAGCTCTTCAGATTTGATTACTTCACCTAGTAGAAGACCAACAACTACGCGACGTTTAGCTTGTTCTTCGAACAGTTCACGTGGAAGCTGAGCAGCAGCTTCTGGGTTACCACCGAAGCGTTGTGCAGCTTGTTGACGTAGAACTTGGATTTCTTGCTCGATAAGCGCTGATGGTACGTTGATGTCGTTTTGCTCAACTAGACCGTCAATCGCTTGCTCTTTGATGCGGTTCTTAACAGCTTGCTTAAGTTCGCGTTCCATGTTCTTACGAACTTCAGCTTTAAGTGCTTCAACACCGCCTTCAACAACACCGAACTTAGCAACGAACTCGTCGTTTAGTTCTGGTAGTTCACGAGCTTCAACTTTGTTCACTTTGATTGCGAACTTAGCTGCTTTACCTTTTAGGTTTTCAGCGTGGTAATCTTCTGGGAAAGTCACGTCGATGTCGAATTCCATACCAGCAGTTTTACCTGCGATACCGTCTTCGAAACCAGGGATCATGCGACCAGCACCCATTTCTAGAGGGAAGTTCTCAGCTTTACCACCTTCGAACTCTTCACCGTCGATAGAGCCAACGAAGTCAATGCTTACGCGTTTGCCATCTTCTGCTGCTTCTTCAACTTCAACCCAAGTTGCTTGTTGCTTACGTAGAGTATCGATCATCTCTTCTACGTCTGCATCTTTAACTTCTGTTAGTGGTTTTTCAACAGTGATGCTCTCTAGGCCTTTAAGCTCAACTTCTGGGTAAACTTCAAAAGTTGCAGTGAAAACTAGGTCTGAACCTTCTTTGTTCTCTACAGGAGCGAAAGTTGGAGCGCCAGCTGGGTTGATTTTCTCTTTAACGATAGCTTCGATGAAGTGGCGTTGCATTACTTCACCAAGAACGTCTTGACGTACTGCTTTGCCGTACATCTTAGCAACCATTTTTAGAGGCACTTTACCCTTACGGAAACCATCGAAACGACGGTTTTTAGCGATGTTGCGTAGTTCAGCTGTTACAGCGTCTTCGATGTTTGCAGCTGGAACAGTAATGTTTAGACGGCGCTCTAGGCCCTCTAGCGTTTCAACAGTAACTTGCATTATATATAAACCTCTAAAGTGGCTCGGTTTTCCGAGCGTATGAGCGAAACTCAGAGGAGCTTACGCTTCATCCTTGTGTAGTGTTCTGTCCGAACACCTAATTTAAAATCGAGTATCGATACTGGTTGTCAGTACCGGACTAATCAGTGATATCTTCGATAAAATAACCAAAGGTATCTCCTATTAGCCTCAGGACAGAATTTTTAGACGCGACATTCTAGCGATCTGTCGCAACCCTGTCGAGCCAATAGCCACTATGTGGACATTGTCTGCGCTAAATTCTCGAATGCTGACCCATTTTTTCTTCAAAAATGCGATTCAGACACCGTCTAAGCATCGCCAGCATATCTAGAATGGGGACAATAGCGACTTTTTCAAGAGAATCGACCGGTTTTTTTATCGAAAAGCCTAAAAAGAGATCTTGCTCTTGTTTTACTCCACAGAGTTGAAAACTAAATCCCTAATCCTTCCTACAAACTATTAACATTTTCTTACGTGACCAAAGGAAGTTGTAAGGAGTGTAAGGATGTCGCAAAAAAAACGGATTCTGCTGACATTTTTTGCTTTCTATTTCCTGTGCGCAATTATCGGTGGCCATTGGGTTTGGCAGACCAGTTATCAATCTCTACTTGATAAACACCAATCACAGCTGGAGCAGTTTTCTGGCCATATAAAAAATAAACTCGATAAGTACGCCCATATCCCAAATCTTCTAGCTAAAGATGATCCTCTTTATCAAGCGCTTCTGCACCCCAACAACAGTGCGCAACTGGAAATCACTAATCGGTATTTAGAATCCGTTAATGGCGTGATTGAAGCAGCGGATACGTACTTAATCGATCAATGGGGTACAACGATCGCAGCCAGCAACTGGCGTAAAGAGCGCTCCTTTATCGGGCGAAATTTTGCATTTCGCCCTTATTTCAAACAAGCCATTGTAGGCAAAAGAAGCCAATACTACGCACTGGGCTCAACATCTGGTAAACGTGGCTACTACTATTCTTATCCCATCGTATACGCTGGCGGTGTACTTGGTGTCGTCGTGGTGAAGATGGACCTAAGTAAGATAGAGGACAACTGGCAGCAACCTAACAGTGTTTTTGTCGCCAGCGACCCATACGGAATTGTTTTCATGAGTAGCCGAAGTGAATGGCTACTCAAAAGCTTACAACCACTGACAAAAAAAGAGAAAAAGCAAGTTTGGGCAAGCCAACAATATCTTGATGCGCCAATTGAAACGCTTGGATTAGTGGGTAGTTTGGACGAGGTGCATTCTGAGCTTAAACAGGGTTACCCATACAATAAAGGAACCTTGGTGGTCTCTTCGCTGCCCCTTCCCGAACTCAAACTGACTATTCGTGTGCTGTCTCCTAAACAGTCGATCGTTTGGTTCACCATGGGTTACATCTTTGTACTCACTCTAGCATTCATGGTTTTGTTTTTAATTGGTCAGCTTATCTATCACCGTCAACAGCGTCACTTGCAACTTGAACGAATTCAACAAGAAGCCAATCAAAAGTTGGAATATCAAGTCATGGCACGGACTGCCGAGTTGCAAGCGGAGATCGCACAGCGTATCGATACCGAGCAAACTTTACGCGTTACTCAAGACGAATTGGTGCAAGCAGCGAAACTCGCGGTGTTAGGACAAATGTCGGCCAGTATCAGCCACGAACTGAATAATCCACTTGCGGCAATTCGTAGCTTTGCGGAGAACGGCAAGCTGTTTCTAAAAAAAGAAAAATATGAGCGAGTGGAAGATAATCTCACTCGCATTTCTGCTCTCACTGACCGTATGGCAAATATCAGTCAGCAACTTCGCTCTTTCGCCAAAAAAACCAGTGGTGACGAGTTGGCTCAATCTCGATTGTTCCCTGTGATAGCCTCTGTAAAAGAACTGATGAAGCCCGCATTTAAATCAGGGCGCGTCACGTTAGAAACAAATTTGCCAGAGCATGATGTTGAAGTGCAGATCAATATTATTCAACTGGAGCAAGTGTTGGTCAATTTACTGACTAATGCGATAGAAGCACTCAAAGAACAACAAGACAAACAGGTAGAATTATCTGTAGAACACGATGAGCACACTGATTTAGTTTGGATTCATGTTGATGATAATGGCCCAGGACTTGGCTCTTTCTCACTTTCTGATTTATGTGAGCCGTTTCTAACCACTAAACTGAACGGTTTAGGTTTGGGTCTCTCTATCTCGCAACAAATCTTAGCCAGTATGAATGGAAAATTATGTGCCCATAATCGAGAACAAGGCGGCGCTCGATTCTCATTGTGTTTACCTATCACTTCTTACAACACTGAACCATCAAAAGGATAAGATCATGTGTCAGGTGTTTTTTATTGATGATGAGGCCGATCTCAGAATCGCTATAGAACAGACCTTTGAACTGGCGGATATCGACGCCAAGTTTTTTGTGGATGCAGAATCGGCTTTAATAGCGATGCAGCAAGGAGAAGAAGCTGGCGTCGTGGTCACTGATATCTGTTTACCGGGCATTTCTGGTATGGATATGCTAACAACTTTGACTCAACGCGATGCAAACTTACCCGTCATCATGATCACTGGACACGGTGATATTTCCATGGCAGTGCAAGCCCTTCATCAAGGCGCTTACGACTTTATTGAGAAACCTTTTGCGCCAGAGCATTTGGTTGAAACGGTTAAGCGGGCGATTGAGAAGCGCAAACTAACCAATGAAAATGAAAAACTGCGCCTGTCACTTAAAGCCAGTAAAACCCTTGGTCCACGAGTTATTGGTGAAACCTCTAGCATCCAAATATTACGAGAGACCATCACCCAAATCGCCGATACCGACGCCGATATTTTATTGTTTGGTGAAACCGGTACAGGGAAAGAGTTAATCGCTCGTTCTTTACATGAGCAAAGCTCTCGCCGGAACCAAAACTTTGTCGCCGTAAATTGTGGAGCGGTTCCAGAGAACTTAATTGAGAGTGAACTCTACGGCCATGAAAAAGGCGCATTCACTGGCGCCGAAAGCCGTCGTATCGGTAAATTTGAGTTTGCACAAGGCGGCACACTTTTCTTGGATGAGATCGAGTCGATGCCTATCCAAGCCCAAATTCGTTTATTGAGGGTATTACAAGAGCGCGTGATTGAGCGTGTCGGTTCCAATGAATTATTGCCTTTAGATATTCGAGTGATTGCCGCAACAAAGGTCGATTTAAAACACGCAGCTGAAGAAGGTACTTTCCGTCAGGACCTCTATTATCGGCTCAATGTCGTGACCTTGGATCTCCCGCCACTACGCGAACGAAAAGAAGACATTCCCGCCCTCTTTCACCACTTTCTGTTGGTAGCAGCTTCACGTTATGGCAAAAGCTCACCTAGTTTGTCACCCCAAGATCTAGCGCAACTGATGAGCCATGACTGGCCTGGTAATGTTCGAGAACTCAGAAATGCTGCAGAACGTTTTGTACTATTGGGTAAGTTAATTCAGTTGGGAGAATCGAACCCAGTTGCTAAGTCTTCCTCAAGCCTTGCAGAGCAAGTGGCGGAGTTTGAGAGAGCAGCCATTGAAGGCGCTTTATTAGAAAACAACGGTAGTATTAAACAGACAATGTGCCAATTAAATGTGCCAAGAAAAACCCTTTACGACAAGATGCAGCGTTACCAAATAAATAAAGACCTTTACAAATAAAACACGTTCAGATAATTGGCATTATATTCAACTTGAATCATAATTTTTAACAACAGGTTTATCATGGTTGTTACAGATATGAACGAAAAAGTGAGAATACCGATTGTTACAGATACCGTGCTCGTAGACGGTTGCTATCAAGAAGAGAGAAGACTCGGTGAAGAGCGTCGTAAAAATAAAAAGAGGTGGCGACACTATGAACGTCGAATTAATTCAGACCCGCGCAAAACTTGTTACAAATCAATAGATGAAGAGGTGTGAATTCTCACACCTCTTTCTACTTTCTGGCTTCCATTACTTGGTAATGATCTCCGGCCCCATCAAGGTAGTAGGCAACCAAGTCGATACCCATGGTACATATGTGACGATAATTAGGAACAAGAACATCACTCCAACCCAGGGTAATGCTGCCTTCACTACGTTCATCATCGACATTTTGGCAACACCAGCGGTCACAAATAAGTTAAGACCCACGGGCGGCGTTATCATTCCTATCTCCATATTCACCACCATCATTATGCCCAAATGAATTGGGTCTATACCTAATGCAATCGCAATTGGGAACACGAGCGGCGCAACAATGATCAACAAGCCTGATGGCTCCATGAACTGACCACCAATCAGCAACAAGACGTTCACCACAATCAAGAAAGTGATGGGTCCGAGACCAGCCGAGAGCATCGACTCGGTGATCATTTGCGGGATGCGTTCTTCCGTTAAAACATGCTTCAAAATTAAGGCATTAGCAATGATGAACAGCAGCATGATGGTGAGTTTGCCCGCTTCATACAGGGTGTGTTTCGTGTCTTTATGAACAAAGGTTTGGAAGATTTTAACGAGCGCAGGTTTAGTGTTTTTCTTGTCTGCAAATGGCCCCATGTCTTTGTATACAAAGTTAGCAATAAAGAATGAGTACACAGCAGCAACCGCAGCGGCTTCTGTCGGCGTAAAGATACCGCCATAGATACCACCAAGAATGATGACGACCAACAACAAGCCCCAGCTTGCATCCTTGGCGGCATCAAAAGTTTCTTTCCAACCGACAAAAGGTTGCTTTGGAAGGTTCTTGATTCTCGCGGCAATGTAAATCGCGATCATCAACATGACACCCGCCAGCAAACCGGGAATCACACCACCAAGGAACATACGTCCAACTGACACATCCGTTGCGGCTGCATACACCACCATCACAATCGAAGGTGGGATCAAAATCCCTAGCGTACCTGCGTTACAAATTACCCCAGAGGCAAACTCTTTTGAGTAACCGTTTTTGATCATACCTGCGATAACAATACTACCTATGGCAACAACCGTTGCAGGTGAGGAACCTGACAACGCGGCAAACATCATACACGCTACAACCGAAGCCATCGCCAAACCGCCGCGGAACCAGCCTACAATGGCAATGGCGAAACGAATGATCCGCTTTGCTACGCCACCCGTCGACATAAAGCTTGAAGCCAATATAAAGAATGGAATAGCCAATAGCGTGTAGTGGCCCGCGAATGCATTAAACAGCGTTTGAGCAACTGACGCTAAAGAGGCATCCGAATGCATTAAAAGGAAAAGAACACTGGAAAGGCCCAGCGAAATAGCAATTGGCACGCCAACCAGCATAAAGCCAATTACCATCAAAAATAGAAATAAGATATCCATGGCTTATTGCTCCTTGTTTTTAGCGTCTTGCGAGGCCTTTGGAGCCATTACGTCTTCAGCGTCACTCATCTCAGCTTTAAGAGATTCGAGCTCTTCCTCCGCTTCATGTCCTGCAATCAAGCGATCGAGCTTACCAGTAGCGATTTGCCACGTGACTTGAACAAATCTAAACGTTAGTAGCGCCATTCCAAGTGGCAAAGCGAAGTAAGGAATAAAACGTGGCAGCTTTTCATAACGCTCTCCCTCATTTAACCAGTCGGCCATGAACTGGAGTATTTCAGGCATCGGAATATCGTCCGTTTCATACCACGCTCGGTCGGTAGCGAACGGATACCAGTAGTTCCAAGCGCCAATTAACAGCAAAATAGAGAAGGCTAAGCAACACATTGCTGCAAAAAGCGCCAGGGCTTTTCGTTTACCTTCCGGAACGATGTTAATAATGACATCGACACCAATATGAAAGTGTTTTTTCACACCATAAGATGCGCCAACCAACACCATCCATGCGAACATGAAAACGGTGAGCTCAAGCGCCCAAAGAATATTGTCGTTAAAGACATAACGAAAGATGACATTGGCAAAGGTCAGCAAGGTCATGGCACCCAAGAAGAAAGCAATCAAAGTCTCTTCAATGGCATCGGTGATTCGTCCAGCCTTGGCAAAAAAAGTCTGTTCCATAATTACATCACGTCGTCTGTAGGGGGAAAGAGCCCCCTCAGTTTGAGAGGGCTAAATGTGCTAGCTGTTATTATTTTTGGTTAGACGCCAAAGCGGCTTCGATTAGGTCAGAACCAATGTCTTTTTCGAACTTCTTCCATACTGGTTGAAGTGCAGTGACCCACTCTTGGCGCTGTTCTGGCGTTAGAGTACGAACCACACCACCGGCTTCGATGATATTGTTCTTATTCGCAAGGTTTACTTTGGTTGACTCAGCATTACGCTGCGCAGTTACCTCTTGAATAATGGTATTTAACTGCTCGCGCTGATCATCTGGTAGGTTTTTCCAGAAGTCGTTTGACGTCACAACTAAGTAATCCAGAATTCCGTGGTTCGTTTCCGTAATGCCATCTTGAACTTCGAAGAATTTTTTGCCGTAAATGTTTGACCAAGTATTTTCTTGACCATCAATAACCTTAGTTTGCAAGCCGCCGTAAACTTCTTTGAACGACATTTTTTGTGGGTTAGCACCTAGCTGCTCAAACTGAGCAACGAGTACATCAGACGCTTGAACACGGAACTTAAGTCCTTCAGCATCAGTTGGAGAAATGAGCGGCTTGTTGGCTGACATTTGCTTCATGCCGTTATGCCAAAACGCAATGCCTTGTAGGCCACGACGTTTCATTGAATTTTTCAGCTTTTCACCCGCTTCCGAGTTTTGGAAACGGTCAACCGCGTCGACATCATCGAACAAGAAAGGAAGATCGAAAAGACGGTACTTCTTGGTGAATTTCTCAAACTTAGAAAGAGAAGGAGCAGCGAGTTGAACATCACCATTCAGTAGCGCTTCCAACACTTTGTCATCATCATAAAGTGTTGAGTTAGGAAACACCTGCATACAGACTTTACCGTTCATCTCTTCGTTGACGCGCTTTTCAAGTAACGAAGCCGCGATGCCTTTAGGGTGTTTGTCCGCGTTCGTTACATGGCTAAACTTGATGACCGTTTCACCCGGGTCACAATTTGCGGCAGCATTAAAACTGGTAACAGCAAGTGCAGAGACAGATAGTAGAGTTAGAGGCTTAAACATTATTATTCTCCTTGTTGAATCACATCCCATCCCGTCCATGAGTAACTAGGTGTTAGGCGATGGGTACGGATATTCAACAAAGAGCAATTAATGGACCATGTTAAAATTTATATTCATTTCAATAAATTAACAAAGCCCATTAACATGAATCAGAAGTGTAACGAGTGAATTCCACCCAAGAAAAAGATACAAATGGGTGGGAAATGACCCATTTATGAAGAACAGCTTATCTCCATTTTCTTCCCCCATTCCGGTGGCAATTTCGCGTAATCATCAAACTCG
This sequence comes from Vibrio sp. 2130-1, assembly GCF_033339515.1. Classification (NCBI taxonomy): domain Bacteria; kingdom Pseudomonadati; phylum Pseudomonadota; class Gammaproteobacteria; order Vibrionales; family Vibrionaceae; genus Vibrio; species Vibrio sp. 2130-1. Next base: position 34,140 of record NZ_JAWOUT010000012.1, read on the forward strand.
GGTTGCTCATCAAATGGGCGTTTTAACAGTTCGGACAATCGGTGTAATTCGCTAAAGTCCCCTTCTTCCGCTTTATCAATCGCCAACTGAGCCAAGTAGTTACGCAAGATGTATTTGGGATTGGCTTGACGCATCTGTTTGCAACGCTGTTCGGTTGAAATCAGGCCCCCTAGTTCATCAACCTCTAGCTCACACCGAGCTAAATACAGCTCAAGCCAAGCTCGCGCTGCTTCTCGGTCGAGAAATAAATCGATTACGGCTTGGGAAGGCGCATTATCAAGGTTTGAAAGTGTTCTGAAGAAGCGAGTGTAGTCCGTTTTGTTCTGGTGAAGAAGCTCAAACATAGCTTCAAACAAACGCCCGTCTTCCGCTATCTTAGTTTTTAAGCCCAACTTCTCACGCATGAGGCGGCTGAACTGCTGGCTTAAATGAACTTCAAATTGACTCAACGACGATTCTAAATCTTCTCGTTCAACGAGTGGCGATAGCGCATGCGCCAGTGCTGACAGGTTCCAAAGCGCAATTCTAGGCTGTTGATCAAATGCGTAACGACCCTGGTAGTCTGAATGATTACAAATGTATCCCGGCTCATAATCATCAAGAAAGCCAAACGGACCATAATCAAAAGTTTGCCCAAGAATTGACATGTTATCGGTATTCATCACACCATGCGCAAAACCAAAAGCTTGCCAATATGCGATCATCTCGGCTGTTTTAGTCACGATGGCGTCAAACATCGCGGCATATGGTTTCTCCGCCGATGCACAATCAGCAAAGTGCCACTCAATCACCTTATCCGCCAACAGCTTCTGCTCCGCTAACTGGTTGGTGTAAAAGAAATGCTCAAAGTGACCGAATCGAACATGGGTTTCAGCCATTCGAAGTAACAAAGCGCCCGATTCCGTTTTTTCTCGATAAACAGGTGTATCACTGACCATCATACCGAGAGCACGTGTCGTGGGAACCCCAAGGCCCGCCATGGCTTCACTGCACAAGTACTCACGGATAGTTGAGCGTAATACCGCTCGCCCATCTCCCATTCGCGAGTAAGGCGTTAGCCCTGCACCTTTGAGGTGAAGATCAAACCAAGTACCATCCTGATGCTCAATTTCTGCCAACAGTAATCCACGTCCATCGCCCAAATCTGGGTTGTAAACGCCAAACTGATGGCCTGCATATTTCATCGCAAGAGGACGAAATTGTTCGAATTCACTTAGCCCAGAAAAAACCGCCAATAACTCATCGTTTTGCTCTTCTGGTAAACCAAACTGCTGTGCAAACTCACCATTCCAAGCGACCCAGCGAGTGTTGTCCAAGGGTTGTGGCTCGACCAACGTATAGAACGCTGACGGTAATTGACTAAAGCGATGGGTGAAATTGACCCGTTGCCAAATGGACATGTAGGGTTCCTTAATAAAAAGAAGTACTGTTGTGAGTATACGTGTGAATGTCCCTGTCATTCAGCCATGAAATGGGCATGGGTATTTTGCGTGAATAACGCGAAGGCGGCAGGAAGGTATCAACCTGCCGCAGACCGTCTCCTAAACGGAGGTAGCATGTAAAAACGATCAAAGGGTTAAGCGGAAAATTCTTCACCCGTTTTTGGTGGCTGTGATGGCGTATCAAAACGAGCGCGTTCGATATCCACTACCGTTTTATAGCTCAACGATAACAATGCCAGCTGGTACGCGCCAAAAATACCATAGGCCACACCGACGAGGCTCAACATAAAGAGATTCGTAAAGTGGCTAAAGATCAGCTGACTGAGCAAGCCCGCACCCAATGGAATTAGTCCCATCAAAATGAATACTTGTTTGTTGTATGGTCTGCTCTGATTCCACGAACGACGCAAACTGCGCGGCTGATGATCCATTGCAGTCGCTGGCAACACAAATGACCATCGCGCCATTACCCAATAGCCAGGAATGCTTGCAATCGTTGTGATAATAGCCATAGCAACAAAGTCGGCTTCACCACTTTCTGCAATGTAGATAAACGACAACACAAAGATCGGGATACCAATAACGAGCATCATCATCAGTCCAAACAGTATCCACCAGCCTATGAAACGGAATTCTCGAGCTGACAAACGAAATACATCCAACGCAGAGTGCATGTAATCGCCGGCTAAATAAATTCGATGCACACGCACAGCCGCCATAGCGGCAACAAGTGGGTACAAAATAATTGTGACGAAATAAAATCCTGCGACATTACCTTCTTGAACGTTCGCTTGATCTTGCCCCGTCATTTCAGGATACATAAAAGCAAAAATTGAGTGCACGATAATCAACGGAATACAAGCAATAACAATTGCGAGTAGATTCCTTCTGACCATCACTGCCGCTTCTCGGCATATTTCCGAAACAGAAAAGCCCTCGGTAGACATATAACATCCTTAGTTCATAAAAATCGGCCCCTAGGGTAACCGCAGAGTAGAAAAATCGCTTTAAAAATAATGAGAAACACATCTCATAAGACAATGAGAACGAAACCAAAATAGATCAGATAAAAAATAAGCCACTCAATGTGAGTGGCTTATACCGCAATTCAATACCGTTTTAGACGCGACGTCGCCAGCCTAATGTTGCAAGTAACATCAAAGCCCAATAAGAAACACTGCCGCTACCTTCAGAGTTCTTGAATGTCGTTGTCTTCAAAGAAGCAACAACCGTCACGATAACTTCCCCCGTAGCAGTAGCACCATGACCGTCTGAAACCGTATATTGCAGCTTGATGCCGTCAGTAGGGCTATCCGGTGCTTGAAAACGGATTTTGCCATTCTCTACACTCGCACTTCCCACACCCGTTACGTTCTGTACACTTTCTACAACCAGTTTATCGCCGTTCACATCCGAATCATTGCTCGCTGCATCAATCAGAATACTTTCACCAACGGCAACGGTCGCCGTATCTGCAAGCGTAAGTGGCGCTGCGTTTTTCATGGTTAAATCGACGGTAGCACTGGACGTTTCATTACTAGGATCAGTCACGGTTAAACGGAATGTCAGAACCTCACCCGCTTTTGCACCTTGAGGCACCGTAAAGCTTGTGCTAACACTGGTTGCATTGCCAAGAGAAACTGAAGTGCCAGCCAACTGCTCCCATTTATAACTCAACACGTCACCATCAGCATCCGTACTATTTAACGCAGACAACGTGACTCGCTGCCCAACCGTCATGTCTTTATTATCAATATCAATCACAGCCACTGGCGCTTCGTTGCTGCCAAGCACTTCCACTTGCACATTCACGATTGAAGATGAGTACGCACCATCAACCGACAACAAACGATATTGGAAAGTGTCCAGACCAACGAAGTTAGCTTCAGGTTGGTACTGGTTGCCAGAGATGGTGCCGTGCTCAGGCTTCTGCACAATGTCCACATTGAACTGATACCCTACCGCCATGAAATCATTGTCCATCAGGTTCAGTTTGATTGGCGTATTTTTATTGGTTTGTAACGAATCAGATTTCGCTTCAACCAAGTTGCTCGCATCCACATTTAATAATGCTGCAAACGGAATATAAGAGAACCCGGCTTTTTCTAGACCAAACGTGCCAATCTCACTGTAATCACCAGTCCACATTACAGGTAGAGAGGCTTTTTCAGTTTTTAGCAAGCGACCGAAATCAAAGTTTGCATCAAATTGACCGCCTTCCAATTCAACGACCAATAAATGCTGACCCGCACTCAATTGGCTTGATTGAGGGAATAAAATTCGAGATGACTTTTGGAAGTTACCTTGCTGTAAAAGCTCAGCGTTGTTTTGATTCAATATTAATCGATAGCCAATGTTTCCAGAAAATGGGAATCGCCAAACTCGATAAGTCATGTCACTTTGAGCGCTATCTCTTTGCGCGTAAAGTTGAAGGCCATCAAGCTCTGTATCACGATTCAAGTCCAGTGACACCGCCAGAGTGTTACTCCCACTCGCGTACACATAACCTTGGTGAAGAGAGTTCAGCCATGCTGACTTATTTGGTTCGTTTGTATGTTCAAGAGAAAAACTACCACCGTTGGTGTTGCTGGCAATGTTGGAAATACGAACCCCAGTATCAAACCCTGTGATCGTTCTCAGACCCGGGGTCGATGTATCTGAAATGACATTGCCACCATTAGGGTACAAATCGTCAGCGTCACTCCTACCACCATTTTCTAACTCATTCAGACCATCAGCCTGCATGATTTGAACCTGCATCGCGCCAACATCATTAAAGCGGTTCTGGACATTGACCGACGTCGCCAGGATACCTTCAGCCGCCAATGCTCGGTCGTAACCGCTAAAGGTGCGATTTTCCAAGTAAACACGTGGGCCAAACTCTTTCAAGTACGGGTCGAGATACACCAGCTTGACATCGTCGTTGTTCACAGAAATAGGCGCTGGACTTTCATGAGTTACCGTTGGTACAACAAAACCAGCAGCGTGTTTGCTCCATGCACTCATGTTCACCGGAGTGTCACCAGCGTATGAATCTCCCGGTTTCTGCGCCCATGAACCGCCACCCATCACGCCCCAAGAGCCGATCGAGGCATCACTGTTCCTTGCGTACAAATCCGGTAATCCAAGCATTAAGTGGCCAAGCTCGTGTACGATCACGCCCAAGGTCGCTTGATGATCAACTTGATAGTCAGCGAACACACAATAGTCTGTGATCTTTTTACCATCTAGTGTGACATCATCGTGAGAGAATTTGTGCGGCCAAATAGCAGGACGGTTGAGAACCCCTGTTGAACGATCGCCCCCCGCAAAAATAAACATGACAGAGAGTTCTGACGGTTCTACGGTACCATTTTGATTGCTGTCGTAGGCCGAAAGATTAAAGTATGGATCCAGTTTTTGATAAGCCTCGGTGAAAACCGCATTCAACTTGGCGGTGCATGTCTTATCAGTAGAACTAGAGTGACAGTTAGGGTGGCTTTGTGCCACAGTCACATCTATCACACCGTCATTGGCGGTGCCGTAACTCTCAAGTGCAGGAACAACTTTGAATTTACCTTGAGAGTTTTTATCAAAGTAATCCACAACGCTTTGACCATTGGTATTAAATACGCGTTGCTCAAAATCGTGCACCATTGCTTGGTCATCAAACGAAACTTGCACAACCAATAGGGGCTGCTGCTTCACCGTTGAACTGCTCATCGCCTGGTAACCTTGCGCCGGACGCAGTAGGTTTTTTCGTGCCATCGGTTCAATGGTTTTTAGAGAAGATAATTGCGGTTTAACTTGTAAATCCGGGCGAAACCTCGCCGACTCAGGTGGCTCACTCGACTGCGTTTTCACCACACCTGTCGAGATCAATATTGGCGTGTCTGACCTGCGCTGAATCCGCGCGAAAAACCAAACGCCGTCTTCCTGAAGTAAGGCATTGCCCTGCTTATCTTCAAACCAGTGGAAATCTGCCGTTCCACGTAGAATTGCCTCACTGGAACTACCATCGCTCAACGCAATAGTATGCCAAACCGGTGATGGCGGAGTAGTTGCCATGCTCTTCCCTGCAAGAAGCGCAGTTAGCATAGCCATGGCGAGTGTGTTGAATTTCAAAGTACGACTCCATCTTTTCGATTCGTTAATTAATACCAAGCACAACAAACACAAAGTAACCCTATGGGCATAGAGTAAGACTGAGTGACTATTGACGAAGGCTGGTATCAATTCGCTCAGATAACACGACGTAGTTTGGTGTCACACTACAAAAGCGTCGGATTCCAAAACGCTGTTATGAGCGTAGCTTCTGAGAATATAAATTGAGTGAATGAATAGTATCGAAACGAAAGGAAGAAGAAATGAACTTCTACGAATTTGTAGGTAAAACTGGGCAACATTCCACATATTCTATAAATGTACGAGCACTGCTATTAATCAATGCTCGTAATGGTCGCGCGGCCATTGTTTAACGCTATATTAACCTGTAAGAACGGCGTCTTCTGGGTATTTGACCAAGGTAGGTTCAGGACGTGCCAACATGTAGGCAAGCGTGAGCGGCCCAATACGACCAATGATCATCACCACGATCATAATGTATTTACCAGGTTCAGAAAGTTCCGCAGTCAAACCGGCGGTGAGCCCCACTGTGGCAAATGCGGAAATGGTTTCAAACATAACTTTATCAAAGCTGGCCTTCTCGGTAAGCATCAATAAAAACATTGCGCTTGTCAGGATGGCTCCGCTCACAACGATAATTGCCAATGACTTAGTCACAGTTTGCCAATTTATGGTTCGCTTAAACATAACCACATGTTTCTTTTGGCGTAAAAAGGTCCACGTAGCCATAAACGCAACAGCAAATGTGGAAACTTTAATACCGCCCCCCGTTGAGGTGGAACCCGCTCCAATTAACATCAGAACAATCATGACCAGTAAGGCCGGCTGGGTAAACAACGCCAAGTCAACACTATTAAACCCTGCCGTTCGCGCACTCGCAGATTGAAAGAATGCCGCCAACCATTGCCCTGTTGCAGGTAAAGACGCCATTGTGTTTGGGTTGCTTCGCTCAAGTAACCAAAACATCATCGTTCCGACTAAGAGCAATATCGGTGTCGCAATCAGCATGATTTTGGTGTGAAGATGCAAAAAGTGGAAACCTTTGCGCCAGTTTAGCCAGATGTCACCCACAACAGTAAAACCAAGCCCGCCAAAAATGAATAGCCCCGCCAGTGTAAAGATAACCAACGGATCATTCACAAAGCTCATCATACTGTCAGAAAACAGCGCGAACCCAGCGTTGTTAAATGCAGAAATTGCATGAAACAAGGCGTAAAACATACCAGTCTGCCAGCCCATTTCAGGGACCCAGCGGATAGAGAGAAAAATAAACCCGACCGTTTCTGCAACAAGCGCGAAAACAACAATCCGCTTTACTAGTCGGTTTAGATTGACTTGCCGATCTTGCCCTAATGCTTCTTTCGCCAGCGCTTGTTGACGCAAACTCAAACGCACGCCGAACATATAGAGTAAGACTGCCGACAACGTCATCTGCCCCAACCCACCGATTTGCATTAAAAACATCAGCAAGATTTTACCCGCAAGCGTAAAGTGTTGCCCAGTATCGACAACACCAAGCCCTGTCACACTAATAGCGGACGTTGCAGTAAACAAAGCATCCGTTATCGACAGGCCCGTAACAGAAAAAACTGGCAAGGTTAGCAATACCGCAGAAGGCAGTAAAACACCGAGAAAACTGAGCAATATAATTCGCGGTTCGTTGCCTTTCGCTTTCTCTTGTTTACCATCTGGTGCGTAAAAAACACCTTTCTGATGAAAATACGTCATAGCGATTTTAATTTATTTGCGAGCGCATCTTGAGGGCCGACCACAATAATTAGGTCACCAATTTCTAGTGTGGTATTAAGGTCAGGTGCCTTGGTAATTTCTGGGCCCCGTTTAAACCCTAGCACTTGCACGCCATCGACTTTGCACAGAGCCAAATCACTTAGTGTCTTACCCATCCAACGAGAGCCAATCACAAACTCCGTCATAGCTAAGCCACTGCCTAATGGGTGGAACTCAAGAACCCGTTTATCGAGCATTTTACGCGCGACACGTATCCCCATGTCACGCTCAGGCATGATAATGTGGTCTGCGCCAATTTTTTGCAGAACACGAGCTTGGAAGCGGTCGTTGGCTTTAACCCATACTGACTTTACTCCCGCCTCTTTAGCAATCAATGTCGCAAGAATACTGGCATTGACATCCGCTCCGATGGCAATCATCACCATGTCGTAATCATCAAGTTTGAGCTCAGCAACCGTCTCTTCGTGAGTACAGTTAGCCACAACCGCCTGACTAACAAAACTGGCGGCTTCTTTAACTCTGTCTTCGTTGATGTCAACGGCTAAAACTTGAGCGCCTGAATCTTGTAACTCTTTACACACTGCCAAACCAAATCGGCCAAGACCAATAACGGCGAATTGCTTATCACCTGTTTTCATTTGTGCCCCATCTTATGCATTCATTAGCAAGCAAAAAAGTTTGCGCCCATTCCTTACCTTGTGCAAACCTGCGGACAGATAATTGACAAAAGCTTAACGCACCTTGATTCACTTTACGTGTTAAGCGTATGACACTGATTAACTTTTTTCCTCATTACCGAATAGAAACCGTCGCGATGGCTACATAATTGGATGCCTTAAAACGCAAAAAGCCGCAAGAATGCGGCTTTTAGATCATGGGATAAACTGGCTATTTTGATTCGCGCTTATCGTGCGGTTTACGTTTATTCTTAGGCACGTAATTTAAAATTGAAATTGGTACTGGCTTTCTTGGCGCAAAACCTTCAATTTCCACTCGCTCTAGCAAGTGCCCTAAACGACTTTCAATCATGCAGAGGTTCTTAAAGTCGTCTTTTGAAACCAGTGATATCGCCTCACCTTTCGCGCCGGCACGACCTGTACGACCAATACGATGTACATACTCATCCGCTGGGTAAGGTAAATCGTAGTTGATGACAACTGGCAGATTATCAATATCAATACCGCGCGCAGCAACGCCGGTTGCGACTAAGTACTGGATTTCACCCGCTTTAAACTTTTCTATTAATTCCTGGCGAACACGCTGATTACGGCCACTGTGGAATGCTTCTGCCACAATGCCACGTTTCTCAAGTTGGCTTACCAGTTTGGCTGCGCCGTGTTTAGTTTCAATAAATACCAGTACTTGCGACCAGTCATTTTCTTTAAGCAAGTGACTTAACAGCGACGACTTCATGTCTTTATCGACGGTCGTGATCCACTGTTTAATATTTGATTTTGAGGCACTGTGCTTTGCAATCGTGATCTCTTCAGGATCAATAATCGCATTTTTCGCCAAGTCACGAACAGGGTTAGATAACGTCGCTGAGAACAGCAAACTTTGCACATGTTCTGGCATACAGTCGACGATTTTGTCGATCGCATCGATGAATCCCATATCCAACATTTTGTCGGCTTCATCAAGCACTAGCATTTCCACTTCATCAAAGTGAATCGCGCGTTGACCGTACAGATCAATCAAGCGCCCAGGCGTGCTTACCACAATATCGACACCCTCGATCAAGGCTTGTTTTTGTGGTGCATAATCCACACCACCAAACATCGCCATTGAGCGTAATGGTAAGTTTTTACCATAAGCTTCAATACTTTGATGAACCTGAAGCGCAAGTTCGCGTGTTGGCGTTAGGATAATCGCACGAGCGCGTTTTTTACGTTGCGTTTCGCCTCGACTAAGCTTTTCTAAGATTGGCAGAACAAAACTGGCCGTTTTACCTGTGCCCGTTTGCGCTGCTGCAATTAAATTGCGGCCACGCAATACGATTGGAATGGCTTTTTGTTGGATAGAAGTGGTTTTTTCATAACCTAGCGCTTTTACTGCATCAGCAATCGATGCGCTTAAACCAAGCTTAGAAAATGGCATAGAAAGGTCTCAACAGAGGAAATGGGCGCGTAGTGTATCAGAATCCCCGTGAAGTAACAGAAGGATTCATGCGCGAAAAACTAGGAACATGACACAATCTTAGCCCATGAAATTGGGCTGCAAACCTTTTTCTAATTTTTTCCTCACTTTGTAGGAAACATCATTAAGCGTGATTTTCCCCGTTTTGTGGCGGTCGATACCTGCATTCTGTCGATAGGCAATTGAGCCTTGTCTGAACAAAACGAAAGACGGCGGTTTACCAATCGCAGCAGGGTAGAGAATGGCCATGTAAGCATCTTCTAAGCTATTAATTTTATTTCGATAGGGCCAATAGTACGCTTTCACATAGTCAAGTTGTTCAAGCGCGCTCATTCTCGCAAGAGTCTTTGTGTTCACTCCTAATGACTCTGCGGTAGAGGGCATAAATTGAATTAACCCTGTAGCCCCGCTTCCGGAACCATTTTTGATGCTTGGACTGAAAGTTTCAGCAGTTTCAAATGCCATGCACGCCATAAGATGATTAGGATTGATCTTTAGCTCTTTACTAATACGGATGACTTTAGATTTGAACTCTGGAGAAACTTTGCCTCCCCACGCGACCGCGTTCTCGGGATCTGCAATCGAAGAGACCGTTGATGCGTCATGTTCTTCGACAATTTTAGAAAGTAGAGGAAGCGTTTGGCGTAGTCGATGGCTCGAACTCACCAAGCGAATTGATTTGGTAAGAAACTTGTCTTTTTTTTGATGTAGTTTTTGGAACTTTACTAACTTATACAGTTGCTTATAAACCGTTTTCACAACGAAGCCGGATGTAGGGAACACTCCCAGAATGTAATCCATTTCCTACAAATTTAATATAAATATCAGCAACAGGAATTCTAGATGTGATCAATGTCACCATAAAAATTCTCAAATTCGATACACACCGATGTAAGTGGTCAATGTGTCTCCAACACGCTAGAAGTAAAAGTAAAGAGGCATTAAAAAGGTCTTACCAATTTTTTGGTAAGACCTAGGCTTACTGATTCTCGGATAAGCGAATGTATATTCTTACAGTTCAGCTTCCCGAACCAGTTCTGCAAGCGTCGACAAACGCTGCTCACTTTGTTTTACGTAAGGATTATTCGTATCCCAAGCATATCCAGCCAAAATCGCACTAATCATCTGTTTAATACGTGGGTTCGGGTTTTGATAGAAAATCACATCTTGCAACGTGCCGTTGTACCAGCCTTCCACATAAGTGCGGAATGTGTTCACTCCCACCATTAAGCGTTGCGAGTACTCTTCTTGCCAATCAACCTTTTCACCATTCAGCTGACGAACCACGCAGTCCGCTGCAAACTCTGCCGATTTCATGGCGATAGTGACACCCGATGAAAATACAGGATCAAGAAACTCACCTGCATTACCAAGCAACGCGTAGTGCTCTGTCGCTAAACGTTTGACGTTAGCAGAATAGCCACCCAACTCGCCTGCTGGATTCGGATAATTCGCATTTCGCAACAAAGAAGCCAAACCCGGCTCTTCATTGGCTAACTGCTGCAACGCTGCAATCTTATCTTCTGGGTATTGTTCGAAAAATTCTGGCTCACCCACCACACCAAACGAACAAGTACCATTAGAGAATGGGATTAGCCAGTACCATACGTCGTGATTTTCAGGATGAACTGAAATTAAAATTTTGTTGCGATCGTATTCCGGCTCTTGGGGAGAGATATGATCTTCGATATGGGTAAAGATCGCTTTTCTAGGCGGAAGACAAGAAGGTTCTTCTAGCTCCAACAAGCGTGGCAAAACACGCCCAAAGCCACTTGCATCCAGCACAAAATCTGCTTCGATTTGATAAGCCTTCTTATTTGAGTCGAGCACTTCTAATCGAGACTTTTTCCCTTCAAACACTAGGTTGAGCAGCTCATGCTGATAACGAATCTCTACGCCTTGCTCTTCAGCGCTATCTGCCAATACTTTATCAAAGTTGGCACGTTGAACCTGAAACGTCGTGCCCGGTCCTGGTGTGTATTTGTTTGTAAAGTCGAACTGGGTGTATACGCCATTACGACGAAATGCAGCACCATCTTTATACTGGAAACCAAACTGCTTTACTGCATGAGTCATTCCTGCTTGTTCAACAACTTCCATACATGCAGGGAGTAGGCTTTCTCCTATGGAAAAACGTGGAAAAGTCGCTTTTTCTAAGACAACAACATCTATGCCACGCGATTTTAATAACGCAGAAGCGGTTGAACCTGATGGCCCCGCTCCTACGACAACAACTTGCTTGAGCTCTGTTTTCATTCTGAATTTAGTTTGCTTGTAGTTTTAATAAGGTATGACCAAGGCCAATATTGTCGGTTCTTTCAACGACAGATAAACCTGCCGCTTCGACAATTTCTAAGAAATCATCACTGCGATAAAAGCGACTATTACCGTTAGCTAAACAGGTAAAATAAAGAGAAGTGGCATTAAGGCTATAGGAAGCTCCCGCGTATTTTTGAGCATCCCAAAACAGCTCCAATACGTAAATAGTATCTCCCTTCGTTAACTGGGCTTTAACTTTTTTAAGGATATTGAGGATCTCAATTGGGGAAAAGCAATCCAAGAACTGGCTCATCCACCATACGTCAGCATGCTCAGGCAATGTTTGTGCTTTATCAAGCATGTTTGCAGGGTATGGACGTACACGCTCGACGAACTGGTTTTCTGAAACATTCTTCATCGCTACTTCTAATTGCTGCGGTAAATCAACAATCGTCACTTGAACGTCAGGGTCATGTTTACAACACTGAATCGCCCATTTTCCCGTATTTCCGCCAATATCCACAAGATGCTTTGGCTTGCTTGCAAATACCTCTTTAAGCAGAAGTGGGAACGAGCGATCCGAATAGAAATGATCGAACTTAAACCAGCTCTGTTTGGCTTGTTCTGGTAACGTCGATAGACCTTGATAAATGGTCTCCCAATTGCCCAACTCTTTCAAACCTGACGGTTTACCTTCTTGAATTGCTTCCGTCAAATGCATCATCGCGGCGTAACAAACATCTGCCGTAAAATCCATGTTTGCATTCGTCATACCATCATGAAGAAGGTAAAAACCAAGGTTTGCAAGCGAATAGTTAGGTCGTTCCCATAAAACAATATGCGCACTAATCGCCATATCCAACAGTACTTTAACACCATATTCTGATACTCCCGTTTTCTCGGCAATATCTGTGGCACTCATGCCTTGAGCGCCAGCGCTGTCTAAAGCGGCTAAAATACCTAAATCTCGAAGCGTTTTGGCGGTCTGGAACACGATTGGTGCAAAAGATAACTTCTGAGCTTCTGTCTTCGCTTCAAAAGCATTAAAAGGGTCATTATTTTGATTTAACACGGAAAAACCTAACTGCAATTAATAGTTTTATTGTTGAGATTGATTGCCCAACAATGCAATAGCTCGCTGAATATCAACATTCAAGTTGTTTACCCAACGATTGTAATTGCGGTGGATTTTGCCATCACTTGCTTTGAGATTTACTGAGTTGAGATAAATAATTGAGTAATATTTATTATTGTATGGGATTTTTACTTCTGCAGAGTGTTTACGAACGTGGATTTTTGCAATAAGAACACCAGGGCTTACTTCTTCGATCGTCCAGCCTCGGTTAGTTGCTGATTGCACTATGGCCATTTTTACTTGTTTATTTTGAAGATCATAAGCAACTGGAGTATCCTCCACATTCATTACAGGTTGTACTCGTCCACAACCAACAAGAAGCAAAGTTAATAATAACGAGACATACAGCTTAAAACGCGACATGATAATTTCCTTTTTATTGTGAATTTGGGTCAACCCCAATTTGTATCGAGCTGTAAAATAAACAATTTAACCCAATATGCCAAACTCGAAGATCAACATTTCGTTCAATATTGATGCGTGGACAGCGAATTCATTCGGTTTATCCGAATCCAATGAATGGAAACAATGGGCAACAGAGATAAAATGGCCAGAAGATGGCAAAATCAATGTTGCAAATATTCCTGCGATGATGCGCAGAAGAATGAGCCCACTCAGTAAACTGGCGGTACAAACTGCAATCGAAATGCTTAATCAACATCAAGTTGATTACCTTGTATTTTCAAGCCGTCATGGTGAACTGCATCGCAGCGTCGCACTAGTTGAAGATATAATTAATGGAGAAGAGGCGTCTCCGATGGCTTTTTCTCAATCGGTGCACAATACCGCCGCAGGGCTTGCCACTATCGCAACTAAACAACCCATTCCCCTAACTTCTATCGCTGCGGCAGAAAACACATTCCAAAGCGCAATATTAGAAGCATGGCTGTTTTTGTCCGACAATCCTGACAAAAAAGTACTGCTTGTTGATTTTGATGAGCCTATGCCTGACTCTTATTTAGAATATGAAAACCAACAATACCAAGGGTTTGGACTTGGCTTAATACTTTCTCATGGAGACAATTTCGCGATACAAAGCTCCATAAACGCAGAACGTTCCGGTCATCCTCTTCCTCAAGGTTTAGTATTTTTGCAACAATACTTGTTAGATAAAAGCCAGTGGACTATTTTCGCTCCGCATCAAGCTTGGGAATGGCACAAAAAATGACTCGCTTAAATCAGTATTGGCGTGTGCTAGCAACAGGCTTTTGTTTTTCAGTATTTGGGTTAGGTGGTTTAGTACTGAGTTTCATTGTTATTCCGACCATTCGTATTTTTGTTTCAGACCAAACGGAACGCGAATATAAAGTTCAGGGTGCGATTCGATATTCATTCAACACATTTTGTAAATTGATGAAGTTGAGTGGCGCAATCGATTATCAAATTATTGGTGCCGATATTCTTCAACAAGATCGTAATTGTTTAATTGTTGCCAACCACCCTAGTTTAATCGATTACGTTCTCATTGCTTCACAATTAAATCGCTGCGACTGTTTAGTAAAATCGGCAATATGGTCGAATCCTTTTATGAAGCACATCGTAAAAGCAGCCGGATATATTCCCAATGAAGCACCGGATGATTTATTAGCACTTTGTGATGAACGATTTAACAAAGGCAACGTGTTGCTTATATTTCCTGAAGGAACAAGAACAACACCAGGTGTAGAGCCGAAATTACAACGCGGTGCAGCACAAATTGCGGTAAGAACAGAACGAGATTTAAGAGTTGTCCATATTACGGTAACGCCAAGTTTCCTCACAAAAGAGAAAAAATGGTATCAAGTACCGGCAACAAAGCCCTTTTTCAGGGTTGAAGTTAAGGATAAAGTTGAGATTACCCCCTTTATAAAGCAAACTACGTCGCCGACAATAGCGGCGCGACGCTTACAACAGCACCTAGCTGAAAACATTTTTCCAGAAAACTTTTATTAATAAGCAGGTCCCAGTGGAACAGTTACACAACGACATTAAGCAACTTATTATTGATGCTTTAAACCTTGAAGATTTAACCGTAGATGATATTGAAACGGATGCACCACTTTTTGGTGATGGACTTGGCTTAGATTCTATCGACGCGCTTGAGCTTGGACTCGCAATAAAAAAACAATACAACATCGTTATTGATGCCGACGACTCAAATACGCGCGAACACTTTGCGTCTGTAGCAAATCTAGCGAAATACGTTTCTTCTCAAACTAATGAATAAGTTGTAGGTATATTCATGACTGATGTAAATAAAGATCAAGTATTTGAACAAGTTAAAGATGCGCTTGTTGAGCTGTTCGAAATTGACGCAGCCGACATTCAATCAGATGCGCACTTATACCAAGATCTCGATCTTGATAGCATTGACGCCGTTGATTTGGTCGTACACCTACAGAATGTCACTGGCAAAAAAATCAAGCCAGCAGAGTTTAGTGCAGTAAGAACCGTTGACGATGTGGTTAACGCTGTCACTGAATTATTGAAGGAAAGTTAATGCGCCAATTGCTGACTGGTCTGTCTGCAATTGTACTGTTTGCCTACCCCTTCGCCGTCTATTTCGGTATAGATAAATTTGGCTTGAACTTAGTTGGGGGCTTGTTAATTGCTGCGTTACTTTTGCGTGTTTTCGTCGCAAATAAGACCCCACTAAAAGAGTTTAAGTTCTTGGCGCTCGTTACGGGCGCTGTTGGCATTGTCCTAATTACGCTTGGCATGGTGTTTAAACAACATGGGTGGCTTCAGTTTTACCCTGTCGTTGTCAATTTATGTATGCTGTGTGTATTTGGACTGAGCTTAAAACAGCCGCAATCGATCATAGAGAGGCTTGCTCGCTTGCAAGAACCCGACCTTCCGGCTAGTGGCGTGGCTTACACTCGCAAAGTGACGATGGTTTGGTGCGCCTTTTTTACGCTCAACGCTGCCGTTGCATTCTATACCTGTTTCCTACCAGTAAAAATATGGACGCTTTATAACGGCCTCATCAGCTACTTACTTGCTGGTGGCTTGTTCGCTGGAGAATGGATCGTGCGTCAATTTATTCGAAAGGAACACTAATCGTATGAATACAACGTATTCGAGCTTTACCTCCCTAGCGACCTTGTTCATCGCCGAGAGGTCTGAGCAATCCCCAGTCTCTTACGATCGCGACACGGTTATCACGTGGGGTGATTTCCAGCAGCACGTCGCAACACTTGCTCAGCAGTTAGAAACCCAACCAACGCAAAACATTGCGCTGTGTTTTGGCAACAGCTACCTGTTTGCCGTTGGCTTTTTTGCTTGTTGTTATGCAGGAAAATCCATTGTATTACCTGGTAATTACCAACCAGAAGCACTCAAAGAGCTCAGTGAGCACTACGATTTGTTGCTGCATGATGCCGATGTCTCGGTTCCAGAACTGGTGAGCTCGCTTTTGATCGAAGCTCAATCATTGCTAGAAACCACCGTGATTAACGAGTCAGAGGCCAAACAACCTTATTTTTGGCGTGAATTAAACCTGGCGGAAATACCGGTAACGCTATTCACTTCGGGTTCAAGCGGCACACCAAAAGCCATTGCAAAAACGCTGAAACAGCTCGACATCGAAGTTTCTATTCTAGATAACCTATGGGGCGACACGGTTGCCAGCACACGCGTTGAAAGCACCGTTTCTCATCAACACATTTACGGCTTGCTGTTCCGCGTATTGTGGCCTTTGTGCTCTGCACGTCCATTTTCAGCACACAACCTTGAGTTCCCAGAGCAAATTGTCCATCACGCTGATGCTGACACCACGCTAGTAAGCAGCCCTGCGTTACTAAAACGACTCAGTGAAGAGCACGATCCGGTTGCGATTCGGTGCGTATTTTCTTCTGGTGGCCCCTTGCCAAACCAAGCGGCGCAGCACAGCCAGCAGTTGTTTGGGTCACTTCCTATTGAAGTTTTTGGCAGCACAGAAACCGGCGGCATTGCTTACCGTCAGCAGCACGAAGCCAGTACTCCCTGGACGTTATTCCCTGGTGTTGAAGCCGAGCTTAACCATGAAAATTGTTTAAAGCTCCGCTCGCCACACATTGATGAAAACACTTGGTACCAAACTGCGGATGAATGCTATTTCCATGATAGTATTTCTTTTGAATTGCGTGGACGCACTGACCGAATCGTCAAAGTCGAAGAAAAGCGTATTTCCCTTGTCGAAGTGGAAAAACGTTTAGAGCAATTGCCGTGGATTCAAGAAAGCGTGGTGATCCCAATGGAAGAATCTGGTCGCCTCACGTTAGTCTCGATCATCGTACTTAACGATCAAGGCAGCGATGTGCTTAATGAACTTGGTAAAGGCAAATTTTGGCTTGAGCTTCGCAAGGCACTGCGCAATTGGCTAGAACCGATCGCTATCCCGAGAAAATTCCGAGTGGTCGACGAAATTCCATTGAACAGCCAAGGCAAACGCCAAGTTGCTGAAATTGAAAAACTATTCCAATAAAGCTAGTAACATGGATAAAAGAAAACCAACTATTCAGAATATTGAAGTGAGTGACCATACCGCGGAGCTGTCGCTGCGAGTGGATGCTGACATCTTAGATTTCCAAGGTCATTTCAATCACTTCCCTCTTTTACCCGGCGTCACTCAAATTGATTGGGCGCTGTTCTACGCCGTTCAACATTTGAATACTCCCAAGGTATTTAAAGGAATGGAAGTCATCAAATTTCAAGAGCCGATTCTGCCAAACGCCGACGTTTGCCTCTCACTCTCTTGGGACAATGAGCGCGAGAAATTGACCTTTAAGTACACATCGACAAACGGTGAAACCTTGGTGACTCACTCGTCAGGAAAAATGAAACTGGGTGAGTCACGTGAGTGATTATCGCCCCTGCTTTTTAATTCCTTGCTACAACCACGGCAGCACAATTGCAGACGTGGTTGCGTCGTTATCCTCTTTCGCTTTGCCAGTGCTGGTCGTGGACGACGGCAGCAATGAAGACACCAAACAAGCGCTTTCTGCTTTGAGTGAGCAAGGACTGATAAAACTGATTAGTTTGAGAGAAAACCAAGGCAAAGGTGGCGCGGTGATGGCAGGCCTACATCAAGCTCACCAACTTGGTTTTACGCACACCATTCAAATCGACGCAGATGGTCAGCACGACCTAGAAGCATTGCCGAAATTGCTCAGCGCCAGCGAAACAAAACCAGATAACCTGATTTCGGGCCAACCGATATACGACGAGAGCGTACCCAAATCCCGTTTGTATGGTCGCTACGCTACACACGTTTGGGTGTGGATAGAAACCTTGTCACTGTCTATCAAAGACAGCATGTGCGGTTTTCGCGCCTACCCAGTGGCGAAAACGGTCGCCGTGTTGAACAAGTACAGCATCGGCAAACGCATGGATTTTGATATCGAGATTCTGGTGCGAATGTATTGGGAAGGCGTCGACATTGATTTTGTTCCAACGCGCGTGATCTACCCTGAAGGTGGCATTTCCCACTTCGACGCATTGTGGGACAACGTCAAGATAAGCTGGATGCACACTCGCCTATTTTTTGGCATGTTGCCGCGCATTCCTTCGCTACTCGCCAGAAAGCACAGTCACACAGACGACAGCAATGCCCACTGGTCGAAACGAAAAGAACAAGGCACGATTTTAGGCATCAAAACCTTGCTCGCGGTTTACCGCTTGTTCGGTAGAAAAGCGTTCGACCTGATTTTAAAGCTAGTCATGCGCTACTACCACTTCACGGGTAAATCTGCCCGTGAAGCGTCTGAGGTTTACCTGAACAACTTACAGCACTACGCAGCGCAGCAGAACATCGCACTGCCAAAGCAGTTGGACAGCTATCATCATCTGCTTTCCTTTGGGCGTACCATGCTCGACAAACTGGCAGCATGGCAAGGTGACTTTAACGTCGATAACCTAACCATTCACGGCCAGCATCATTTCGAAGAGATGGCGCAGAAAAAACAAGGCGTGCTCATTTTAGGCTCGCACCTTGGCAATATCGAACTCTGCCGTGCGCTTGGTCGTCGACACTCTCATGTCAAAATCAATGCCTTGGTATTTACCCAACACGCTGAACAATTTAATGCGGTAATGAAGGCGGTAAACCCAAATTCGGAACTGAATCTGATTCAAGTCAGCTCAATGGGACCAGACACCGCGATTCTGCTTCAACAAAAAATCGAGCAAGGCGAATGGGTGGTGATCGTTGGCGATCGCACTTCTACCAGCAAAGAAAATCGTGTCGTTTGGGCAGATTTTCTTGGTAAACCAGCGCCATTTCCGCA
The DNA here is from genome assembly GCF_033339515.1 of Vibrio sp. 2130-1. Classification (NCBI taxonomy): domain Bacteria; kingdom Pseudomonadati; phylum Pseudomonadota; class Gammaproteobacteria; order Vibrionales; family Vibrionaceae; genus Vibrio; species Vibrio sp. 2130-1. Next base: position 53,210 of record NZ_JAWOUT010000012.1, read on the forward strand.
AGGCCCATTCATGCTGGCCTCGGTATTAAAAGCGCCGGTTTATCTACTCTTCGGCCTACGCGACGATGAAGCAAACACTCCGCATTTTAATGTGTACTTTGAACACTTTAGTGACCAAGTCACGCTACCACGCAAGGAGCGTCAGCAGGCACTAGAACGCGTTGTTCAACAGTACGCACAAAGATTAGAACACCACACACTGCAAGCGCCGTTACAGTGGTACAACTTTTTTAACTTCTGGACTTTAAGTAATCAGCCACATGACAAACAACAATAATCACAACATCACTTTTGGTGCCCAATCTTTAACCATCGAAGATGTCGTTGCCATTGCTCAAGGTGCAAAGGCAAACATGAACACCTCGCCAGAATTTACCGCGAAGATTGATCGTGGCGTGGCGTTTCTGGAACGGTTACTGAAAGAAGAAGGCGTTATTTACGGCGTAACCACGGGTTATGGTGATTCATGCACCGTGGCGATTCCACCCGCTCTTGTGGATGAACTTCCGTTGCACCTTACGCGCTTCCATGGCTGTGGCTTAGGTCAAATCCTTTCTCATGAGCAAGCTCGTGCGGTGCTAGCAACACGTTTATGTTCATTGTCGCAAGGCGTATCTGGCGTGTCTCACGATCTGTTGAACCAAATCGTTACGCTTATCAACCACGACATTGCGCCGCGTATTCCACAGGAAGGCTCGGTGGGCGCAAGTGGCGATTTAACGCCTCTGTCGTACCTAGCGGCGACCTTGATTGGCGAGCGTGAAGTACTTTACAAAGGCGATGTGCGATCAACACAAGAAGTGTTTTCAGAGCTGGGCATTGAGCCAATTCGCCTAAAACCAAAAGAAGGTTTGGCGTTAATGAACGGTACATCCGTGATGACTGCTCTCGCCTGTCTTGCCTACAAACGCGCAGAATACCTAGCGCAGCTGTGCACCAAGATTACCGCAATGGTCTCTGTGGGTATGCAAGGTAACGATTTCCACTTTGATGAAGCGTTGTTTGCGGTAAAACCTCACCCTGGTCAACAGCAAGTTGCGGCTTGGCTGCGTGATGATCTCAATGCTGAGCGTCCGCCACGCAATAGCGACCGACTGCAAGATCGTTACTCGCTGCGTTGTGCGCCACACGTAATTGGCATGGTGCAAGACTCACTGCCTTGGCTACGTCAATTGATTGAGAATGAACTAAATAGTGCCAACGACAATCCAATTATCGATGGCGACAACGAGCGCGTTCTCCACGGCGGTCACTTCTACGGTGGTCATATCGCAATGGCGATGGATACGTTGAAAGTGAACATTGCCAACTTGGCTGATTTGCTGGACCGTCAGATGGCGCAACTGATGGATTACAAGTTCAATAACGGCCTGCCGTTTAACTTAACCGGTGCAGAAGGCGAGCGTAAACCGATCAACCACGGCTTTAAAGCGGTTCAGATTGGTATCTCAGCTTGGACGGCAGAAGCGTTGAAAAACACCATGCCAGCGAGCGTTTTTTCTCGCTCAACCGAATGTCACAACCAAGACAAAGTGAGCATGGGCACCATTGCGGCTCGTGATTGCTTACGCGTACTTGAGTTAACAGAGCAAGTTGCTGCGGCTTCACTCCTAGCAAGCGTTCAAGCGGTTGAGATTCGTCGTCGTCATAACGAATTGGACGAACACCACATGAGTCAGAGTTTGCGAGTAATTCGTGACGCCGTGCTGAGCGAGTTTGAGTTTGTGATTGAAGATCGCCCATTGGAAGAAGATTTGCGTCATTTCATTGAACGCATTCAGCAACGTCATTGGCCACTCTACGCGGAGGTATAATGCAAGAGCAGGTTCTCTACCCATTAGAAGCGGAGGTGACTATGGTCACCTCATTCCAAGATGCTGACCCGATGGGCGTGATATATCACGGCAACTTCTTTCGGTATTTTGAAGAAGCGCGTCGTGTGCTGATGGAGAAGATCCAATACAGCTATCGCGATATGCAAGACTCTGGGTATATGTGGCCGATCATCGACACGCGCGTTAAATACGTCAAGGCGATTCCGTTTAATCACACCATTCGCATTACCGCGCAACTCACGGAGTGGGAAAACCGCTTGCGTGTGGATTACGTGATTTACGACGCCGAAACGAATCAACGTATGTGCAAAGCGCATACAACGCAAGTCGCCGTATCCATTGAAAAGCAAGAGATGTGCTTTGTTTCTCCAGCAGTCTTTTTAGATAAAGTAGAGCAATGGCACAACCATGGGAGCCTGAACTAATGCAAAAGTGGTTACTCTCTTTTTTGTTGATATTTTCTGTTCCAGCACTGGCCACACCGACAGCAAACGTAACGGATTTGGCATCGCTTCAACAGCAGTTGTCTCAGCATGAAATCGTACGCGGAGATTTTACGCAGCAGCGTCATCTGGAAATGTTTAGTCAACCTTTAACCTCTAAAGGTCAGTTCACACTGAGCAAAACACATGGCTTGTTGTGGCAACAAACTGAACCTTTCGCAGTCAATTTGGTATTGACGGAAAACAAACTTCGTCAGACTTTTGCCGACCAAGCTCCGAAAACGATTTCTGCTGAAGAAAACCCAATGGCGTTCTACTTTAGCCATGTGTTTTTATCCGTGTTCCACGGGGATACTTCTGCACTGCAAGAACAATTCACACTCGATTTTTCAGTTGAGAACAATCAATGGCAGCTCGTTTTAGTGCCAAAACAGTCGCCATTAAATGCGGTGTTTCAATCCATCACTCTTTCCGGTAAAACGCACATTGATCGCCTAACCCTACAAGAGCTGCGTGGCGATAAGACCGAAATCACGTTTACGAACCAGACCTCTCTACCTCAGGAACTCACGGATGCCGAAGACGCTCAATTCCGTTTCTAAACTCAGTCTTGGCACTCATACCTTTGCTCTGGTTTGGCTCAATCTCGTTGTTTTAGCGGGCGCGTTGCTACTCAAACAATGGGTTTGGAGCGCAGAATCTCCGATTGAGACCAACATTTTAAAACTGCTGCCGAAGAACCAACAAAACCCGGTGGCTGAGCAAGCCTTTGAGTCGGTCTCGGCAAGTATGAGCGACAAAGTCATTTTCGTGATCACAGCGCCGGACAGCAACGCCCTTTTTGCAGCGGCCGCTGAATTTGATAAGGGATTACGCCAAAGTAATCATTTTCGCGATGTGGTGGGAAAAATCTCACCTCAAGAGCAGCAAGCTTGGGCGAGTTACTACTTTAAGCACCGCTTCCAATTACTGACGCCTGAACAACGAGAGCGTTTAAGCCAAAATCCAGAACAGCAAGTGCAGCATGTGATTCAGTCGCTGTACAACCCGTTTTCTGGAGTGACCGGGCAAGAGTTACAAAATGACCCTTTCTTGCTATTTCGTGATTATTTAAGCCAAGTTACCCAGCAATCGTCCTCTTTCCGATTGGATAACGGCTATCTGTCCGTCGAAAAAGACGGTGCTCAATACTTTCTTATTACTGCCGAGCTAAAAGACTCGCCTTATAGCCTAACTGGGCAGCTTGCAGTCCCTGATATTCAAGCGCTAGAACAGAGCGTCGCGCAGAAATATGGCGCTAAAGTGGCACATACTGGCGTTCTATTTTACGCCAACTTTGGTACGCAAAGTGCCAAATCGGAGATCAGTACCATCGGTGTGTTCTCTCTGCTCGGTATCATTGCATTGCTCGCGTTGGTCTTTCGTAGTGTGATGCCACTGTCTCTGGCACTGCTTTCCATCACCATTGGTTTGCTCGTTGCTTTGTCCGTTACGACGTGGATTTTTGGAAAAGTCCATCTGTTCAGCTTAGTGTTTGGTGCAAGTTTAATCGGTGTGTCTATCGACTACGCATTCCACTACCTAACCGAACGTCTTGCGGCGGGAAATGAATGGGATAGCGAGCAAGGATTAAAGCATATTTTCATAGCTATCACACTTGGCTTAATCACCAGTTTGATCGGCTATTTGGGCATGTTAGTGGCACCGTTTCCAGGTTTGCAGCAGCTTGCGCTGTTTTCATCCATTGGTCTGATTGCTGCTTACATCACCGTGGTGGCTTGGTATCCGATACTGGCTCGTAACCCATCGCGCTCCATTTCGACTTTACCGGGACAATCACTGTTGGCGAAATGGTTAACGCTTTGGAATCAACCTCGAATTAAAGTCGGATTACCGATGTTATGTGTGGTTGCGAGTGGCTTTTTCTTGCTGCAATTGAACTACGATGACGACATTCGTCTGCTGCAAACGATGCCGAACGATCTCAAGCAGCAAGAAACCTTGATTACGACGCTCAGTGGCATGCAATCTTCGCAGCAAATGTTGGTCGTTACCGCCGACGATGACGAAAACCTAATGAAAAAGCTGGAGTCTTTGACACCAACTTTAGAAGCGTGGAAAGCGGACAGCACCATCGAAAGCTACCAGAGCCTGAGCCGCTACTTGAGCTCAGTGGAGCGTCAACAACAAGACTATCAATTGATTCGCGATCTTTACGCGACACAATCCAGCCCACTAGCTTCCGGACTGAGCTTAAGTAAAAAGCCTAAAATGGACGCCGACTTTATCCCTGTCACGGTTGATCAGTACTTGCAAAACCCAGTATCAGCGCCTGTGCGTTTTCTCCATTTGGGTAAGATCAAAGGAAAATCTGCAACGGTAGTGGTGTTAAACCAATTGCAAGACTCCGCCGTTGTTAAGGCATTTGCCAAATCGCAGTCTGATGTTGTTTATCTAAACAAAGCTGAGGAAATATCCGCCCTATTTGGTGAATACCGAATCAAAATCATGGAACTATTGGCAGCCGCCAGTGCTGTGATCTTTCTGGTATTAATCAAGCGGTACGGTCTGCAACACAGTTGCCGAGTTTTACTGCCATCATTGATTGCTTGCGCCTGCGGTCTGGCAACTGCTGTCGCGATGGGAACAACATTAAACCTATTCAACTTGCTTGGCTTGGTGCTCATTCTTGGTATCGGGATCGATTACACTCTGTTCTTTGCCGAGAAAGCCCGCAGCGTGAGCACACTATTAGCGATCACCCTTTCGGCAATCACCACTGTGTTGTCATTTGGGTTGCTATCACTCAGCCAAACTCACGCGATTCACAGTTTCGGCATTACGGTGTTAAGTGGTATTTTTGTTGCTTGGCTGCTCTCTCCGATTGCGATTAAAACAGAGGAAACGACGTCATGATTTTTAACCATGCTTTTCGCTGCGCGACGTTAATCGTACTGAGTCTGTTTTTAAGTGCATGCAGCTTGGTACCTCACCAATCGACACCTCAAGTCGATATTGCTGAGAACACCCAAGTTAACTTACCGACTCCAGCCAGCTTGGGCTATCAGTTGACGGCCAGCCAATTGATTACGGCCTCTTGGGTAATTGACGACAAACCCATATCTGAGCAACTTCCGGTGCAACTGCAAGTGACTAGCAACGAAGTGGTACTGGCAGGCTTCTCATCTTGGGGGACGCGAGTGCTCTCGTTGTCTTACGATGGAGAACAAATCCAAACCGAAGTACTCAACGGTTTACAAGGTTCGCTACCGCAGCCAGAACAGGTATTATTTAACCTGATGATCACGCTCTGGCCGAGTTCCGCTTGGGAAGGATCGTTAAATGAGGTAAGGTGGCGAATTATTGATAAAAATAATTCTCGCGCCATCTTTGATAGCGACGGTGAAAAGATCATTGAGATTCAATACAGCTCTTCTAACAAGTTAGAGGGTAAGATTGATTTTCATCACCTCAAACATCAGTTTTCAATTTCTATTCAAACACTGCAACATCAGATTAATTAAGAACAATTTAGAATAACAATATGCCTATTCGCTCTTCTCAACCTTTGTATATTCAGGCCTGTGGCTTTCACTCTGCCATGGGACAAGATGATGCGCTCATCCACCAGTGTTTATCGGGAGCGAAGCCATCCAACATGGTGGTTGACCGAGATATTTTAAATTCAGGCCGCCAAACAGTAATCGGTCGAATTGCACAGACGTTACCGCAATTACCACCCGCACTCAGCCAGTTTGATACGAGAAACAACCGCCTCGCACTTTCGGCTTTGCAGCAAATCGAAGGCGACGTGCGTGACGCCATTGCTAAATATGGTCGTGACCGTATCGCAGTCGTGATCGGCACCAGCACATCTGGCATTTCAGATGGCGAAATCGCATTTGGTGAAAAGCTGGCAAAGGGTAATTTTCCTGCCGACTACCATTACACCAAACAAGAGCTTGGCAACTGCAGCGATTTTATTGCCGCCTACTTTGATTTGAGCGGCCCACATTACTCAGTTTCAACCGCCTGCTCTTCTAGTGGTCGTGTCTTTTTAACCGCGCAACGCCTGATTCGCTCTGGCATTGTTGATGCGGTCATTGTGGGTGGTGTGGATACCATTTGTCGCCTCACACTAAACGGCTTTAACGGTTTAGAAGCTCTATCCGATACCCTTTGTAAGCCGTTTGACCAACATCGCAACGGCATCAATATCGGTGAAGCCGCAGCATTAATGTTGCTAAGCAAAACACCTGCGCCCGTTGCTCTTCTCGGAGCTGGCGACAGCTCAGACGCACACCATATTTCCGCACCACATCCAGAAGGGTTAGGCGCAGAAGAAGCGATGAAAAAAGCGTTGGCCAATGCAGGACTTACAGTGCAAGACATTGGTTACATCAACGCGCATGGCACAGCAACGCCGTTAAACGATGCGATGGAAAGCAAAGCCATTCATCGCTGCTTTGGTGACTCCGTTCCCGTAAGCTCGACAAAGCCACTTACCGGACACACATTAGGCGCAGCAAGTGCAACGGAAGCCGCGATCGCTTGGCATATTCTCAAGTACAACCTTGATTTGCCAATACAACACTGCGAAACCAAAGCAGACGATATCCATATATCGTTAGTTGAGACGCCAACCAAACTGGGTAACAAAGCGATTCTCAGCAACTCTTTTGCTTTTGGTGGCAATAATATTAGTCTTATTTTTGGTTACGCTCATGACTAAACTTCCTCCCATCGAACAACTTTTGCCACACGACAAACCAATGATCTTGGTTGATCGTGCTTTGGATGTTCAACAAGATACGATTCACTGCCAGGTTGATATCGCAGAACACAACCCGTTCTTCGACTCGACCTCTCAAACCGTGCCAGCTTACGTTGGCATTGAGTTTATGGCGCAATCTGTCGCGGCGTGGTCTGGTTACCACGCATTAATGAAAGAACAAGCGCCACCGATTGGCTTTTTGCTTGGTAGCCGTCGATACACGTCTGAATGCGATACGTTTTCTCGCGGACAGGTGCTCGATGTGTATGCTGAAAAAGTTATGGAAGATAACGGTATGGCGGTTTTTTCAGCCCGTATTGAGCTACAAGGAACTGTTGTAGCGACTTGCCAATTGAACGTTTACGTTCCATCAGAAGAAAAATTACAAGAAATGAAAATCAGGAGTCAACAATGACCCGACAAGTCCTCGTTACAGGTGCCAGCAAAGGCATCGGTAAAGCCATTGCCGTTCAATTAGCCAAAGATGGTTTCCAAGTCATTGTCCATTACATGGGCGATCAACAAGGCGCGCAAGACACCCTAAACACCATCGAACAGCATGGTGGTAGCGGTCGTCTTATCCAATTCGACATCAGTGACCGTGCAGATTGTCGTGAGAAGCTAGAAGCCGATATCGCCGAACACGGCGCTTACTATGGCGTCGTGAACAACGCTGGTATCACAAAAGATACCGCTTTCCCTGCGATGACCGAAGAAGAATGGGATGGTGTGATTCATACCAACTTAGATAGCTTCTACAACGTTCTTCACCCTTGTGTTATGCCAATGGTGCAAAAGCGCAAAGGCGGCCGAATTGTTACGCTTGCATCAGTCTCTGGCCTAACGGGGAATCGTGGTCAAACTAACTACAGCGCAGCGAAAGCGGGCGTAATTGGTGCAACAAAATCACTCGCGCTTGAACTGGCAAAACGCAAAATCACCGTCAACTGCGTTGCTCCAGGGCTTATCGACACAGGCATGGTAGACGAACACGTGAAAGAACATGCGATGCCGCAAATTCCTTTGCGCCGCATGGGAGAGCCAGAAGAAGTTGCTGGTTTAGTCAGTTACCTTATGTCTGACATCGCAGGCTATGTAACTCGCCAAGTCATTTCGGTAAACGGAGGCCTAGTATGAGCCGTCGAGTTGTTGTAACCGGAATGTCAGGCGTGACTGCGTTTGGTAACGATTGGCAATCTGTCGAACCAAAACTGCGTGACTGCCAGAACGCGACGCAATACATGCCTTCTTACGAACAGTATGATGGTTTGAACACCAAGCTCGCGGCACCAATTTTAGATTTTGAACTGCCAAAGCACTACAAGCGCAAGCAAGTACGCGGCATGGGGCGTGTTTCCAAATTGGCGACCGTCGCAACAGAAAACGCACTAAGCCAAGCAGGTTTGATTGGTAACGACGTACTCACCAATGGTCAAACGGGTATCGCATACGGCTCATCAACAGGCAGTACTGACGCAATCGGCGCATTTGGTGTCATGCTGAATGAGAAAACCACTAAAGCGATCACCGCAACGACTTACGTGCAAATGATGCCGCATACCACGGCAGTGAACGTTGGTCTATTTTTCGGTTTGAAAGGCCGAGTGATCCCAACCAGCAGTGCATGTACCTCTGGCAGCCAAGCAATCGGCTACGCCTACGAAGCGATCAAGCACGGCTACCAAACGGTCATGGTTGCTGGTGGCGCTGAAGAATTGTGCCCAACGGAATCCGCGGTCTTCGATACCCTTTTTGCCACCAGTCTGAAGAATGAAGACCCGAAAAGCACACCAAGACCTTATGACTCCGATCGCGATGGTTTGGTGATTGGTGAAGGTGCGGGAACGCTAGTTCTGGAAGAGTACGAACACGCCGTCGCTCGTGGCGCGAAAATCTATGCAGAAATCATCGGTTTTGCCAGCAACTGTGATGCCGCACACGTCACTCAACCACAGATGGAAACCATGCAAATCTGTATGGAAATGGCTTTGCAAAACGCGGGCATTCCTTCTGAGAAGATCGACTATGTATCTGCTCACGGCACTGCCACCGACCGCGGCGATATTGCGGAAAGCAACGCAACAGCGAATGCTCTGGGCAAAGTGCCAATCAGTTCACTCAAGAGCTACTTTGGCCACACACTAGGCGCCTGTGGCGCGATTGAAGCGTGGCTAGGTTTAGAAATGATGCACACAGGTTGGTTTAACCCAACGCTCAACCTAGAAAACCTCGACGAGCAATGTGGCGATTTAGACTACATCGCCGGACAAGGCCGAGAGCTGGACGTGAAATATTTGATGAGTAACAACTTCGCCTTTGGCGGCATCAACACCTCCATCATCTTTAAAAAGATGTAATGCCCTTAATAAATGCAAAAGCGCTGGTTAACCAGCGCTTTTTTGTTGGTGGCTATCAGGTTCATATATCACGCTGTAACGGCAAACAAGACATTACCATTCCGCGATACAAAGGCGACTTTTAACACCACGAATTTGTAATCCCATCGCTTCAAAGACATGCTCAAAATCTTGACAAGATGCAGGCACATTAGGTAGCGACAATGAAGCCTCGGTAAAAAACGTCCGACTCAAATTATCCGTCTCTCCCCAAGCTAACTGCCACCAATCCAAAATTCGCGGCTTGGATGCGTTTAATCGATAGCTAGCAGGAATACGATCACGCTTGTTTAGGTTTTCAACCTTAGATGTTGGTAGTAAGTTCCACTTATCATTGTTGGGCCAATAAGCAAATGGCAAACAGTGATCAACGTGATACTCATTTCGTAATTTGCTTCCACTCCATACACTGACAATGTCGCAATGGCTGAGCTTCAACTGTTCAATTCTCTTTCGCACGACTCGCGTATCATGGTCTTTATCAATCCAGACCAAACAATCATGATACGTTTGCAGTGGAATACCCCGCTCTTGATTAGACCGAAATCGTTGCATTTCCATAATCCATTGGTTGACCACCAGCGGCTCAATCCAAGAGTTATACAATCGAAAACAATCCCAAAGGCTTTCATCCAACACAAACAGCCCATAACCTTCGAGGAACTCGCTATCCACAACAATTGAACGTTTTGGCTTCTTAGCTGAACGAATCATTTCAAAGTAAGGGTTTGATTTATCACCTTGATAGGTAAAAGTGACGGGACCATCTTTTATGGTTTTTAAGCTGTCTTTTATCGCTTTATCAAGCGCCACTGCATCTTCACCAAAAAATGTCGTGCCTATAGCAAGATCATCAGGACTTAAATGGGAAAGTCTGCCCCAGCCATCGGGCTTTATAAAACCTAGCCCTTTAGACGAGTTCGAGCTTTGCTGGATGTTCTCTTTATCGATTAAACGCTTAAATTGACGAATCCAATATAAGCCAACTAATCCTAATGGGATTGCAACTTTACCTTCGCTGCGATCAACCACTGCACCAGAATGAGCGTCTGCAATACGTAGTAAAGTACGTAGTAGTGCGAGCTTATAGGTAGCCGATTTGGAATCATTGACGATAATGTGGCGAACCTTATTCAGATCACCGGAACCATCATCAGGCAAAGACATCACTACAGTTTGCCAAGATACACCCGTTCGCTTTAACTGATCGTCATCGAGAGATACGTTTCTCACCATTAAAGCGCTATTCTTTGCAAACTTTTCGAGCTCTTCAACCGATACGGGATAAGCTTTACGACCGTCAGAAAAGTCACCGTGACGAAGGCTAATCACCAATCGACCATTAGGCGCTAACAAATTTGCAAGTTTGCGAAATGCACGTTCACGGTGCGTAGGCGCAAGATGCATCCATACCGCACTGACAAGAATTAAATCGAAGCGAAAGCCAAGATTAATGGTTTTCTCAAGCTTAGGTAATGCATCTTCAAGCCAAGTAACGGAATCGCCACAGTAAGACTTACCAAGCCTTAGAAGTGCTTGAGCAGGCTCAATCGCAACAACTTCACACCCATGCTCAGCCATCCATTTCGCGTCTCGACCAGAGCCCGCGCCAACATCTAACACACGATCTCCAGCCTGGGGCCAGAAGACTCTCCAACTCGCGTGGACATCCTCAAACTGGATCGATGTGTATTGCTTCGCGAAAGAGTCGGCGTGTCGGTCATAAAAGTTAGAAGTGGCAGGCATAAAGGTTAACGAAAGGTAATTAATATGCGTCCATATTAATTGCTAGAAATTGCAATGGCTAGAATGCCATTCAAAAGTTGTAGATAGAGTGGCAATTACAGCCAAAAACCTAAAAACGACAAAGCCCCGACAACTCAAAGAGTTATCGAGGCTTTTGAATAAATGGCACGCCCTATTGGATTCGAACCAATGACCACATCCTTAGAAGGGACGTGCTCTATCCAGCTGAGCTAAGGGCGCGCTACAGGGACAGGATTATACGAGTTCAAACGGGTAAATCAACGGGTTTTCATAACATTCTGATCTGAATGCCTAAAAAAAGTCCATTAAAACGCTTAATGTTCAAAAACACCACAAAGCAAACGTTTGCGTATGGATGTTGATAAGAAATTCTGCGACAATGCGCCGCAGATAATCTGCCTTCTTAATTTATAAGGAAAGTCATGACTGCTCAAAATATAGACGGAACTCTCATTTCCCAAACTGTTCGATCCGAAGTGGCTGCACGTGTTAAAGCACGTGTTGAAGCTGGGCTACGTGCTCCTGGTTTAGCAGTGGTTCTAGTTGGTGAAGATCCTGCTTCTCAAGTTTATGTCGGTAGCAAACGCCGCGCATGTGAAGAAGTTGGGTTTGTTTCTAAGTCTTTTGACCTTCCTGCGTCTAGCTCAGAAGAAGAGTTACTAGCGCTGATTGATGAATTAAACAACGATGATGAAATTGACGGCATTCTAGTGCAATTACCCCTTCCTGCGGGCATAGACACAACACATGTTTTAGAGCGCATTCACCCAGAGAAGGACGTGGATGGCTTCCACCCTTACAACGTTGGCCGTCTTTCGCAACGTATTCCAAAGCTTCGCTCTTGCACGCCAAAGGGCATCATTACCCTACTCGACCGTTACAACATTGAGCTGCGTGGTAAACATGCGGTTGTGGTTGGCGCATCAAACATTGTTGGTCGTCCAATGACACTTGAGCTGCTGCTTGCGGGCTGCACAACAACAACATGTCACCGTTTTACCAAAGACCTAGAGAGTCATGTGCGTCAAGCTGACGTTGTCGTGGCTGCGGTTGGTAAGCCTAACTTCATCCCTGGTGAATGGATTAAAAAAGGCGCAGTGGTGGTCGATGTCGGTATTAACCGTCTTGATTCAGGCAAACTAGTTGGCGACGTGGAATACGACAAAGCACGTGAAAGTGCGAGCTTTATTACTCCTGTTCCTGGTGGCGTTGGCCCAATGACCGTCGCAAGTTTAATTGAGAACACGATGCTCGCTTGCGAACAGTTCCACACAGACAAATAACGTAAAACTTCAGATACGAAAAAGGCTCCGCGAGGAGCCTTTTTGCTAATTGTTGATATCTATTTCAATTACAGACTTAAAATCACGCCCGCAATAGAAGCGCTCATTAAGTTCGCCATGACACCAGCGATAATCGCACGGAAACCATGCTTAGAAACAAATGCACGCTTTTCTGGTACCAAAGAGCCCAACCCACCAATCAGCATCGCCATGCTTGAGATATTTGCAAAGCCACACAAAGCAAACGTCACGATTGCTTGTGAGTGTTCACTAAGTTGAGACTTCACTTCTGCAAGCTGGATGAAAGCGACGAACTCATTCACCACAATCTTGTTACCAATCAGCGAGCCTGCTGTGGTTGCTTCTTGCCATGGTATACCCAACAACCAAGCGACTGGCGCAAACACAAAACCTAGGATGAGCTCAAAACTTAATGGTGTCCCAATTAGATCACCTATCCAGCCTAACATGCCGTTTAGCATTGCAATGACACTAATAAACGCCAGTAACGTACCACCGACCGATACAGCAATGCGTACACCCGCCATGGCACCATCGGCTAATGCTTCAACCACGTTAGTTGCACGTGGAATTTCAACTTGGCTAATGTCGATATCTGCTGCTTTATCCGTATCTTCTGGCATTAAAATTTTTGCCATCAACAAGCCGGCAGGTGCCGACATAAATGCAGCAGCAATAAGATAATTGAGGTCGACACCCAGTGATGCGTAACCAACCAACGTTCCGCCAGCAACTGACGCTAAACCACCTGTCATAACTGCAAAGAACTGCGAGTCAGTCATGTGTTTTAGGTAAGGCTTTACCATTAATGGTGCTTCAATGGTGCCAACAAAGATATTCGCCGTAGCAGACAAAGACTCAGCACGACCGATACCTAGCAGCTTTTGAATACCACCACCGATAAAGTTAATGATTTTTGGCATCACACCAATGTGATAAAGACCTGAGATAAGAGAGGAGAAGAAAACGATGATACCCAGAACATTGATCGCAAAGGTGAAGCCCCCTGTCGCCAAATTACCGAATAAAAACGCAATGCCCTCTTGACCATAGTTGATCAAATTCGACACAACACTGCTCACTGAATTCAGCGCATCTCGTCCTGCTGGTACATATAAAACCAACAACGCAAACAGTACCTGCAAAGCAAACGCAAACGACACCGTTCTCAGCTTTATATTTTTTCTATTTGTAGAAAGTAGCCATGCTAGGAATAGTATGGCTACGATACCAATAATTGAGTTCATAAAATGAATCCGACAGAAGGGGGATATGGAAGGCACCGGATTGTATAGCGGACTCAAAATGCTGCAAGTTGAGGATGTTAACAGTGTGAAAAGTTTAAGCGACCAATAACTGACCAACAAAATAACCAATTGAATTTATTGAAGATAAACGTTTGCTTATTTTAATTATTTCCATATGGAAAATATGTTTCTGGTTCAGGAAAAATTTTTGTGAAGTGAATCACCTTATGTGTCGTTCTACAACGTCATTGATCCTGTTATTTAGGAATAGAGATGTAAGGCGCCAAACGTTGGTCCCAATGACAAGGGTTGCCGATCTTCTGTTTGATAAAGTTAATCACTGCGGATATTTTTTTTGGCATATGCTGGCGGCTTGGGTATACCGCATAAAACGGCATCGACTGGCTGGCTTTCCAGTCAGGTAACAGCTGTATTAACTTACCCGTTCTAAACTCATCCCCCAGCAAGTAAGTGGCAAGGTAGGCAATACCCCAACCTGCAATAGCCGCATCCCGAACGGCTTCTGCCAGATCCACTGAATAGTTACCCGAGACTTTTACGTTCAATTCTTGCTGATCTTTGGTAAACGCCCACCCCGTATAGTCACGCTCCCAGCTTCTGTATATGAGGCAGTTATGAGCAGATAGGTCATCCGGTTCTGCTGGCGTGTCATGTTTCAATAAGTAATCTGGCGATGCCGCAACAACAAACTGGCAATCCGTCAAACGCTGCGCAATGTAACCTTCAGGCAAATGCTCGTTGTTGGTTACCCATAAATCGAGCCCTTCGGCTAACATATCGACCTTATAGTCAAACAGATGTACTTCCACTTGAAGTTGAGGATACAGTTCGCGTAACTCTTGAATCGCTGGAATAATATGTAAGGTACCAAATGATTGCGACAACCCAAGACGTACCAAACCTGCTACTTCATCCCGCTGGGTTTCCATCTCTAATGTGGCGCTGCTCACCGCTTGTACCACTTGCTCACAGTGATGAAAAAAGGTTTTCCCTGCCTCAGTCGGCGTAAAGCTTCGCGTAGTGCGTTGAACAAGCTTGATACCAAGAGACGCTTCTAACTGACTCAACTGTTTACTCACATGAGACACCGACACGCCTAAGCTCTTTGCAGCAGCTGTGAAGCTTTTGTGTTTAAGAAGAGCGGAGAAAATCACCATTTGTGCGGCACGTTCAGATAACACGCTTTACCTCGATTTGGTTATAGAAAAAACAAAGGGCTCCGAAGAGCCCTTGTATTGAAGACTGAATGCCAAATTGTTTGATGGCAGATCAGTATTTAATGCGGTCAGCCAAGTGACTCACAGCAAGTGCGAAGTAGTAAGAGCGGTTCCACTTCATCAATACGTTGTAGTTATTGTAAACCAGATACGTACGACCATTCTCGTCGTCCGGCATGATCAACCATGCTTTGATGTCTTCATCCAGTTTTGGCAACGGGCTACCGTCATATTTTGTGATACCTAATTGGCTCCACTCTTGAAGGTATTTGCCTTTTTCAGCCGTGCGCCCTTCTAGGCTGCGATCAATATTTTTAGGAACCTTAACTTGGCGACCCCAAGTATATTTATCATCCCAACCAGACTTGCTCAAATAGTTAGCGGTTGATGCAAACACGTCCGCTTCAGATTGCCATATGTCTTTTTTACCATCACCGTTGCCGTCAGCAGCAAAACGAAGGAAAGAGCTTGGCATAAACTGGCATTGACCCATCGCACCAGCCCATGAGCCTTTAAAGTTCTCTAGCTCAATATGGCCTTGATCGAGGATCTGAAGTGCCGACATAGTCTCTTTACGGAAAAACTCTTCACGACGGCCTTCAAATGCCATTGTGGATAGTGCATCAATCACTTTAAAGTTGCCGGTAAACTTACCAAAGTTACTTTCAACTCCCCAAAGCGCCACAATAAAGCGCGGGTGGACACCGTACTCATCGCCTATACGCTTTAGCTCAGTATAATGCTCTTTGTAGAGTTGTCTGGCTTGCTTCACCTTCCACTCAGGCACCGCGCGAGGAATGTACTCATCCAATGTCAGTTTCTTTTCTGGTTGGTTTCGGTCCGCTTTTACTGCTCGGGGCTTGTACTCAACATTAGCAAAAGCAGCACTAATGACCTGCTCTGAGATACCTTTATCACGAGCTTCAGCACGCAGCTTATTCAAGTATTCATCAAAACCCTCGCTACTTGCAAAAGCCGAGGTACACATACCAACGCTAAGCATGGTAGCCAGTATCTTTTTCATATTGCCCTCCTTGAGCAAGGCAGAAATCCCAGATGAAAAACGATGACGTTATTCGCCTTTCTGCTGGGCTTTTTGTTCTTTGTACTTTTCTAATAGGTTCTCCGGCGGCGGTGGAACCTGAAGAAAGAAGCCATCATTTTGTAATGAAGCCTTCACTTTTTCGATATCAACTTGTGCCAATTTACGGCCATCAAGTTTAATCGTCATGACAGCGATAGGCTTACCGAACATCTGCATTAAGGTGTCAGGAACCTGTGAAAAATCATCCTTTTTCGGAATATAGAGATAAGTACCTTCTTTTTTCGAGCTTTTATAAATAGAACAAAGCATGACACGCCTTTTATGCTGATTTAGCCGCGTTGAGTGCGGATTAGGTTGAAAACGTCAAATTCTCGCAAACTTAATAGCAAATTTGAGATTAATTCACCTATTTGCCCACGAGAGAACTTGCTGCGTCAAAGGATGAAATATAACATGACATACCTAGTTTAAGGCAACGCTCTTTCAATAAAGGCAAGAAGTCCACGATGACCCATTCACCAGACCTTAAAGGTAGCAGTTTTACATTGTCAGTTTTACACCTTTCTGACAATGAGATCGCAAAGACTGTCGAATTTTTGCAAGAAAAAGTTTCTCAAGCACCTTCTTTTTTTGCATCCGCGCCTTTGGTAATCAATATAGCAAAAGTACAAGGCGACATTGATTTCCCTAAGCTTAAACAAGGCATCTCAGATGCTGGTTTTATTCCGGTCGGTGTAACGGGCTGTAAAGACAAGCGTGTACAAAACCTTGCTTCCGAAGCTGGCTTCGCCATTATGTCGGCGAGCAAATCACCAAGCCAAGCACCTGCCAAAATGGCACCAACGAAAGTAGTTCGTACGCCTGTCCGCTCAGGACAACAGATCTACGCAAAAGATGGTGATTTGGTGGTGCTAGCGCACGTAAGTGCTGGTGCTGAAGTCATTGCTGACGGCTCTATTCATATCCATGGCACACTTCGAGGTCGTGCGATTGCAGGAGCAAGTGGTCAGCAGGAAGCGCGTATTATTTGCCACGATTTACAAGCAGAACTGGTATCCATTGCGGGTGACTACTGGTTAAGCGATCAAATTGAAAGCGAGTACTGGCAAAAGAAAGTAATGATCAGTAAAGCCGATGAATCATTACATTTAGAAGTTCTCGCGATTTAATCTAAAAAGGAAAAAAAATGGCACGCATTATTGTAGTAACGTCTGGTAAAGGTGGCGTTGGTAAAACCACTTCAAGCGCAGCCATCGCCTCTGGTCTAGCTCTTAAGGGAAAAAAGACCGCGGTGATCGATTTTGACATCGGTTTGCGTAACCTCGATCTAATCATGGGCTGTGAGCGCCGCGTCGTGTATGACTTTGTAAACGTCATTAACGGCGAAGCGACATTAAACCAAGCGCTGATCAAAGATAAGCGCACGGACAACCTATTTATTCTTCCTGCTTCTCAAACTCGTGATAAAGACGCACTGACAAAAGATGGTGTTCAGCGCGTATTCGGCGAACTTGATGAAATGGGCTTTGATTTCATTATTTGTGATTCACCAGCAGGTATCGAGCAAGGCGCGTTAATGGCCTTGTACTATGCCGATGAAGCCATTGTCACAACGAACCCAGAAGTCTCTTCTGTGCGTGACTCTGACCGCATTCTCGGTATTTTAGATTCCAAGTCACTGCGTGCAGAACAAGGGCTAGAGCCAGTAAAACAGCACCTTCTACTGACTCGCTACAACCCATCTCGCGTCACTCAAGGCGAAATGCTAAGCGTTGAAGACGTAGAGGAGATCTTACATATTCCACTACTGGGTGTGATTCCAGAAAGCCAAGCCGTGCTTAACGCGTCAAACAAAGGTGTGCCAGTCACTTTTGACGATAACACCGATGCGGGTATGGCTTATTCTGACACCGTTGATCGCTTATTAGGCAATCAGGTTGAATTTCGTTTCCTTACTGAGGAGAAGAAAGGACTCTTTAAACGACTCTTTGGAGGCTAGACATGTCATTATTAGAATTTTTCCGTCCACAGAAGAAAACTTCTGCGAATCTAGCTAAAGAGCGTTTGCAAATCATTGTCGCAGAGCGCCGCAGCCAAAATGATCCTGCGCCGTCTTACTTGCCTCAATTAAAAGAAGACATCTTGAAGGTGATCAGCAAGTACGTGGCAATTGATCCAAATATGGTTGACTTAACATTTGAGCACAAAGACGACGATATCTCAGTTCTTGAGCTGAATGTGAAGCTACCAGACGAAGAAAAGTAATCAGTTTCTCTCGCCAGACGAATGCTCTAATTAGAACGAAAAAGGTTGGCATCGAGGCCAACCTTTTTCATCTTTCATTACTTTAATGCTTTGTTCATCTTGTCGCCGAGTAAATCCAAACGCCACCCTTGCATCAAATCAGGCAATACTTCTGGGTCACGATCTTTTTTCCAAACCCAACTGATCAACTGATTGATCTGCTTTTTAGAGGCAAGGAACTCCGTGGCTAAACCTGACTTCTGCGAAGCCGATTTCACCAAGTCTTTCATATTTTTGAAGACCTGCTTGTAACCCGGATAGTCCATTAAACGCTCAATTTTCGCAGGATACTCTTCAGAAGGTGTTTGCTTCGCTTGTTTAACAATCGCGGCAATCTTCGCGCCATGGCGGTTAATCGCTCGGATATCAATATCTTCTGCTTCCATCTTCTTAAAGTTCGTTAAACCAAGACGAGCGACCGTTAATAGATCACCTTCTTTGAAGATAAAGTTCAGCGCTAAATCTCGTTTGATTGCTTCACGATAACGCCACGTCGCCAATGGCTTTAAAATCGCCAGCTCAGAAGGTTTTAATTGCCAAGCGCCCTTAATATCAAGGTAGGCATGCTCTTCATTGGTTACGCGAATACGTTTCGAAACGAGTAAATCACTTTCTTGCTGTACAGCTTCCCACCAACCTGCTTGCGTCACCTTATCGAACAGCTTTTCGTATAACGGTAACAAGTAATGAACATCTGCGGCAGCATAATCTAATTGCTTTTGTGTCAGTGGACGAGCCATCCAGTCGGTACGTGATTCACTTTTGTCGAGCTCTACGCCTAAATATTCTTCCACCAGCGAAGCGAAGCCTGTCGATAGGCCGTGACCGAGAAAAGCGGCCATCAGCTGCGTATCCACCATAGGGAATGGTGTACAACCAAAAGCGTTTTGGAAAACTTCTAAATCTTCACCACATGCGTGCAGCACTTTTAGCACAGAAGTATCTTTTAATAGCGCTACAAACGGCGTCATATCCGTTAATTCAGTCGGATCAATCAGCGAGAGGCGATTACCATCGAAAAGCTGAATCAGACCTAACTGCGGGTAGAAAGTGCGAATACGAACGAATTCGGTATCCAGCATCACTACGTCTGCCTCTCGGGCATGAGTGCAAACCTCTTCTAGGTCTTTGTTTTTAGTAATAATTTGATAGTTCACATACTTCTCGCTATAAAAAATGCCAGCAAAACGCTGGCATTCTATCATTTTTTAAATATCTCGACTCGACGAAATCGGCTTATGCGCTTTTCTTCGCAAGTTCAGCGTCATTCTCTTCGCGTAAAACACGACGCAAGATCTTACCGACATTGGTTTTAGGTAAGTCTTCGCGGAATTCAACCAACTTCGGAACTTTGTAGCCAGTTAGGTGTTCTCGACAATGCGCGATCACTTCGTCTTTGGTCAAGCTCGGATCGCGTTTCACGACATAAATCTTCACTAATTCACCAGACACTTCATGCGGCTGACCAATAGCTGCAACTTCAAGTACTTTTCCGTGTAGTGCTACAACGTCTTCGATTTCGTTCGGGTAAACATTAAAGCCTGATACTAAGATCATGTCTTTCTTACGGTCAACGATATGCAGGAAGCCTTCGTCATCGAACTTAACGATGTCGCCGGTTGATAGCCAGCCGTCTTCGTTAATCGTATCTTTCGTTGCTTCAGGTCGTTGCCAGTAACCTTGCATAACCTGAGGACCACGAACTTGAAGTTCGCCAGTTTCAGTATTCGCAAGAGCGTTACCTTCTTCGTCCACGATACGAACTTCTGTTGATGGTACCGGCAGACCAATAGAGCCATTGTATTCAACAAGATCATGCGGATATGCCGCCACCAACGGAGAACACTCTGTTAGACCGTAACCTTCGAGCAAATAGCAACCCGTGGTCTTTTGCCATCTTTCTGCCACTGAGCGCTGCACTGCCATGCCGCCGCCAACGGCTAAACGTAGATTACTGAAATCCAACTCGTGGAAATCTTCATTATTGACCAATGCATTAAATAAGGTATTCACGCCCGTAATCGCAGTAAACGGATGCTTTTGTAGCTCTTTCACGAACCCTGGAATATCTCTAGGGTTCGTAATAAGTAAGTTACGACCACCCATTTCGACAAACAGCAGACAGTTTACGGTAAGAGCAAATACGTGATACAGCGGTAATGCTGTTACGACTAATTCACGCCCCGGAGATAAAACCGGTCCGTACGCGCCTTTTGCCTGTAGAACGTTCGCAATCATGTTGCGATGAGTCAGAATCGCACCTTTCGCGACACCTGTCGTCCCCCCCGTATATTGCAGGAATGCAATGTCATCCCCAGACATAAACGGTTTAACGTATTGTAGACGACGACCTTTACGTAGAGCCTGACGCATTGAGATAGCACCAGGTAAATCGTACTTAGGCACCATGCCCTTAACGTACTTCACGACAAAATCGACAATCGTACCTTTCGCTCGTGGCAGCATTTGACCAAGACTGGTTAACACTACGTGTTTGACCGGTGTTTTATCGACGATTTGTTCTAGCGTATTCGCAAAGTTAGACACAATCACAATCGTCGTCGCACCTGAGTCATTCAATTGGTGTTCAAGTTCACGAGGAGTGTAAAGTGGGTTAACGTTTACGGCGATACAACCTGCACGCAAAATACCAAATAATGCTACTGGGTATTGCAGTAAGTTTGGCATCATCAGAGCAACGCGGTCACCCTTTTGCAGTTTTAACTCGTTTTGCAGATACGCTGCGAATGCGCGACTACGCTCTTCCAATTTACGGAAGGTCATAACCGAGCCCATGTTCATGAATGCTGGTTGGTCTGCATATTTTTGTACAGACTGTTCAAACATTTCTACCAAAGACTCATATTGCTCTGGATTAATGGTTTCAGGTACGTCACTTGGATAACGTGAAAGCCATGGTTTATCCACGATGTTACTCCTCGTTTATAACTGGCTAAAAAATAGCGTCCTTTTTATTTTGAAAGCTATTACAGCACAGCGAACGTGCTTGAGCACGCAACTCTCAAACACTTGTTTAAATTTTGTTAACTACACCAAGAATTCGCGTTGCGACCTCGAGTATTTGCTCTAAATGACAGTGATGACCACCCTTGACAGAAACCACTTGCGGTGGGTTCTCTCCCCAATCAGCTTGGTTAGATGGTAAATTCTGAAATCCTTGATCGCCTAATACAATCAAATGAGGACAACGTATTTGGCTGGTAATCGAGTTAGCATGCGCTTGCGCCATTCGGTAAAGCGACGCACATTTTAACTTGGCGTCATGCCGCCAATACCATTTATCTCCTCGCTGCTCTGTTCCACGCTCGACTATCGGTAGAAGCTGCTCAGCGGTTAATTGGTTGGCTTGCATGCGTAATTTTAACGCCAGATCGAAGGAGGCAATGGCTCGCTCTGGCTTGTTTTGCTGTCTTATTCGACTTAAAACGCCATCGCGAAGACGAGGCAAACTGTTAGTAGGATCCTCATGAAGAGGTCCTGCTCCCTCAATTTGCACAAGAGCTTCGACCTGCTCTGGAAACGCTGCACTATAGCAACTTGCGATTAAAGCACCAAGTGAATGCCCTACTAATATCAGTCTGTTTGGTGATAATTCGTCCAAAAACTGATACAAATCGGCAATATAGTCGTGAAAGGGGTAATAATTATCGTGAGATTTATGACTCGATAAACCGTGACCAAAATGATCGATGGCTAGGAGGTGTAAGTGAGGATTAAGTTGGTTCAACTGCTCCATGAGCGCTTTAAAGCTGCCCGCATTGTCTAACCACCCATGAAGAAAAACGACTGACAAGTCAGCCGTTTTCTCGTTCCCTATCTCAAGGGCTGCCATTTTGCCGGCAGGAAGCTCGAATTGACGCTCATGCATCGCAGATTATTTGACCTGTTTTATCACTTTACCGTCTTGTGGGAAATCATTACGCCACATGCGGCAGTTAATCGAGTAACATGGGTAAAAGTAGGTTGGCGAGTCATACATGCGTACACGTTCTTCAATTTTCCATAAACGGTACCCTTCCCCCTTAATTACCGGGAAGATGTAACCGTGCTCACCGATCTTTCCTTCTTCTTCCCCTGCTCCTTTGCCTACAACCGTCACCAAACGGCCTTCACTAAAGGCGACAGGCTCTAAATAGCCATCAAAATAGGCGACAAAACGCCCCGTAGGCTCTTCATCAATATCAGGTTTACCAGACTTACTGATAGGAAGGTTTACAATCTCTAGACGCGTTTTATCTTTAAAGTTATCCACTTTAGCGATGATTCCACCAAGGCGAACATCTTCACTCACTTGCCCCTGAGACTCAGCAAAAGCTTTATAGTCTGTAACGACCAATTCTGTGCTTGCATTTAGCTCCTCTGGCAACGAGCTACACGCAGACAAACCAACCGTAGCAAATAATGCGAGAAAAAACCGTCCAAAAACCTTCATAAACCACCTTTCAATATTAGTAACCCCAAGCTGGGGAGATCTCACACGTAAATATCGACACCAAGTAATTGAGCCAGTTCCTCTTTTTTAGCTCGATTCATGACATCCATGTACTGCTCCATTGCTTTACGTGCGCCCCCTTCAGGAAGGTCATATTGCACTTGAGCTCGGTGAATTTGGGACTCATCCACGTGTTTTATGGAGTGCGCCACGGCGTTAGCAACCTTTGAAGGCTGACCTACAGGCTGCTTTGTTTGTGATTTATTTACCTGCTTCTTTTGACTGGCTTTATTAGTGCGATTTGCACCGGGAATCAAAGAAGGAGGCAAGCCATTAATCGACGCCATAGCACTCCATAAAAATACAGGGCAAACGCCCTGCTTTTTGTCAGGTTAATGAAAAACGGACTATTCGCGACCAGGAAGTTTTTTCCATGTCACATTATCACGTAAATAAACAGGGCTCGAATCTTCGCCCGGCACGGTATTACCCTTTTTAAATTCTTGTTCAGCAAGAATCACAATGTCTTGTGAATCAGGGTACAGAACGTCACCATGCGTCAAATTAAACGGTAGGTCTGCTAATACTTCTTGGTAAGCATCCCAACCAGTACCTGCTGTCGTCCACGTTTTGTCGTCTGCTTGTGCTTCTTCAACTAGACGTGCTGGTGGAATTACGCACTCTGCATCCATCTCTGCCCACTCACCGTTTGCTTGGCGAGTGTAACGTGCCCAGTAAACTTCACCCATACGTGCATCAATGGCCACAGCGACATCGGTCACACCATGTAAGCGATAGCTACCTTGAGCCATTGCAGCCAGCGTTGAAACGCCGATCATAGGTAAGTCAGCACCGAACGCCAAACCTTGTGCGATACCAATACCGATACGAACGCCAGTAAAGCTACCTGGACCACGTCCAAACGCTAACGCATCCAGCTCTTGTAGAGTCAGGCCAGCTTCTTTGAGTACTTCATCAACCATTGGCAGTACTTTTTTGGTGTGATCGCGTGGTGCAACCGCGCTACGTGAAATCACTTGATCATTAGCCAACAACGCAACTGAACAGTTTTCAGTCGCTGTATCGATAGCAAGAATTTTTGCGCTCATTTAACTCTCTACAACTCTCATTTATTGGGTTATGCCTCAGCACTTGCGTCTGTGACAGATTGTTCTGCTTTCAGGAATGCTTTGATTCCATCTAAGTCTCGCGTCCTTGGGATAGGTGGTAGACTTCCGAGGAAAATACCACCATAGTCTCGCGTGACGAGGCGATTATCACAAATGATCAACGCACCGTGATCCTTCTGATCTCGAATTAATCGCCCGACTCCCTGCTTTAACGTAATCACTGCATCCGGGATTTGTACTTCAGCAAATGGTTCACCGCCACGTAATCGACAATCCTCGATACGGGCTTTGAGTAACGGATCGTCAGGGGCGGTAAACGGTAATTTGTCGATAATAACACAGCTCAGCGCATCACCTCTAACATCAATCCCTTCCCAGAAAGCGCCCGTCGCCACGAGTAAAGCGTTACCCAGTTCCATAAACTCCGCCAAGGTTTTCTGCTTACTCATCTCCCCTTGCATTAACACAGGCAGCTCAAGTACTTCTCGGAACTTCTCACCTAGTTCACGCATCATGCTGTGCGAGGTACATAAAAAGAAGCAGCGACCATCATTTTCTTCAATCACCGGAGCAAGCATTCGGACTAACTTATCCGCTAAGCCGTTACTGTTTGGCTCTGGCAAATACCTTGGCACACAAAGGCGCGCTTGCTTTTGATAATCAAAGGGGGACGGCAGAGAAAATTGCTTTGTAGGCTTGAGGCCAAGGCGCTCAGTAAAGTGCTTGAAATCGCCCGATACGGCTAGGGTTGCTGACGTGAAAATCCAAGCGCCTTGTTTAATCTCTATTTGCTCATGGAACTTGTCCGCGACAGAAAGAGGCGTAATGTGCAGAGCGAAATGACGAGGCGAGGTATCGTACCAGTATGAGTAACCGGTAATATCGACATCACATACCCGGTCGATACGGCCTTTGATCAAATTTGCTCGTTCAAAGGCGGTATCCAGTAATTGACTGCGCCCTAAGGCTATTTTGAGTACATCAATCGCCAATTCGAGGCTGTCAGTTAAGCGCAATAATTCTCGCTTAATAGAACCTGATTGCAACGCCTCACGCCAGTTGCCACGAAAGCCTGGCTCACCCAATACAATCCGCATGTCCATTGCGCTTTGCATGAGTTTGTCGCCCACTTTTTGCAATTGACGCATATCTTTGGCTTCGGTGCGATAGGCTATTTCAATGTCTTTGGCAAGATCGTGAATTTGGCGGCTTGAAACTGACTGGCCGAAATATTCGCTCGCAATATCTGGCAACTGATGAGCTTCATCAAAAATAAACACATCGGCTTCTGGAATCAGTTCACCGAATCCTGTTTCTTTGATCGCTAAATCAGCAAGAAACAAGTGATGGTTCACTACAACAATGTCGGAATCCATGGCTCGCTTACGCGCTTTCAATACAAAGCAATCAGTGTAGCTCGGACATTCTTTACCTAAACAGTTATCATTGGTTGAGGTGATAGTCGGAATGATCATGCTGTCTTCTGGCAGATCATCACAATCACCAAGGTCACCTGTTTTGGTTTCTGATGACCAAGCACGCACTTTAACCAGTTGAGTTAATAACGTCGGGTCAGATTCATTAGTGTGGCTTTCGACCATTTGGCGGCTCAAACGATCCAAACACAGATAATTAGAACGCCCTTTTAATAACGCCACTTGGCCATAAAAACCAAGCGCATTGACCATGAGCGGTAAGTCACGATGGTACAACTGCTCTTGCAAGTTTTTCGAGCCTGTACTGATGATCACTTTTTTACCGCTTAACAGCGCAGGGACTAAGTAGGCGAAGGTCTTACCGGTTCCGGTTCCTGCCTCCACCACCAACTGGGTTTGATCTTTGATCGCACTGCTGACGGCTTCCGCCATATCGATTTGTGGCTGACGAGCTTGAAAGCCAGGAATGGCCTTACCTAACGCGCCATCAGAGGAAAAAGTTTTTGCGATCATGCTTGGTATTGAGTTTGAAAAATTATCGAGAGTATATCAGAGGAATAGGAGTGACATCAGCCCACAATCTGACCAGCTTGCGGCGACACGCGGATATTTTGTTGAAACCAACGTAAGAATAGATTATTTATGGTGAAACATGGCAGTACAGTTACACCCGCCAGGGAATAATAACAAATTCGTACGCTAAAATATTAATGCATGGAAGTACCTGATTTATGGAAAAGAAAACACTGTTGACCCACTGTTCTGACGCCCCGGGTCTCATCTCGAAAATTACTAATATCTGTTACAAGCACCAACTCAACATCGTTCACAATAACGAATTTGTTGATAATACCAGTGGCCACTTTTTCATGAGAACGGAGTTGGAGGGGTACTTCAACGATCAAACGTTTCTTGCCGACTTGGACCAAGCTCTCCCGCAAGGTGCTAAGCGTAAATTGGTTGGCTCTCGCCGTAAGCGCATCGTCATTCTCGTCACAAAAGAAGCGCATTGTTTAGGCGATATTCTGATGAAAACCTACGATGGAAGCCTAGATGTTGAGATCGCCGCTGTGGTGGGGAATTACGACAAACTGCAAACTCTCACTGAACGCTTCGACATTCCTTACCACCATGTGACCCATGAAAACCTTAGCCGTGAAGAACACGAGCAGAAGATGCTAGAAGTGATCGATCAATACGATGCTGACTTTTTGGTGCTAGCTAAATACATGCGCGTATTAACGCCGACGTTTGTTGAGAAATATCACCACAAAATCATTAATATTCATCACAGCTTCTTACCTGCTTTTATTGGCGCGAAGCCATATCAACAAGCTTACGATCGCGGTGTGAAAATCATCGGTGCAACAGCACACTTCGTGACTAATGATTTAGATGAAGGGCCGATCATCAAGCAAGACGTAATTCCTGTCGACCATACATTCAATGCCCAAGATATGGCGCAAGCGGGACGCGATGTAGAGAAGAACGTATTGAGTAAGGCTTTGAATAAAGTGATCAATGACCACGTCTTTGTTTATGGGAATAAGACAGTGATCCTGTAATCCCTCCGTACTAGTTACAACGATAGTGAAACCCGTCCAACTTGGCGGGTTTCATCTTTTCAGAAGATCCCCCCTCCAATTCTAACCATCAAAGTTAAACCGATACGTTATAATTTTTCATTTCTCCACAACTATTTACTGAGAGAATGATTCCGTTTATCATTTGCCCTCCTTATAATAAACCACGTTAATATTACGGAATTAAAATGAAAAAAACGTTAGTGGCTTTTCTGATTGGGCTGACTTTACCAGCAACCACAATCGCAGATACTCTTGAACCTGTTCAGAATGATGTATCCACTCGCATTATCGGCGGCGAACCTGCCAACACTTCCGACTGGAAATTTATTGCTTCACTGGTACGTAAAGGACAACCTACATCTATTGGTCACTTTTGTGGTGGCAGTTTCCTAGGTGGAAAATACGTATTAACTGCTGCGCACTGTGTGGAAGGTCTTAATGCGGACGATCTGGATATCGTTCTTGGTCTTTATGACAAAAACAGAGAGTCTCAAGCACAGCGCATCGCCATTAAAAACATCTATTCACATGATGAATATAACAACATAACAACGAACAATGACATCGCTCTTATTGAATTAGAACGCAATATCGATAGCGCAACTATTGACCTGGCAACGCCAGAACTTTTAGATAGCGTACGCGTAGGAGACAAGTTGCACGTGGCTGGATGGGGAAATACGTCCACGACAGACCGAATATACCCAACCGTTTTACAACAAGTAGATTTGGAATACGTAGATCGAGCTACCTGCCAAAACCTACCAGGAAACTACTCTAATGTATCAGATGACGGTATTTGCGCCGGATACTATTGGGGAGGTAAAGATAGCTGCCAAGGAGATAGCGGCGGTCCACTCATCGTTGATGATAACGGTATCAACAAATTGCTAGGCGTGGTCAGCTGGGGGGATGGATGTGCTCAACCAAACGCTTATGGTGTTTACGCCAACGTCGCTCATTTTCAACACAATGGATGGATAGATAGCCATCGCAATACTATCAGCTTCACTAAGTACCGAGATCTTCGTTTCGTTGAGCGAAAAGCGCAGCAAGAGACCTTTACTATTCGTAATGACGATACTATCCCATTCAACATCTACCAAAGCACAATATCATACGGAAGTACCATCGAGAAAAGCACTTGTACTGGTACCTTAAAGCCTTCGCAAAGCTGTCAAATTACCGTCGGCTACCAACCTAGCTATTCGGGATCAGAAACAACGATAGAGCTCTTTACCGATCATCCGAAACTGTCCAGACTCACAACAACTTTCGAGTATTCAGGTGTAGATAAAGCAAGCAGATCAGTGCGTAATGCCATTCCGCTAGCAGACGCAAATGTTTATACCGGTCAAAACGCTTGGACGGCTGAAAATGGTGAACTGCAATCAGCGGATATGGGAGCTTATCCTGGTGTATCTGAGCTGGTTTTGACCGATCTTCCGAAGGGCAAACTTACCATGGATCTCAAAGTAATGTCCGATGGTTTTGATTACTTGTTCATCTTAGTTAATGGTGAAATTTACGATAGCACCAACCAACTCCTCGATTATAAAGAGATCCAGATCGATCTTTACAAAGCATCTAATACGATAACGTTTGAATACGTCCAACACCCGTTTTCAAGTGGCATTTACAGCGCGCAAGCATTTGTTCGCAACATAAATATGTCAGTCAGCACAGATAATACGGGCGATGCTGGTAACGACGTTAATAAAAAGTCTAGTTCAGGCGGCAGTTTATCTATTGGCCTACTGGTGTTAATGGCTGCAGGTTCATTCGTACGACGCAAAAAAAGGTAACGAGATGAAACATAGACTCAAGATATTCCTACTTGGTTTGGGCACTATCAGTTTAACTGCATGTTCAGCAAACGCAGGACTGCAAACAAACCAGACGTCTGAGCACCAAGCAATGATGGTAGAGACTTATAGGACAAGTGAGAGTCAAATTTCATTTATCACAGAGTCTAACGGCTGCAGTAAGAACGATGATTTTAGCCTAAAAATAGAGCAAAGCTCACAGACAGAAGCTCTTATTACTATCGTTAGAGACAAGGCGGATCATTGTAAACGAATGCCGTTTGCCAAAACTTTTACACTGCCTTTAGATGAAGAGTTGAAAGGCAAAAAACTTTCCATTACCAACCCAAAAAGCAAGTCACTGGCTAAATAGTGATTCGCTTACGAAAGGGAGCCTCGGCTCCCTTTTTGCCTATCGCAACTCAGCAATTCTCACCCTAGCGTTTTACGCCTGCTCAGACTCCACAATACGCTTAAGTGAATGCGGGTGCAGTTTGATACAAATGCCTTGGTACTTAAACGCCACTGTTGGGTTATTCAAGCGTTCGCCATCCCCTTTCGGGCTCGACAGTTTGATCTTCACACCCAGCTCTTCTAACTCATTAAAGCGTGCGCCAAACGCTGGATAAGTGTGTCTCAAATCAGCAAGAAACTCATCTGCGGTTTCGGCATGAGACGGAATCACAAACTCCACATGTTCCCAGCTTTCAGTTGGGTAGATTTTGCCTTCCGCAGGGTATGGCAGCTCCAGACACTCAATCTTCCAGCCACGACTTTCCAACGCTTTATCGAACTCAATAACAATAATTGGGCGACCGTTGATTTTCGCTTGTGAAATCACCTTTCCGTATTGACTCCAAGCCTCATGCGCAGCTTTTGCGGTATCAGTATCGTTAATACGCAACGCAATATGGTCAGCTTGAGCAAAGCTCAGATCCAGTTTTAACAGGGATGCAAACTCTTCAATCTTCGCCATAAATGCATCCAAATCTTGGATCATCAATTCAGGCGCTAGGCGTTTTTCAACTAGTTGAGTCGTCATTGTGGTTCTCTTTTGGGGCGATTTATCTCATTACTCTGAGCGCAATAGTAAACGCAAACCAAACCACATTTCCATTCAATCGAAAAAGTATAAATTTCCCCAATTCCTCTCTGTATGAAAAGCAATAAAGTTGTTATCATTAGCCCCATTTTTGTGAACTCCAACAGAACTCGGCACTTACTTCGCCGAGTTCTTCGTCCTTGAATTGAAGGAAACGCGTGTGAATATCCAAGCACTTATTAATGACAAAGTATCTCAGGCTCTAGAAGCCGCTGGCGCACCTGCAGGCAGTCCTGCGGCAGTACGCCAATCAGCAAAGCCACAATTTGGTGACTACCAAGCAAACGGCGTAATGGGCGTTGCTAAAAAACTGGGTACTAACCCACGAGAATTTGCACAGAAAGTACTGGATGTTCTAGACCTAGATGGTATTGCAAGCAAGACAGAAATCGCTGGTCCTGGTTTCATCAACATTTTCCTAAGCGAAGAGTTCCTAGCAAAACAAGCGGAAGCAGCACTGGCTGACTCACGTCTTGGCGTTGCAGCAGACGAAGCTCAAACTATCGTTGCTGACTACTCTGCACCAAACGTAGCTAAAGAAATGCACGTTGGTCACCTACGTTCAACCATCATCGGTGATGCGGTGGTACGTACTCTTGAGTTCCTAGGTCACAAAGTGATCCGTGCGAACCACATCGGCGACTGGGGTACTCAGTTCGGTATGCTTATCGCAAACCTTGAACGTGTACAACAAGAGTCTGGCGAAGTTTCTATGGAGCTTGCGGACCTTGAAGGCTTCTACCGCGAATCGAAAAAGCTGTACGATGAAGATGAAGACTTCGCAGTAAAGGCGCGAAACTACGTTGTGAAACTGCAAAGCGGTGACGAGTACTGTGCAGAAATGTGGAAAAAACTCGTTGATGTAACCATGATCCAAAACCAGCGCAACTACGACCGTCTAAACGTGTCACTGACTCGTGACGACGTGATGGGCGAGAGCATGTACAACGACATGCTTCCTAAGATCGTTGCAGACCTAAAAGAACAAGGTCTTGCCGTTGAAGATGATGGCGCGCAAGTTGTATTCCTAGATGAATACAAGAACAAAGATGGCGAACCAATGGGCGTTATCGTTCAAAAACGCGATGGCGGTTTCCTATACACAACAACAGACATCGCATGTGCAAAATATCGTTATGAAGAGCTAAGCGCAGACCGTGTGCTTTACTTCATCGACTCACGTCAACACCAGCACCTAATGCAAGCTTGGACAATTGTTCGTAAGGCAGGCTACGTACCTGAGTCAGTATCTCTTGAGCACCACGCGTTCGGCATGATGCTTGGTAAAGATGGTAAGCCATTCAAGACTCGTGCGGGTGGTACCGTTCGCCTTGCCGACCTTCTAGATGAAGCAGAAGTTCGTGCAGCACAACTGATCGAATCTAAAAACCCTGAGCTAGATGCGGAAGAAAAAGAGAAGATCTCTAAAACAGTTGCAATGGCAGCGGTTAAATACTCTGACTTATCTAAACACCGTACGACTGACTACGTGTTCGATTGGGACAACATGTTAGCGTTTGAAGGTAACACAGCACCATACATGCAATATGCATACACTCGCGTAGCTTCTATTTTCGCTAAAGCTGGTGTTGCTATGGACGCTCTCCAAGGCGACATCAAAATCACTGATGAGAAAGAGAAAGCACTTATTGCTAAACTTATGCAGTTCGAAGAAGCGGTTCAATCTGTCGCTCGCGAAGGCCAACCGCACATCATGTGTAGCTACCTATTCGAACTAGCAGGTCAGTTCTCTAGTTTCTACGAAGCGTGCCCTATCCTAGTTGCTGAAGACGAAGCTGTGAAACAAAGCCGTCTGAAACTAGCTGCGCTAACAGCGAAGACCATCAAGCAAGGTCTGTCTCTACTAGGTATTGATACTCTAGAGCGTATGTAATCCGCTTTTACGTAGGTAGCTTAAGTAGCACAAGCTAAATGATGACAAAGGTTGACGTGAAAGCGTCAACCTTTTGTTTTATCTGGCGTATACTGATGTCATTCAATTCAAATCGGACAACATAATGAGTTTTGAACTGCACCCTCAACTGGCAAAAGACACCACCGTTATCGGCCACTTCCCACTGTGTGTGGCGCTTCTGCATAAAGATAACGCCGTGCCATGGGTTATCTTGGTCCCTAAACGTGCAAACCTAAAAGAGCTTCACCACTTGCCAATGCAAGAACAGCAACAGTTTTTGCTAGAGTCTCAAGCGGTAAGCCAAGCACTGGAAGCAACATTCCGTCCAGACAAGCTAAACCTTGGTGCGCTAGGTAATATGGTGCCACAGCTGCACATTCACCATATTGCTCGCTTCAAAGATGACGTAGCATGGCCGGGACCGGTTTGGGGTAACACCAAAGGTGAATTCCGTACAGAAGAAGAGCAAAACGAATTGCTTGGTCGCATTAAAAATGTGCTGTCACTGAGTTCTATTTTCCAAAAAGCATAAGCACTGCTAGCGAAAATAATTCGCCTTTGAATACGGCTGAAATAGACAGAGAAAGATTAATACGTATTTGTAACAATCTTTCTCATTTTTCTGGGATTATCACTAAAATAAAACTTGTTTAGACTACCAGCTCAGTTAGAGAGGGTCATCATGAAACAAGTCTTCAACACATTCCGATACGTCAGCTGGATCGCCATTATCTGTTCTATGGCTGCTTCATTCTTGCTTTTTCTTATGGGTGCAGCAAAAACCTATTCGGCATTTGCGGTCTTCATTCTCAATCAAACACCTCCAGAAGCACTCGCACATTTAGATAAAGCAGACATCGCGATCGCTTATTTGATCAAGTCACTGGATACGTTTCTTGTCGCACTAGTTTTGTTCATCTTTGCTCACGGCATCTACACACTATTTATTTCCAACAAAGCTAAAGCGAAAACACAAGAGCAGTCGGTTTTGCATTGGATCAGAACCCCAAACATCGGCCATCTAAAAAACATTTTGGCTGAAGTCATCATCGTGATCTTGTTTGTGAAGTTCTTAGAGCTCGTGCTGATTAACTTCGACAGCTTAGATTGGACGATCTTAACATTACCTATTTCGATTTTAGTTTTAAGTCTTGGTTTAAAGTTCCTAGAGTTAGGCGCGACTAAACACTCTGAAGAACATTAATTTCGCTGTATTCACAAACAATAACCAGCAAAAGAAAAGCCGCATCATTGCTGATGCGGCTTTGTCGTTTTTACGTGATAATTTTTAGGTGACTAATTTTGATAGTCGCTACATGGTGACTGTCAGAGACAAACCATCTTGTTTAGTCACTGAGTAGCGAACACGAGTCACGTCATGAGCTTTATTAGTGTCGACTAGGCGGCTAATTTTGCCCTTCTTAATCCACACGTTTAACATCGCGTCGGCGCCATCTTCACTCATCCCAAACTGTTTAGCCAGATCTGACTGGGAGACGGTTCCTTTGTCTGCAATGTATTGATAAAGCTCTTTTAAAATCATGCTATTTGCGCCTCTAATGCACCGTTTTGTTTCTTACCAACTTGTTTGAACACACGGTATGTGCCAAAGAAGATAGCTACGACCACAGCCATCCAAATACCACTTGTTACTGGGCTATCTGCGAAATGCGTCAATTGGTTGTAGAACGTCGCACATAGGTAAGCCAAACCCATTGTCCAAACCGCGATAAAGCGTGCGAACTTATGACCAAACTCACGTACGTAAGCACCCATCGCCGCCACACAAGGTGTGTACAGTAGGATAAAGATTAGGTAAGCAAATGCGGCATTACCAGACGCAAACTGCGATTTGATGTTACCGAAGATAGAAGCATCGACTTCTTGCTCTTCTGCAACGGCATTTGAGTCAGTTAAGTCACCCACTTCAATACCTAGTGGATCTGAGTAGCTCAAACCGGCTAGGTTTTCAGGGATACTCATTACTGCCTCTTCTAGGCTGCCCATTAGATCAAATTCTGCGTCTTC
This sequence comes from Vibrio sp. 2130-1, assembly GCF_033339515.1. NCBI lineage: Bacteria > Pseudomonadati > Pseudomonadota > Gammaproteobacteria > Vibrionales > Vibrionaceae > Vibrio > Vibrio sp. 2130-1. Next base: position 87,018 of record NZ_JAWOUT010000012.1, read on the forward strand.
ACCGTCACTTGGCGTCGTGTATAGACTGTTAAGCGTACCAACTACCGCCTCTTTTGCGAAGATACCGGTAATGATACCAACCGTCGCTGGCCAGTTATCTTCTTGAACACCGATTGGCGCGAATACTGGAGTCACAACTTGCGCAGCTTTAGAAAGCACAGAGTTTTCGCTGTCTTCGTTACCAAAACTGCCATCAGTACCCAATGAGTTGAAGAAACTCAGAATAGCAACAACGATAACGATGGTTTTACCTGCACCAAGTACAAAGCGCTTTAGCTTTTGCCAAGTTTTGATCACCACGTTTTGTAGCGTCGGAAGCTCGTAATCTGGCATTTCCATCACTAGGCTATCGCTGCTACCTGGGTAAAGCGTGTGCTTAAGAAAAAGACCTGTGAAGATCGCTGCCACAATACCAAGTAGGTAAAGTGCGAATACAATGTTCTGGCCAGAACCTGGGAAGAATGCCGCAGCGAATAGCGCGTATACAGGCAGACGAGCACCACATGACATAAATGGCGCCATAGATGCAGCCAGTTTACGCTCACGTTCTTGGTCTAGAGTACGAGTTGCCATGATTGACGGTACGTTACAGCCAAAACCAAGAACCAACGGTACAAATGCTTTGCCCGGTAGGCCGATCTTCTGCATCACTTTATCTAGTACGAATGCTGCACGAGCCATGTAACCTGAGCTCTCAAGTACCGCTAGGAAGAGGTACAAACACGCGATAACCGGAATGAAGGTTGCAACCGTCTGGACACCACCACCGATACCATCAGCAAGAACCGTAACTAACCACACAGGCAAATGACCGTCTAACAAGTGATGCCCACCATCAACCAACAATGCGCCCACACCAATGTCAAAAAAGTCGATAAATGCACTACCGATGTTAATCGAGAACATAAACATCAGGTACATAACAACAAAGAAGAAAGGAATTCCAATCCACTTGTTCAAAATAAACTGGTCGAGTCTTTCAGTCACACTACGACTTAACTTGCCTTCGCTTCGGCGAACTTTTTTACACTGTTCATGCAGATGCGTGTACTTAGTATCCGCGACATGCAAATCGATATCCAAATTTATCGTCGTAATGACTTCCAAGACTTTGCTTCTATCAATATCAGAAAGACTATTGAGCACCATTATGTCTTTTTCAAGCGCACGAATCGCTAGTGCACGATGAGCGACGTTTTGGTCGTTAAAAAGTGCGGAAACCGTTTGAATTGCCGACTCCATCTTCTCACCATAATTCAAAGACAATTCTTTAAGTGGCACTCCTTGAACGATGGATTTATGGAGCTTTTCTTTAAACTCTGCCACTTGAGTTTTATTGGTTGCAGATAAACAGACAACCGGACAACCTAACGTTTTCTCAAGCTCTGCAACGTTAATCATCTGACGTTCACGCTTTAGCGCATCCATCTTGTTGAGGACAACAATCATAGGGCGACCAAGTTCGCGAAGTTGCAGCGTCATATATAAGCTGCGCTCTAAACTTGTAGCATCCACCACGTTAATAATGAGATCAGCAGGATGAGTTAGAACCGCACGCGATGCGATGGATTCATCAATACTATTACTATCATTACCACTGTCTAATGAGTAAATACCCGGAAGGTCAGTGAGCAAAAACTCATCCCCAGCATGCTTGAATTGTCCCGTTTTCTTTTCAACCGTGACACCTGCCCAATTACCAACTTGCTGTTTTGCGCCAGTTAAACCATTAAATAGCGTCGTTTTACCACTATTAGGGTTACCTACGGTTAGCACTTGATATTGCATTACACTCGCTCCACTTCAATTTTCTGAGCAATTGTTTCTCGCAATGCGACAGACACACCACGGACTTCGACTTGTAAAGGATCGCCCATTGGCGCACGTCGAATCACTTTGACTTCTGTATTGGGAAGCAGCCCCATTACCATGAGTTTCTTTCTGATATCTGATGAAAGACCATCTAACAACCGAATCGTCACCGTATCGCCAGGATTAATCTCTGATAACTTCATAGTGGCCCTTAAGAGTATTGCTAATGAGAAATATTATTATTTCATAAGTTTAGGTTGCCAATATTACTCCCCTATACCCCTTCAATCCTTGTGTGAAATCAAAGATTCCGTAAATGTTTTCACGCTTTCAAACGTTAACTTCGTAAATTTCCTCTCGTTATTTACGTCAAAATTAACAATTAAAAATGACACCTAACGAAACAAAAATGTCACAAACCAAGATAGAAAACAAAAAATACAAATTAAAACAATTGCTTAAGTAAAAAACCAAACATTGTCGCTTTTCTCATATAAACATGGCGTTATTTTTATAAGAAAAATAAGTAACCTCTCGTATAGTTACTCCATCGAGAGGGCAACCTCTCTAATAAATTCCAGAGGTGGCATGGCAACATGTCACTCCGGCAGCAAGCGAAGGTGTCCTTGACACCCGTGGTATAGTCCCCCCGGCTATACCACGATATTTTTTTCACCTCTTTCAAAACTTCTTTACCTTATCCATCTTTTCAACACAGTTTTCGTTTTCACGAATGTCGCATGCCATCATTCACCCAAATGAACAACGCTCTTTTGATACAGCAATACAACTGTCATTTATTTGTTGCAACTATCAGTAAATCATTCTCTTGAAGCCATTTATGCTTATTGCTATGAACATCGCGACTAACAGATAGAACGTGATCGTGCTTACGTGTTGAGAATGGATTTGTAGGCTAGATGTGATGAAGAAACAATGAAACTTACTGCGTTAGCAACTGCAGCAATAATAGAGCACTGTATGCAGCTCCCCAGCATCTTAACTATTAACTAGGGAGCGTATAATGAAGGTTTTCTAGTTAATTTCTTGGCTTTCTTGAGTCAAAGCAAACTTGGAAGGGGGCAAACCAAAATGCAGCTTAAACTTTTGGCTAAAGTAAGATGGATCATTAAAGCCACAGTTAAAGGCGACTTCACTGATTTTCTCACCCGCCAATAACTGTTCACACGCCGTTTCTAAACGAACCTCTGTGACATAGTCTTTTAACGTTCTTGACGAGGCAGATTTAAAACGTCTCTGCAAAGAGCGTTCAGACAGATACAGCATTTTAGCGGCTGACGCAGTGCCAAATTCAGGATCATGGTAATGCTCTGCCACTAATTGATAGACTTTTTGCAACCACTCTTTCTCTGGTGTGACTTGATCTTCTGCAATAGTTACAGGATTGAGTTCTTGCTGCGGTTCATCCAGATAACTACTTTCCTTCGCAGATGGCCATGTAATCTCGACTTTGTTTTGAGCATCAGAAGAGAAGACAGCCAAATAACCACCACTCGTTGTCACTAGTTGGGCAAGGTGGTCAATACTCAACTCAGAGTGATTTAAGTTAGATGGAAGCCCAGTCGCGACTTTATTAGGTAATTGCGTCCCGTAATCAAGAAAGCTCAATGACACAATATCATGCCCCTTTTCTAGCATAATTCTAACCGTTTGACCCCGGAAAGAGCGCTTGATGATATTGGCAAAAATGCTATTGAAAATAACATCAAGATTAAAGCTTTCCAGAGCAACCCGGCTCTGCTTACTCTCATCTTCTAGCTCTACCAAAATACCCGCTTTTGCAAAGTCATCTTGCCATACATCAACCACTGACTGAGTTATCTGACTCAAGTTGTAGTTCTGACTCCCACCACTTACATCACTTGGAACGCTTTTGAGTTCATTTAACTGCCAATTCGTTTTAGCCAAATGATCCTCCGTCGCAGTATCGAGAGGCATAGGTAGTTTCGCCACAATAAAGTCGACGCTTGATTTTATGGATAGAGCTACATGGTCTACGAGTAGGTTTCTAACTTGAATCTGTTTACGTAATTGCTGGTTGCTCGTAAGCAACACTCTACTTTGATGTCTTAACTGATTCGTTTTGAGAGTCACTTGAGCTGCTAGATCACGGTTAGCCTGTACAACGTAGCGAGAGCGCCAGAAAACAAGTAATGCGACGACCGCAATACTAGCTACGACAAAGCCTAAAATAGCAAATCGCGATAGATACCAAGGATGAAGGACGATAAAGTGAGATTCTAAACCAACGACTCCAGTGGCAACTTGAGACTCATTACTGACCTGCAAGTGATATTCACCGGAACTAAGGTGCTCGAGTGTCAGTTGGCCCCCCTCTAACGTTTGCCATGGGTCATCGTTGTTCAATCGATAGTACAAATTTTGACTGTCTGGTTTTGGCATCACACCGAATAAAAAACTCAGCGAAGATCCATATGGCAGTGTGATCCCATTCAGATCGGCACTACCAACTTGCAGAACTTCATTTTCAAGCACAACTTGGCTAACAATAAACTTAGACTCTGGGGGATTAGATACAAGCAGCTTGGATGCTTCTGCTTTTACGAGTCCGTACTTCGACCCCAGAACAAGCTCTCGCTCACCAATTTCTGTCTGCTGTATAACGCTACAAATACCAGGGAGGAACTCATTGTTCATTAAGCCTGATGACGATGAGTAATGTTTCACTAACTCACCCGAAAGGTGGTAATAGCTTAAACCAACAGAGGAAGCTAACCATACACCTTGCCTGTCTCTGATCAAGCAAGCAGGTCTGGCGTTGGGCTCACTCATTTCAACAACACGTTTTTCATCGCTTCGTGTATCTGTTTTAAACACACCATAAGATGAAGCAAACCACTGGCTGCCATCAACCGCCGTGGTCATGTCTAATGATTCACCAAACTTTTCTGAAAAACGGATAAACTGGATGTTGTCATTACTGTATTGGTATACGCCATGATCGGTGCCTATTAATAGGGCATCTTCAGTATCATATAGGCGCGTAACCTTAGCAGGCAAATACTGACTTACTAGCCACTCACTTCCAAAGTTTCGTACGCTTTGTGCAGCAGTATCAACATTGTAAAGATGGTATCCGCTTGATACCCAAAGACGGTCATCACCATCAACGGTCAAATGCTCTACTGCATGTCCAGCCATAACCTGTAAATAAGGAAATGTAATCTTGTTGAGACCATTTAGCTCAAATATTTCCAGCCCTTTTGAGGTTGCAAGCCACAGCATGCCGTTTTGAAACGCAAATTCATTGATCTGCGACTCCAACTCTAAGACTTGGTTAATCCCACTCTTTCCTGAACGATAAATCTTTCGGTCATCAGCAAACCAAAGCGCACCATCAGGACCTTCAATAGTTTGCCGAATTCGTCCTGACAGGGTGTGTGAGTCATAACTACTAAAGGTCACTCGTTCAAATTTTTTACTAAATAGCGAGTAATAACGAATACCTTGGTTAGTCGCAACCCACATCCCTCCCATATTGTCGCTCAACAACGAATAAATCTTCGTGTTATCTAACTCTAACTCAAGAAAACTTGCAGGCGCGACTTCGGTGACCTCACCTGAAAAAAATGAGTACAAATAAAGGCCATGCTCTGTCCCCACCCAATACTCTTGATTTGTCTCTGCGAATGTCAAAACATGTGAGCCGCCAATTCTAATCACTTCTTTATCAGGCTGGTAAATGTTGAAAATTAAAGCGCCACGCAATGTACCTATCAAAATTTCTCTTCGCGTGTGTGAATAATAGACTTTCTCAATGTAGTTTTGACCTGAGGCAGCGACATGGTCAAACTTATCACCTTCAGAAAGATAGAAGCCGGAAGTCGTTGCTAGTGCCCACTTCGTTTCAACTAGCACCGCATCATTAATGTAAACGTAGCTATTATTACTATGTTGATAGAGCTGCAATAGAGAGAAAGAGTTTAACTCGCTAGTGTCGATATTGTAGGTATAGAAATGCGCGCCATCACTCACCCAAATATAGTTCTTTGAAGACCCTATTTTTCTTATTTGTGAGCCTGGATTTAAACTAAAGACTAAACGTCGCTCCTGATTTGGATAAGTTCGATAGACCTCATTTTCAATAAAGGTCCAAAAAGCACCTTTATGATAGGCCAACTGCTTGGCCGACGTTTGTAGGAAGCTACCTGATTTAGGCAATATAGTTTGACCATCGTAAAACAGGACTCTCCCGTGTACGTCATGAATCCACAAACCGCCCTTTTCACCCAAGAACAACTTTTTAGCCGCGATAAAAGTACCCTTTGCCTGAGTTGGCAAAGGGTAAAAGATTGCATTTGCATTATGAAGCGCAAATGCTTGGTAGGATAAGACAAAGCCCAACAGAGCAAGGGCTAATTGGCGTAGCAAGACGAAAACCTTTTGTATCAATTTGTGCTCTGAAAGTGACCGTTCATCGTTTGTAAAACATGGATTGATACGGTTATTTTGAGCTGATAATTATTGGTAATGATATCTCAATTACTTTCTGAGAAAAGGCTCGCCTTACCAAAGGTTGTAATTCTTACTACTGGATCACGTTAAAAAGACTACTCCTACATTACGACAGCACTTAATCTGACTTTTTGTTCAAGCATTGCTCAAAACTATTCGCCATATTGTTGAGAAAAGTAAAGTAACTGCCAGGTTTTGCTTCAATTGTACTCCCTAACGGGTCAAGCTCGCCTTTAGCGACATCACTGCCTCTCATTACGCTCTGAACGACAGCCGGGGTAAACTGAGGTTCAGAAAATACACAAGCCACATCTCCACCACTTAGCTTTTGACGAATTTGAATTAAGGTCTTCGCTCCTGGCTTGCGTTCTGGGCTCACAGTAAAATGCCCCATTTGATTTAGTTCATAACGATCTTCGAAATAACCGTAAGCATCATGGAATACAAAGTAACCTTTGTTTTTTACTGGTGCCAGCTTCTGCTTTATCTGTTGGTCAGTGTCTTTTAGCTCGAGTTCAAACTTTTTGAGGTTCGCTTGATATTGAGCTGCATTTTCCGGATCAAGTGATACAAGTTGATTCACAACAGCCTTGGCCACTTGTTGTGCTTGGCTTACACCTAGCCAAAAGTGCGGATCATGTGAGCCATGATCGTGCCCATCATGGTCATGGTTGTGCTCACTATCAAATTCACGCAATTCTAGATTTGGAATTTGACTAATAGTCAAAGTATTCGATCTATCCGAAACAACTTTCTCTAGAAACGGTTCAAGATCATGTCCGTACCAGATAACCAAATCAGCCGAAGCGACCTTTTTAACATCCGATGGACGCAAAGCATAGTCATGGGGTGATGTGTTAGACTGCAATAGCACGTCTGGTGAAGTTACTCCTTGAGTAAGCTCTGTTACTAACAACTGAATAGGTTTGATACTCGTCAGTACCGTTACCGCCTGTGCTGGCAGTGTTAACATTGCTGAGGCAGCAAGAATTAATGCTCTTTTCATAGTTTTACTTGGGATATGGCGTGGAAAGTGAGATAATGTTACATTATAACATTATTGATTTGCAAATGAGTTTCATTCATGTCTTCCTTAGTCCATCTTGAGCAGTTATGCGTCGAGTTCGATGGCCGCAGAGTTCTCGATAACATTAGTATGGAATTAGAAAAGGGCAAAATAACTACCCTAATTGGTCCCAATGGAGCGGGAAAATCAACGTTAGTCAAAGTTATCTTAGGTCTTCAAAAGCCGACTAGCGGCAAGTTGAACCGACAAAGAAAACTGAAAATTGGTTACGTTCCTCAAAAGTTGAAGCTCAATGACTCCCTTCCATTGAATGTAACCCGCTTCCTAAATTTAGCAGGAAAATACAGTAAGCAGGAGTGCATTGATGCATTAAGGCTTGTTGGCGCTGAACATTTACTTAATAGTAATATGCATCGCTTATCCGGTGGTGAAAACCAACGAGTGTTACTGGCGCGCGCTCTGCTTCAGCGTCCTCAGCTGTTGGTATTAGACGAACCAGCTCAGGGTGTGGATATCCAAGGTCAAATCGATCTCTATGACTTAATTGAGAGCATTCGTCACCGCTTTGATTGTGGCGTATTTATGGTGTCGCATGACTTACATTTAGTGATGGCGAAAACGGACGATGTTATTTGTCTGCATCACCATGTTTGCTGCTCAGGTTCACCTGCCACTATTACTCAGCACCCTTCTTACATCGCACTATTTGGCAATGCTGCGAGAGAATCTCTCGCGTTTTATCATCACGACCATGAGCACCATCATCACGATTTATCCGGAACGCCAGTAAGCGGTGATGCGACATCATGCTCCCACCATAAACACGGACATCACCATCATGATTGAGTTTCTCCTACCTTCTATTCTTGCTGGTATTGGTATCGCGATCATTGCCGGTCCACTTGGGTCATTTGTCGTTTGGCGTAAAATGGCTTACTTCGGAGATACCCTAGCTCATGCATCGTTAATGGGCCTAGCGCTGGGCTTCTTGCTCAACGTAAATCTCTACCTTGCGCTACTCGTCTGCTGTTTAGCTCTGGCCGTTTTGCTTGTCACTCTGCAAAAGCAACAACTTGTGGCTACAGACACGTTGTTAGGTATCTTGGCACACAGTGCACTCTCTATCGGTTTAGTATCGGTTAGCTTTTTGGAAAACGTGCGCGTCGATTTAATGAGCTACCTATTTGGGGACTTACTTGCCGTCTCTCCACAAGATCTGATGTTTATTTACGCAGGTGTTGTTGCGGTAAGCGCGTGTTTGTACGTCTTCTGGCGCCCACTGCTTTCTAGCACTGTTAGTGAAGAACTTGCCGCTGTTGAGGGCGTGAATACAGACTTAGTTCGATTGGTGTTAATGCTAATGGTGGGTGTAGTAATCGCAGTAGGTATGAAGTTCGTTGGCGCGTTGATCATGACTTCGCTCCTAATTATCCCAGCAGCAACAGCACGTAAAGTCTCTTCATCACCAGAGCAAATGGCATTGTTCGCATCTATTATTGGCTCAGTGGCAGTACTGATGGGGCTTAGCCTATCATGGCACTTCGATACACCGGCCGGCCCTTCTGTAGTGATCAGCGCAACATCCTTATTTATGCTGAGCCAGCTGATTAAAAGCAAAGCATAATCGCATTGAGCATTAAACGCGAAAGGCCTTGCTAACAACAAACATAAATCCACTGAAACGGAAAAAGAAAAGCCTGCGAAATCGCAGGCTTTTTAATACTTATTAAGCAGTGTGGTCGATTACCAACCCGTCACTTCACGTAGACCTTGGCCAATCTCTGCTAGAGATTTCACAGTTTTAACGCCAGCCGCTTCTAGTGCAGCGAACTTGTCTTCAGCAGTACCTTTACCACCAGAGATAATCGCACCAGCATGGCCCATACGCTTACCAGGAGGCGCAGTTACACCAGCAATGTAAGAAACCACTGGCTTCGTTACATTTTCTTTAATGTATGCTGCTGCTTCTTCTTCTGCAGTACCACCGATCTCACCGATCATAACGATCGCTTCTGTCTCAGGGTCTTCTTGGAACAGTTTTAGGATATCAATGAAGTTTGAACCCGGGATTGGGTCACCACCGATACCAACACAAGTAGACTGGCCGAAACCTTCGTCAGTGGTTTGTTTAACTGCTTCGTAAGTTAGAGTACCGCTACGAGATACAATACCTACTTTGCCTTTCTTGTGGATGTGACCAGGCATGATACCGATCTTACACTCATCAGGAGTGATAACGCCCGGACAGTTAGGACCAATCATGCGAACGCCAGTTTCTTCTAGCTTCACTTTCACGTCGATCATATCTGTAGTAGGGATACCTTCAGTAATCGTTACGATTAGCTCGATACCCGCGTCAATCGCTTCTAGGATTGCATCTTTACAGAAAGGAGCTGGTACGTAGATGACTGTCGCTGTTGCACCAGTCGCTTCTACTGCTTCGCGAACTGTGTTGAATACAGGAAGACCTAGGTGAGTTTGGCCGCCTTTACCTGGAGACACACCACCAACCATTTGCGTACCGTATGCGATAGCTTGCTCTGAGTGGAAAGTACCTTGACCACCAGTGAACCCCTGACAGATTACTTTAGTGTCTTTGTTAATTAATACAGACATTATTTAGCCTCCGCAGCAGCAACAACTTTCTGAGCAGCATCAGTTAGCGACTCAGCAGCAATGATATCAACATCAGAATTAGCAAGAACTTCGCGACCTAGGTCAGCGTTAGTACCTTCAAGACGAACAACAACAGGTACGCTTACGCCTACCTCTTTAACCGCACCGATAATACCTTCTGCGATCATGTCACAACGTACAATACCACCAAAGATGTTAACAAGTACCGCTTTCACATTGTCATCAGATAGGATGATCTTGAATGCTTCAGCAACACGCTCTTTCGTCGCGCCGCCACCTACATCTAAGAAGTTAGCTGGTTTGCCGCCGTGTAGGTTTACGATATCCATCGTACCCATTGCTAGGCCTGCACCGTTAACCATACAGCCAACGTTACCGTCTAGTGCTACGTAGTTCAGCTCCCACTGAGCTGCGTGTGCTTCACGCTCATCTTCTTGTGAAGGATCGTGCATTTCACGAAGCTTAGGCTGACGATACAGTGCGTTTGAGTCGATGTTGATCTTACCGTCAAGACATAGCAAGTTGCCTTCGCCAGTAATCACAAGTGGGTTGATCTCTAGCAGAGCAAGATCGTACTGAGAAAACATAGTGCCAAGACCCATAAAGATCTTAACGAATTGTTTGATTTGGTCGCCTTCAAGACCAAGTTTGAACGCTAGCTCACGACCTTGGTAAGCTTGTGGACCTACTAGTGGGTCAATTGCTGCTTTGTGGATGAGTTCCGGCGTTTCTTCCGCAACTTTTTCAATTTCCACACCACCTTCGGTAGAAGCCATGAAAACGATCTTACGGCTAGCACGGTCAACTACCGCACCTAGGTATAGTTCGTTCGCAATATTTGAAGCTTCTTCAACAAGGATTTTTGTTACTGGCTGACCATTTGCGTCTGTTTGGTAAGTTACTAGGTTTTTACCTAACCACTTCTGTGCAAACTCTTTAACGCCTTCTTTTGTATCGTGTAGCTCTACGCCACCCGCTTTACCACGGCCACCAGCGTGAACCTGACATTTAACTACTTTCTTGGCTGTACTGATACGGCCTGCGGCTTCAAAAGCTTCTTGTGGTGTATCACACGCGTAGCCTTCTGGCACAGGCAAACCGAATTCTGCAAACAGCTGTTTGGCTTGGTATTCATGCAAATTCATTTCGATATTCCGTTTGTTTTTCCCTTAAGGGATTTATTATTTCCATAACGCTGCAGTCTTGGCTGCTTGTACGTCTGTAGGGTCTTCTCAAATCAATCCTTCATCATGAGTTCTCATACTGAAGGATTCAAATGAAGGCCAAACGTTGAGCTAGTCTAGCCATTGAAATTTTTAACGTCTAGCTACCTACGATAACTAGACGTTTTAGCGATATTAAACGTCTAATAGGAGACGTGCTGGGTCCTCTAGTAACTCTTTAATCGTTACTAGGAAACCAACTGATTCACGACCGTCAATTAGGCGGTGATCGTAAGATAACGCTAGGTACATCATCGGCAAGATTTCAACTTTGCCATCCACTGCCATCGGACGCTCTTGGATCTTATGCATACCAAGAATCGCTGATTGAGGTGGGTTGATGATTGGTGTAGACATTAGTGAACCGAACACACCACCGTTTGTGATAGTGAAGTTACCGCCCATTAGCTCGTCTACCGTTAGCTTGCCATCACGACCTTTGATAGCCAGTTCTTTGATGCCTTTTTCAACATCAGCGAAACCAAGCTTGTCACAGTCTTTTAGGACAGGTGTAACTAGACCACGTGGCGTTGATACCGCCATGCTAATGTCGAAATAGTTGTGGTAAACAATGTCATCGCCATCAATCGAAGCATTTACTTCTGGGTAACGCTTAAGCGCTTCTGTTACTGCTTTCACGTAGAAAGACATGAAGCCCAAACGAATACCGTGACGCTCTTCGAACTGATCTTTGTACTGCTTACGAAGGTCCATGATTGGTTTCATGTTCACTTCGTTAAACGTCGTTAGCATTGCCGTGTTGTTCTTCGCTTCTAGCAAACGGTTAGCAACTGTCTTACGAAGGCGAGTCATTGGAACACGTTTCTGACTACGAGCTGCTGCTGGTACGTCAACCACTGCTGGCGAGTCTTCTTTTGACGTAGATTTAGCGTTCGCAAGATGCGCTTCAATATCTTCGCGCGTAATACGACCACCAACACCAGTGCCTTTCACTTGGCTTGCTTCTAAGCCATGTTCAGCCAATAAACGGCGCACTGCTGGGCTTAGTGCGTCATTACTTTCTTCGCTAAGCGCAGCTTTGTGACGCTTATCAGGAGATGCTTCAGTACCTTCTGTTTTGTCTGCAGTTGGTTCACCTGCAACTGCGCCTGGCTTCAATTTAGCAATAATTTGTTTAGAAAGTACTGTCGCACCTTCTGCTTCAACAATAGCTTCTAAAACGCCAGCTTCCGGAGCTGGAACTTCTAGCACAACTTTGTCTGTTTCGATGTCAACCAAAACCTCGTCACGCTCTACTGCGTCGCCTGGTTGTTTGTGCCATGTCGCTACGGTTGCATCAGCAACTGATTCAGGTAAATCTGGAACCAGAATTTCAATTGTCATATCTGTTTCTTCCTTTAACTTCTAGTTCTTAATTCGAAGTTTTTGAGTTCACGTTCAGAGCGTCTTCAACCAACGCTTTTTGTTGTTTCAAGTGCACCGACATGTAGCCAACTGCTGGCGAAGCAGAAGCTGGGCGACCTGCGTATTTAAGATTTGCACCTGCAGGAATAGCGGCACGGAAGTTATGTTGGCTACAGTACCAAGCACCTTGGTTCTGAGGTTCTTCCTGACACCACACGAAGTCTTCAACGTTAGTGTATTGAGCAATTGCTGCTTGTACTTCTTCCATTGGGAATGGGTAAAGCTGTTCAATACGCACGATAGCAACATCGTCTTGCTCGTTGTTACGGCGCTGCTCTAGTAGATCAAAGTAAACCTTACCAGCACAGAACACGACACGTTTCACTTTGCTTGGTTCTAAATCATCTACTTCTGGAATTGCAGATTGGAATGTACCATCCGCCAAGTCTTCAATCGTTGAAGTACATAGAGGGTGGCGCAGCAAAGATTTCGGCGACATAACAATGAGAGGTCGACGCATTGGGCGTACAACCTGACGACGAATCATGTGGTACACCTGAGCCGGTGTTGAAGGAACCACAACCTGCATATTTTGCTCAGCACAAAGCTGAAGGTAACGCTCTAAACGTGCAGATGAGTGCTCAGGACCTTGACCTTCATAACCATGAGGTAGAAGCATAGTAAGACCGCACAAACGCGCCCACTTTTGCTCGCCTGACGAGATAAACTGGTCGATAACAACTTGTGCACCGTTGGCAAAATCACCAAACTGTGCTTCCCAGATAGTTAAACCACCTGGTTCGGCTGTTGCGTAACCGTATTCAAACGCCAACACAGCTTCTTCTGACAATACTGAGTCAAAGACTTGGAATGGTCCTTGGTTGTCATGAATATTCGCTAATGGAATGTAAGTGCTTGCATCGGTTTGGTTATGAAGAACCGAGTGACGGTGGAAGAAAGTACCACGCCCCGAGTCCTGACCAGAAAGACGAATACGCTTGCCATCGTCAACCAATGTAGCATACGCCAATGTTTCAGCCATACCCCAGTCAATAGCTTTTTCACCGGTCATCATTGCTAGACGATCGTTGTATAGCTTATTAACACGGCTTTGCAGTTTATGGCTTTCTGGGTACTGACACAGACGATTGCCTAGCTCAATAAGGCGTGTCTTGTCGTATTTTGAATCCCACTCCATATCCCATTCGTGCCCTAAGTAAGGGGACCAGTCTACAGAGTGCAACGCCATTGGACGCCATTCTTTAACAACCACTTCACCGCGATCCAATGCATCGCGATACTCATTGACTAACTGAGTCGCTGTCTCGATATCTGACTCATTTTTGTCGATCAGAACATCTGCATACAATTTGCGTGGTGTAGGATGCTTTTTGATTTTCTGGTACATCAAAGGCTGAGTCGCATTTGGCTCATCCGCCTCATTGTGGCCGTGGCGACGGTAACATACAAGATCGATCACGACATCGCGCTTGAACTCGTTACGGTAATCCAATGCAATGCGAGTAACAAAAGCAACTGCTTCTGGGTCATCTGCATTTACATGGAAAATTGGCGCCTGCACCATCTTCGCGATATCGGTACAGTACATCGTAGAACGCGTGTCACGAGGATTAGACGTCGTAAAGCCTACTTGGTTGTTGATGACGATACGCACCGTACCACCAACTTGGAACCCACGAGCAAGAGACATGTTGAACGTTTCGGCAACCACACCCTGACCAGCGATTGCAGAATCACCGTGGATGGTGATAGGAAGCACTTTGCTACCTTGATTATCACCCAAGCGGTCTTGACGTGCTCGAACTGAGCCCATGACTACCGGGTTTACGATTTCTAGGTGCGATGGGTTAAATGCAAGCGCTAAGTGAACATCACCGCCTGGAGTCGCAAAATCAGCAGAGAAACCTTGGTGATATTTCACATCACCCGTACCCCAAGTTTCGTCGTGTTTACCGGCGAACTCATCAAACAGGTCTTGAGGTTTCTTACCAAGTACGTTCACCAGCATGTTCAAACGACCGCGGTGAGCCATACCGATAACCACTTCACGCATTCCACTTGTACCCGCATGACGAATCAACTCTTTCGTCATCGGAATCAACGCATCACCACCTTCTAAAGAGAAACGTTTTGCACCTGGGAATTTCGCCCCGAGGTAACGCTCCAAACCTTCAGCGGCTGTTAGCTCTTCTAGGAATGTGCGCTTCTCATCTTTGTTGAATGATGGCTGGCCTACGACAGACTCAAGGCGTTGCTGAATCCAACGCTTTTGCTCTGTGTCAGTCATGTGCATGTATTCAGCACCGATGGAACCGCAATAAGTTTTGTTGAGGGCTTCATAGATATCTTTCAACTTCATGGTTTCTTGCCCAACAGCAAAAGAACCTACGTTGAAAGTTTCTTCGAAGTCATCTTCGGTAAGATTATGAAAAGCAGGGTCTAACTCCGCCACGGTTGGGCGTTGCCATAGACCTAGTGGGTCTAATTCTGCAGCTTCATGCCCGCGGAAACGGTATGCGTTGATTAGCTGTAGAACTTTTACTTGTTTTGCATCGACATCTGGGTCACTAACTTGGACATTGTAATGCTTTGTTTCTCTAGCGAGTCGTCGGAAGTAGTCACGGACACGTGAATGTGGTTGTTCTGCCACTTCTTCTGATGGCTTAGGCAAGCCTTCAAAAACACGTTTCCACTCCTCACTTACCAGATCGGGATCACTTAGATACAGTTCGTAGAGGTCCTCTACATACGTTGCATTGGCGCCAGCCAAGTGTGAAGACTCGAGCCATGCCTTCATCACGCCGTTGTGCATATTTTCCCTTAACCAGTAGTTTTCACGTTTGCTTCGGTCTTTGCCGAGCTATAAGAGCCGACTAAAAATACGGTCGGCAATTTTTGTATTCTTTACTCGAATATTACTGAAGCAGTGAAGCGGTCATATCGGGTGATCCGCAACACTGCGACATTCCTAAGAGCGAGTAAATTAAACCGAACGATTAACCAACATCGACTTAATGTGACCGATGGCTTTCGTCGGATTTAATCCCTTAGGACAAACACTTACACAATTCATGATGCCATGGCAACGAAAAACGCTAAATGCATCATCAAGATCAGACAAACGTTCATCTGTTGCCGTATCGCGGCTATCAATTAGCCAACGGTACGCTGCGAGAAGACCAGCTGGGCCGATGAATTTATCAGGGTTCCACCAGAATGATGGGCAAGACGTTGTACAACATGCACACATGATACATTCGTACAATCCATCTAAATGCGCACGGTCATCAGGCGATTGTAGATTCTCACGTGATGGTGGTAATGCACCATCATCAATCAAGAATGGTTTAACTTTCGCATAGTTATCATAGAACTGCGTCATGTCAACGATAAGATCGCGCACGACAGGTAACCCTGGTAGTGGACGAATAACTATCTTATCGCCTTGTAGAGCAGATAACGGTGTGATACACGCTAGGCCGTTTTTACCATTCATATTCAAACCATCAGAACCACATACCCCTTCACGGCATGAGCGACGGAACGCGATGCTTGGATCTTGCTCTTTTAGCAGAATCAATGCATCAAGCACCATCATGTCTGAGCCTTCGTCTACCTCAAGGGTATACTCTTTCATGTAAGGCTTAGTATCCACATCCGGATTGTAACGGTATAAAGAGAAGTTTAATTTCATAGTCGTATCCTCCCTTTAGTATGTACGTACTTTCGGCGGGAAAGCTTCACGATGCGTTGGCGTCATGTTCACATCACGCTTAGTCATCGCTTCTGTTTCCGGATTGTAGATAGAGTGGCATAGCCAGTTCTCATCATCACGCTCAGGGAAATCGAAACGAGCATGTGCGCCACGACTCTCTGTACGGTAGTTCGCTGCAACGGCAGTTGAAAACGCGGTTTCCATCAGGTTATCAAGTTCTAGACACTCGATACGCTGCGTGTTGAACTCTGAAGACTTGTCCGCTAGATGCGCGTCTTTCAAACGTTCGCGAATCACTTTCAACTCTTCTAGACCGGTTGCCATCGCATCGCCTTCACGGAATACCGAGAAGCTGTTTTGCATGCATGCTTGTAGGTCTTTACGAATCTGAACTGGATCTTCACCACCAGTGCTGTTTTCCCAACGCATAGTACGCGCTAGAGACGCTTCAATATCAGATTCTGTTGCAGGACGAGCTTCCGCTTGCGCTGCTAGCGTTTCGCCAAGGTGCAAGCCAGTAGCACGACCAAAGACGACCAAGTCTAGTAATGAGTTGCCGCCCAGACGGTTAGCACCGTGTACCGATACAGAAGCAATCTCACCACATGCGTAAAGGCCTTGTACTTCCATCTCGCTACCGTCGGCCTTCTGCTTAATTGCTTGGCCAGAGACTTGAGTAGGTACACCACCCATCATGTAGTGACAAGTTGGAATTACTGGAATTGGCTCTTTCACAGGGTCAACGTGTGCAAATGTACGAGACAGTTCACAGATACCTGGTAGACGTGATTCAAGTACTTCTTTACCAAGGTGATCAAGTTTCAACTTGATATGTGGACCCCAAGGACCATCACAGCCGCGGCCTTCACGAATTTCAATCATCATTGAACGAGCAACCACGTCACGACCAGCAAGGTCTTTCGCGTTTGGTGCGTAGCGCTCCATGAAGCGTTCACCATCTTTATTTAGAAGGTAACCACCTTCACCACGACAACCTTCCGTCACTAGAACACCCGCGCCAGCAATACCTGTTGGGTGGAACTGCCACATTTCCATGTCTTGCATTGGAACGCCTGCGCGAAGTGCCATACCAACGCCATCACCCGTGTTGATGTGCGCGTTAGTGGTCGATGCGTAAATACGACCTGCACCACCTGTAGCTAGAATGGTTGCTTTTGATTTGAAGTAACAGATTTCACCCGTTTCCATACAAATCGCAGTACAACCCATGATTGCGCCGTCTTGGTTTTTCACAAGATCCAAAGCGTACCACTCCGAGAAGATGGTTGTTTTGTGTTTTACGTTTTGCTGGTAAAGCGTGTGAAGAAGTGCGTGACCAGTACGGTCTGCAGCAGCGGCTGTACGAGCAGCCTGCTCACCACCAAACTCTTTAGATTGACCACCGAATGGACGTTGGTAGATGGTACCGTTATCAAAACGAGAGAATGGAAGACCCATTTTTTCAAGCTCGATAACTGACTCAGGACCATTTTTACACATGTATTCAATCGCGTTCTGGTCACCGATGTAGTCGGAACCTTTAACGGTATCGTACATGTGCCATTGCCAATCGTCTTTGTGCGAGTTACCCAGAGCAACAGTAATGCCACCCTGTGCAGACACAGTATGAGAACGTGTTGGAAATACTTTTGACAACAAAGCACATGATAGGCCTTGTTCTGAAATTTGTAGTGCAGCGCGCATACCTGCACCACCAGCGCCGATTACTACGGCATCAAACTCACGAACTGGAATAGACACTTACGCACCCCACAGAATAAATAGACCAGAGAAGACATAGCCGAATAGCACGGCAATAACACCAAGTTGTAGTGCGCCACGTAGTTTCGCGCACTTAATGTAATCAGTTAATACCTGCCACAAACCAACCCAAGCGTGAATCAGGATCGAGACAAGTGCCAACATGGTGAATACTTTAGTGAAGGTACCACCAAAGAATTGGGTCCAAGATGCGTAAGAGATATCTGAAAATGCACAGAAGCTAATCAGATAAATCGTGTATAGCGTCATAATGATTGCAGTTGCACGAATTAGTAGGAAATCGTGTACACCATTACGACCAAATGAAGATACGTGTTTTACCATACCAAGATCCCCGCCAATAATGATAATACTGCTGTTGCACCAAACGCGACTTTAGCGCTCATCGTGCCTGAATCTAGTTCTTCAAAGTGACCTAGATCCATCAATAAGTGACGGATACCACCTGCGATGTGGTAGGCAAGTGCAGTAAGAATTCCCCACAGGATGAATTTTACGAAGAAGCTATCGACGATGTCAGCGGCTTCCATAAAACCCATTGGGGATGACAGAGAAATGGATAGTAACCACAGTAATATACCCACCGCAACAAACGTAATTACCCCAGACACACGGTGTAGGATGGATGCGATTGCTGTGATAGGAAAGTGGATGGTCTGTAAATCTAAATTAACAGGTCTTGACTTTCTTTCTTTCACGGGCTTGCTCACTCAGCTCCATTGAGCATTTATTGTTATAACCAATTTCAGCTTCCAAACGTACAAAAGTTAACATCTATTTAACAAATATCGCGAGTAACCACCCAGATAATTGTAAACAATTTGTTAACAAACGGAATCCAGCAACAAACCTCACACTTTGTTTCTAGCCCCGAATTTATAAGGATTTAACTAAAATTTTCTTTGCCAATATACGGCGAGCAACATTCTAATACAATTGGTGTAACAAATTATGCTACATAGAACAGATTTTTAACGATTTTCATGAGAAAAATCATAACAAGTGCACACAAAGATGGAGAAAAATTGACTTTAAGCTTTAACAACAGTACAAAAATGGCACATAAACATCCTGGACGGATTAAATAATAAACAAAGGAGATTGTTATGGCGGATAAGAAAGCGACCCTTCATGTTGAAGGTCAAGCGCCAATCGAACTGCCAATTATGGACGGTACGCTAGGTACACCTGTAATTGACGTTCGTAAGCTGGGAGCCAATGGTTACTTTACTTTTGACCCAGGTTTTCTTGCCACTGCATCTTGTGAATCATCAATCACGTACATCGATGGCGGCAAAGGTATTCTTTTGCACCGCGGTTTCCCGATTGATCAATTAGCCAATAACGCAGATTACTTAGAAGTATGTTACATCCTTCTTTATGGTGAAGCCCCTACCCGAGAACAATACGAGCAATTCAAAACGACCGTTACTCGTCACACAATGGTACACGAGCAAATCGCAAGCTTTTTCCATGGCTTCCGACGCGATGCTCACCCAATGGCGGTAATGTGTGGTGTAGTTGGAGCACTTGCAGCCTTCTATCACGACTCTCTTGACATTAACAACGACGAACACCGCGAAATTGCAGCGTACCGTCTGCTGTCAAAAATGCCAACACTGGCGGCGATGTGTTACAAATACTCTATCGGTCAGCCATTTATTTACCCTCGTAACGACCTTAGCTACGCAGAGAACTTCTTGCATATGATGTTCGCAAACCCTTGCGAAGAGTATGAAGTAAATCCTGTGGTTGCCCGTGCGATGGATAAGATTTTCACTCTACACGCGGATCACGAACAGAATGCGTCGACATCAACTGTTCGTCTAGCTGGCTCTTCTGGTGCGAACCCATTTGCATGTATTGCCGCTGGTATTGCATCCCTTTGGGGACCTGCTCACGGTGGTGCAAACGAAGCCTGCTTGAGAATGCTAGAAGAGATTGGCAGCGTCGATAACATCCCTGAATATGTAGACCGCGCGAAAGACAAAGATGACCCATTCCGCTTAATGGGCTTTGGTCACCGCGTTTACAAGAACTACGACCCACGTGCGACAGTAATGCGCGAAACGTGTCATGAAGTTCTCAAAGAGCTAAACATTCAAGACCCTCTGCTAGACGTTGCAATGGAACTTGAGCGCATTGCGCTTTCTGATGAGTACTTCGTGTCTAAGAAGCTGTACCCGAACGTAGACTTCTACTCAGGTATCATTCTTAAAGCGATTGGTATTCCAGTTTCTATGTTTACGGTTATCTTCGCGATTTCTCGTACCATCGGCTGGATTGCTCACTGGAACGAAATGCACAGCGATCCACTGAACCGCATCGGTCGTCCTCGTCAGCTATACACTGGCGAAACACAACGTGAGTTTTCTCCACTTCACGAACGTGAATGATCTTTTAGTACGAAGATAGAAAAACAAAAGGGTTGAGATTTTCGTCTCAACCCTTTTTTCTTTTTTGCGTTTAACGTTATTAATGGAGAACGCTAAACCGGATTATCAATATCGATAAACTCCACATGTAGGCCATATTCATCCGCTAGCCATTTGCCTAAAGCCTGAACACCATAACGCTCAGTAGCATGATGACCTGCAGCATAGTAATGAATGTCCATTTCACGAGCGGTATAAGTGGTGCGCTCTGAAATTTCTCCAGAGATAAATGCATCCAGCCCGTGCTGTACAGCAAGTTCAATGAAATCCTGCCCTCCACCAGTGCACCAGCCGACTGTCTCAATCATCTTATCGGTATTCTCTGGAGCGATATGCAGAGGCTCTCTATCAAGAACTTGGTTGATCTTACTCGCAAATTCAACACCAGACATCGGCTTTTTCAAGCGCCCAAACATAGCAACTGACTGAGGGTGCCCTTCAAGCCCCCCTTCTACTTCGATTTCAAGTAAGCGAGCTAATTCAGCGTTGTTGCCTAGCTCTGGATGAATATCTAGAGGAAGGTGATAACCATATAAGTTGATATCGTTTTTGATCAGACTACGAATTCGTTTACCTTTCATGCCACGAATTGGCTCAGGCTCACCTTTCCAAAAATAGCCATGATGAACAAGCAATGCGTCTGCATTAAGCTCAATCGCTTTATCGATTAAGGCTTGAGAGGCGGTTACGCCAGTGATAACACGCTTTACCGCCGATTTCCCTTCTACCTGTAACCCATTTGGTGCGTAATCTTTAATTAACTGCGGTGACAGTTTGTCATTAAGAATCTGTTCTAGCTTTAAGTTATTCATTATTACTTCCAATTTCTAGCGCATGTAAACCTAAATAACCTCTCGATGGAATCAGACGAAAGAGTGCAACCTAGTTGATACAACAACGTTTTTGACATCTGGCACCTTGATATCATTTAGGTCTTTACAGTGTATCTCGAACCCTAATATCGATGCTAGCCACCCTACCCTCAAAAGCAAATTTAGTTACAATAACAAAGCTTGTCGCCTCACCATAAATTTAGGGATACGGATGAACCAACTACAACGCTTTTACCAATGGATCGCCACTTCACCTCCGCTTTTCAAGTTAACCCCTCCGTTTGCAACCTTAGAAGATGTCTCGGTCAAACCTTTGAATAGCTCAGAACAATACAATGGTAATCCGAGACTGGGTTTTTTATATCAGCACCTATGCACTGCGGCTCTTTCTAATTCAGAACGATATCAGATTATTGCCGAAGAAATTCAGTTAAACGACGCGGAAGGTAAGACCATTGGTGCTGTCGATTTGGTGTTGAGGAATACAGAATCAAATCAGATAGAACATTGGGAAGTGGCGATTAAGTTTTATCTTCTTTACAACGGCATTTGGTATGGCCCGAATGCTCACGACCAGTTACATGCAAAATTGCATAGAATGCTCACGCATCAGCTGAAAATGAGCGATCGCCCGGAATTTCAAAAAATAATTCCTTTAAACGACTCTCCAGAAGAGCGCCTAATGATGCAAGGACGACTCTATATTAATCCGTTTACTCCAGAGCCAACTCCTAAGGAGTGCTTGGGTTATGAATTAAATCCAAGTCAGATTAGTGGTTACTGGTGCTATCAAAGTCAATGGGATTTAATTGGTAAACCCCTTTATCATTTACATAAACCATGCTGGGCGATCGGTACAGACGATTTCTCTCAACCTATTGAAAAGCCTTTAGATCGATTCATACACGCACAAACGGAAGACGGTCAATTCTGGTTTGTGGTACCAGATTCATGGCCCGGAGATAAAGCGGTTCGGGGCACTTAAACATGAAAGGGTTGATGTTTTCACATCAACCCTTTGCTAGATACATTGACCATTGGATGTTTTACAAACCAGCGGCTGCAAATACTTGATTAACTATTTCTTGTGCTTCAGCTTCGATTTGTTTCAGATGTTCTTCACCTTTGAAGCTTTCACAGTAAATCTTGTAGATATCTTCTGTACCTGATGGACGAGCAGCGAACCAACCGTTAGCTGTCGTTACTTTAAGGCCACCAATCGCAGCACCATTGCCTGGTGCATGCGTTAGACGAGCAGTGATCTCATCACCTGCTAGAGTTTCAGCCGCAACCATTTCTGGTGACAACTTCTTCAATACGTCTTTTTGTGGGCCATTTGCTACAGCTTGAATACGGTTGTACTTCGACTCACCGTGCTTCGCCGCTAGCTCTTCATAGTAATCTTGTGGGTTCTTACCCGTTACCGCAGTGATCTCTGCTGCTAGAAGGCATAGCAAGATGCCATCTTTGTCTGTTGACCAAGGCTTGCCATCTTTACGAAGGAAAGACGCACCAGCACTTTCTTCGCCGCCGAAACCAAACTTACCAGTGTACAGACCGTCTACAAACCATTTGAAACCAACAGGCACTTCACATAGCTCACGACCTAGATCCGCAACAACACGGTCAATCAGCGCACTTGAAACTAGTGTTTTACCAACAGCGACATCTTTACCCCACTCGTCACGATGACGGTACAAGTAGTCAATACAAACGGCTAAGAAGTGGTTCGGGTTCATCAAACCTTTTGGCGTAACGATACCGTGACGGTCGTAGTCAGGATCGTTACCAAATGCTAAATCGTATTCGTCTTTCAGTGCCAATAGACCCGCCATTGCGTAAGGAGAAGAACAGTCCATACGCACAACGCCGTCTTTATCTAGCGACATGAATTGGAAAGAAGGATCGATCGATTCACTTACTAGCGTTAGGTCTAGGTTGTATGCCTGACCAATTTGACGCCAGTAATCGATACCGCTGCCACCCAATGGATCTACACCAATCTTCAGGTTCGCTTTTTGGATTGCTTCCATATCGATAACGTTCACCAGGTCATCAATGTATGGCTTCACCAAGTCCATCTCTACAAACAGATCCGATGCTTTTGCTTCTGCTAGTGGTAGGCGTTTCACACCTTGTAAACCTTCAGCAATCAGTTCGTTCGCACGATCTTCGATAGCTTGAGTCAACTCTGCTTCTGCAGGACCACCATGTGTCGGATTGTATTTGATACCGCCGTCTTGTGGTGGGTTATGTGATGGGGTAATAACGATACCGTCTGCTTTTTCATCGTGTTTGATGTTGTAAGTCAGAATCGCGTGTGAAATACCCGGTGTTGGCGTGTAACCGTTGTCTTGTTGGACAATCACTCTCACACCATTTGCAATCAGTACTTCAATCACACTTGAGAAAGCAGGCTCAGATAGCGCATGCGTGTCTTTACCCACAAACAACGGGCCAATTGTGCCTTGCTCAGCACGAACTTCTGCTACCGCTTGAGCGATCGCTAAAATGTGGTTTTCGTTAAAAGTGTGCTTGTCTGCAGTACCGCGGTGGCCAGAAGTACCAAATTGAACTTTGTGTTCTGCGTTTGCCGCGTCTGGTTGAAGTAAGAAGTAGTTAGCAACGAGTGCTGGGATATTGTGAAGATCTTCCTGCTGCGCTTTTTGCCCAGCACGAGGGTGCATAGCCATGTTTGACATCCTTTCTTTAAATACAAATAAAATTAAAAAAGCCTCATAATATCCGCTCACTGCGACGCATTATGAGGCTTCTATCAGGTTTCTTAGATTGAACCTGTTACTTTTTCTATTAAGTCAGGTTGGAACCCCATGTGTGCCATCACTTGTTCAACCATCTGTCTTTTACGACTTGTATTGTTATTCGTGATAACCCAAAACGGTGTACCAGGAATGGCTTTTGGCTTGGTCGTATTACCGTTTGCTAGCAAGGTTTCTTCATTATCTGCAAAGTACACGCGTTTGCGTCCTTTTACATTCGTAGCCTGGGCGAAACCTTCTGGATTCAATTTATGTAAGGTCGATAATACTAACATAAAGCGATCAATCGCTTTTTTTAGACTGGCAAACTCATCAGAAATAAGCAGCGAACGCATTTCTTTCACTACATCAACAGATTCCGTTTTACCCGCATCTTTACTTACTACAATCCCTTGTGGCTTCTCTACTACAGGCGCGGCTTTAGCTTCCTGCAACTGACCATCAAGGTTTAAAAGGCGTCGCAAAATATCCGAGGCGCTTTCACCGATATGCTTAGTTTGACTAGCTATATAACGGTATAGATCCTCATCAACCTCAATTGTTTTCATTCGCTTTTCACATTCTCAATGTTTAAACTCTGGGGGATTATAACGAGATCCACGCGGATACTCCACGTTAAACCCATCACGAATAAGATAAAATGTCAGCATTACTCAACTATAAGCAGGAAGGCCAAGGCCAAACAGTTGTTTTGATTCACGGATTGTTTGGTAGTTTAAGTAATCTGGGTCTACTCGCCCGCGATCTTATTAAAGATCACACGGTGATCAGTATTGATCTGAGAAATCACGGCCTCTCTTTCCACTCCGAAGTCCATAACTATACCGATATGGCAAAAGATGTGGCTCAGCTCCTTCAGCACTTAAACGTTGAACCATCTATTGTTATTGGTCACTCCATGGGCGGAAAAGTCGCGATGGCTCTTGTGGACATTGCTCCAAATGTAGTCAAGCAGTTAGTCGTTCTCGACATGGCGCCTGTTGCCTACACTACGAACCGTCACGATAATGTTTTTAACGGCTTACATGCTGTTATTAATGAAAAACCAGCAAATCGACAGCAAGCCATGGATATCCTAGCTCAACATATTGAACTCGATGGTGTAAGACAATTTCTCTCTAAATCACTGTACAAAAATGGCGATAAGATGGATTGGCGGTTTAACGTACCGAGCCTTTTTGAGAATTATGACCAAATTATTGGCTGGCAAGAAATCACACCAACAGATATCCCAACTTTATTTATCAAAGGCGGCGACTCTGACTACTTAATGCCAGAACATCAGCCAGCAGTGAAGCGACAATTTAACCATGCTAAAGCACACATTATCGCTGGCACTGGTCACTGGTTACACGCCGAGAAACCGACAGAAGTAATGAGAGTCATTCGAAAATACATTTCGAGTTAACAAATTCGAAAAGCAACACTAGATTATTGAAATAACCCTTCTTGTAGTGCATTAACTTTACCGTTTAACAGTGGTATAGTGCGCCCAAGATTTTTCGGCATGAAGGGCTAAAATGCTTTACGACTATATGGATATGCTCGAGTCTATTGGACTCGATCTTCTTTTTGCTGCTATCTTTTTTTTCATCGGGATGGCGATAAAAGATGTGCTAAAGCAAGGCAATGTACCTGTTTTTGGTCGTCGTATTGTGTGGTTAGTCCTTTTCCTAGGCTGTGCTGGCTTTATTGCAAAAGGTGTAATTCAGCTAACTTGGGAAGGCTCAGGGTTAGGTTAAACCCTTAGTAGCATCGCCAATAACAAACAATGTAAAGGTATAGACTCTATGGCAAGTGTAGGTATCTTCTTCGGTAGCGACACAGGTAATACTGAAGCCGTTGCAAAGATGATTCAAAAGCAACTAGGTAAACATCTAGTTCACGTTCAAGACATCGCGAAAAGCAGCAAAGAAGACATTGATAACTTCGATCTTCTTCTTCTAGGTATCCCAACTTGGTACTACGGCGAAGCACAATGTGATTGGGATGACTTCTTCCCTGAGCTTGAGCAAATCGACTTCTCTACTAAGCTAGTGGCTATCTTTGGCTGTGGCGACCAAGAAGACTACGCAGAATACTTCTGTGACGCGATGGGCACAGTCCGTGATATCGTTGAATCTAAAGGCGGCACAATTCTTGGCCATACCTCGACAGAAGGCTACGAATTTGAAGCGTCTAAAGCACTTGTTGAAGGTGACGAAAGCCAATTCGTAGGTCTATGTATTGATGAAGACCGCCAACCAGAATTGACTGACGAGCGTGTTGAAAGCTGGGTTAAACAGATCTATGAAGAGATGTGTTTAGCTGAGCTAGAAGGCTAATCAAATTGAATGATGCAAAGACCTCCACTTGGAGGTCTTTTTGTATGTATTGTCACACAGCATCGGTAAGTACTTCCTCTTCGCGATACTGAGGTTTCTTTCTTACATAAAGCTTGCGTTGAACCTCTGAAACCACATTCCCCTGTTTATCTTTTACATGAGTAATAAACTCAGGAAAACACTTTTCTCCATTCCGTGTCATTTGATAAATGTTTTCCAGCATCCCTTCAGTGACCTCAAATTCTGCAAACAAATCACTTTGCCCCGGCTTAATAAAGTTAATGCTTGCCTCTTTATCCCACACATAATATTCCTCTCGTAGAATCCCCATCAGCATCAACGAGTAAATAGGATCAGTTAAAGAGAAAATACTGCCGCCATATTGGGTGCGATTGGCATTTTTATTCCACCAGCGAAGCTTTAAACGTACCTTTACAGTACGGAAGTCTTGAGAAATATGTAAGATTTTAATACCCGCCCCCCAAAAAGGAGGCCAAATATTGAGTGCGAACTTTACAATTCCTGGTTTGTATATCTTCGCTAGTCGCCTATTCATCGCTATCCCTGCCCTCTCCAAGCTTAATGTTACACAATTGTAACTGGTCAGAGCTGTAATATAATGGACCTGTTTCTAATTTACAAAAAGATTCTATTAACCCTTTGAAGTTCGTGGTTTAATGTTCCGAACGCTTATCCTATAATGGTAGGAAGATTGAATTCTGTTAAATCGCTGCAGATGATCCAACGGGAAAGTATATGTCAGATAATAATCAGGCGCTGAAGGATGCGGGTTTAAAAGTAACCCTTCCGAGGCTAAAAATTCTAGAAGTACTTCAGCAGCCAGACTGCCAGCACATCAGTGCTGAAGATTTGTACAAAAAGTTGATTGATCTAGGTGAAGAAATTGGCCTAGCAACTGTTTACCGAGTTCTAAACCAGTTCGACGATGCTGGTATTGTAACTCGTCACCACTTTGAAGGTGGAAAGTCAGTCTTCGAATTATCGACTCAACATCACCACGACCACCTAGTGTGCCTAGACTGTGGTGAGGTAATTGAATTTTCTGACGATCTTATTGAAGAACGTCAAAAAGAGATTGCAGCTAAGTACAATGTCACACTAACAAACCACAGCTTATACTTGTACGGCAAGTGTAGCGATGGTGGTTGTAAAGACAATCCAGATGCACACAAACCGAAAAAATAAGGGTTTGTTAATTTAAAAAGTAAACGCCAGCACATGCTGGCGTTTTTTGTTTCTAGAAGTAAGTACCTTAGACGTCAGCACTTTGGTTACAGAACAAAAGCTACTAAACGCCCATCTTTTTCTCCACAGTCTTGCACATCTATATAGCGCTCTGTGGGAGTAGGTATAAAAAATGCCAGCGTTTGCTGGCATTTTTTCATCATTCTCAGCATTAATCGAGATTATTGATTCTCAATTTTTGCCCAGGTATCACGTAGACCGACCGTGCGGTTGAATACTAGATTATCTGCTGAAGAGTCTTTCGAGTCTGCACAGAAGTAACCCATACGTTCAAACTGGTAACCTTTTTCTGCTTCTGCAGAAGCTAGGCTAGGCTCGACAAAGCCATTGATCACAACTAATGATTCAGGGTTGATAGTAGAAGCAAAATCTTCCGCTGCGCCTGGGTTTGGCACCGTAAATAAACGATCGTACAGACGAATTTCCGCTGGAAGAGCTTTATCAGCTGACACCCAATGAATAACGCCTTTCACTTTACGACCATCTGCTGGGTTTTTACCTAGCGTATCTGCATCGTAAGAACAGAAGATCGTTGTGATGTTGCCTTCGGCATCTTTTTCAACGCGCTCAGCTTTGATCACGTAAGCACCACGTAAACGAACTTCTTTACCTAGCACTAAACGCTTGTACTTTTTGTTCGCTTCTTCACGGAAGTCTTCACGCTCAATCCACAATTCACGCGTGAATGGCACTTCACGCACGCCCATTTCAGGTTTATTTGGGTGGTTGGCAACTGTCAAGTTTTCTACTGCGCCTGCTTCAAAGTTTTCGATAACAACTTTAACAGGATCCAGTACAGCCATTGCACGCGGAGCGTTCTCGTTTAGGTCATCACGAATACAAGATTCTAATGAACTAAACTCGATCATATTTTCTTGCTTCGTTACACCAATACGCTTACAAAACTCACGAATAGATGCAGGTGTGAAGCCACGACGACGCAGACCTGAGACAGTCGGCATACGTGGATCATCCCAACCATTAACCAGTTTTTCAGTAACTAGCTGGTTAAGCTTACGCTTAGACATCACTGTGTATTCAAGGTTTAAACGACTGAACTCGTATTGATGTGGACGGCTTTCGATCGTGATGTTGTCTAGAACCCAATCGTACAGACGACGGTTATCCATGAATTCAAGCGTACAAATAGAGTGCGTAATGCCTTCTAATGCATCAGAAATACAGTGCGTAAAGTCGTACATTGGGTAAATGCACCACTTATCACCAGTTTGGTGGTGCGTAGCAAAACGCACACGGTATAAAACTGGATCGCGCATGACCATGAATGAAGAACCCATGTCGATTTTAGCACGAAGACACGCTTTACCTTCTTCAAATTCACCAGCGCGCATTTTTTCAAACAACGCCAAGTTCTCTTCAACAGAACGGTCACGGTATGGACTTGGTTTACCTGGCGCCTTTAGTGTGCCGCGGTATTCACGAATTTGCTCTGGACTTAGCTCATCTACATACGCTAAGCCTTTGTTAATCAATTCAATTGCATATTCGTAAAGCTTATCGAAGTAGTTTGATGAGTAACATACTTCACCACTCCACTCAAAGCCCAACCAGTTTACATCTTTCTTGATAGACTCAACGTATTCGATGTCTTCTTTTTCAGGGTTTGTATCGTCGAAACGCAGATTACATTGACCCTGGTAGTCCTGAGCAATACCGAAGTTCAAACAGATAGACTTAGCATGACCGATATGCAGGTAGCCATTTGGCTCCGGCGGGAATCGAGTATGCACGCTAGTGTGTTTACCATCCGCTAGATCTTTATCAATGATCTGGCGAATAAAGTTTGATGGACGAGCATCAGCTTCACTCATCTATAGCACCTCAAAAATATTAGTATTGTCAGAGAAAACGGAACCCTGTATCCAAGTATGGTTTCACAGAGTACATTGTTCCTAATGATCCACAATTCTAAGCAATTAGACAACAAGAACTCGCTCTAAAACGACAATATTTATCGAGTTGGCGTGAAAGCAAAGCAGATTCAAAGGGCCTAAACGAAAAAAGGCCTCCTGCGGAGGCCTTTTGCGATGTTGTAGTATCAATTGTTTGCAATACCAATAACAAACAATCGCACCACTATTAAACAGTTAAGCTGGTAACTGAACACCACTTAAGTCTTCATCTTTAGATACATTCTTCATCTCACCAGCAACAATCTCTGCTAGTGGACCAAGGATAACTTGTAGGTTGTTTGTACCTAGCTTCACAACTCCCATAGCTCCAAGATCTTTCAGAGTTTTCTCATTGATAACGCTCATATCTTTCACAGAAAGGCGCAAACGAGTAATACAGGCATCGATAGAACTTAGGTTGTCATGACCGCCAAGTGCTTTCAAGTACTGACGAGCAAGCTCTGAAGAATTGCTTGATCCAGCCACGTTAGATGAAGCTTCTTCATCATCTTCACGTCCCGGTGTTTTAAGGCCAAACTTAACAATCACGGTACGGAACACGAAGTAGTAAACCGCAAAGAAACCAAGACCTTGTACAATGAGCATGTACCAGTTTACCGCTAGCGGGTTACGAGTCGACAATACTAAGTCGACTAAACCAGCAGAGAAACCGAAACCTGCAATCCACTGCATTGATGCCGCGATATAAACTGATAGACCAGTCAGCGCTGCGTGAAGAACGTACAGTCCTGGAGCAAGGAACATGAATGCAAATTCAAGTGGTTCTGTTACACCTGTAAAGAATGAAGCAAACGCAGCTGCAATCATGATAGATGCCACTTTCTCTTTATTCTTTGATTTCGCAGTATGGTACATCGCTAGAGCAGCGCCTGGTAAACCAAACATCATGATTGGGAAGAAGCCCGCTTGGTACATCCCCGTAACACCTACCGTTGCCGTGCCTTCAGCTAATGATTTCGCACCGCCAAGGAAGTTTGGAATGTCATTAATACCAGCAACATCAAACCAGAACACTGAGTTTAGTGCATGGTGCAGACCAACAGGAATTAGAAGACGGTTGAAGAATGCGTAAACACCTGCACCTGCTTCACCCATACCTTGAATGCTTTCACCAAAACTGACCAGACCGCCGTAAACTGATGGCCAAACGTACATCAGGATGAACGCAATAACGATACCAGCAAAAGACGTTAGGATCGGTACAAGACGCTTGCCAGAGAAAAACGCCAGTGCTTTGTGCAGCTCTACGTGAGAAAAACGGTTGTACAACTCAGCAGAAACAATACCAACCAAGATACCGACGAACTGGTTATTGATTTTACCAAATGCAGCAGGTACTTCACTTGGGTCAATGCCTTGAATTTGTGATACTGCACCAGGGGCCAAAAGCGTTGTGACAACTAAGAAGCCCACGAAGCCTGAAAGTGCAGCGGCGCCATCTTTGTCTTTAGACATTCCGTAAGCAACACCAACAGCGAACAATACTGACATGTTGTCAATGATCGCTGCACCAGCTTTAATAAGAAATGCAGCAAGTGCACTGTTTGCGCCCCAGCCATTTGGGTCGATCCAGTAGCCAATACCCATGAGTATTGCTGCTGCAGGAAGTGTGGCAACCGGCACCATAAGCGCCTTACCCACCTTCTGGAAGTATCCGAGAATGTTCACCTTAAGTTCCCCCTATAGGATTAGATGTTATGTTGAATGACTTATTTCAGCCGTCCAATTTAGTCATCCTAAGTTTATGATATTAATTTTGCTCCGCAAATTAAAAGCTCACCGTTTGTGATCATAATCACCACAATTTGCCCTTTCGGAAGGTTTTTGCTAGCGAGATCATAAAACTTATTTTATTATACGAAAAAATGGCGTTTTAAAGATAATATTCTCGCACTTTATGCAAGGCAGAATCAGTGTTATTTTGGTATCTAGGCGGGTAAATCACTGTAACTTTGCTCTGAAAAAGAATCATAAAAAACCATACAATTATTACTTTTCAGTTAGTTACTATGACAATAACATCGATAAAACGCGACTTGCTGTATGTGACTCGTTATCTAATTCAGTGATACAAACTAAGTACCCATATGACTGAAGCAGTCTCTACTTAGATAACGATATAGAAATTGAATTCTCATCTATAAGGACTAGCTGACTATGTACGCGCTAAGTAACTGTAAAATTTATACCGGTAGTGATGTTCTTACCGATCATGCGGTCATCATCGAAAACGATCTTATTCAATCTATTGTGCCGGTTTCTGAGCTACCTCAAAGCATCGAAGTAAAAGACCTTGCAGGCGCTAATCTAAGTCCAGGCTTTATCGATCTGCAGTTGAACGGTTGTGGCGGTGTAATGCTAAACGATGCAATTACCCCTAAAACCATGCAAATCATGCACCAGGCAAACCTCAAATCTGGCTGTACTAGCTTCCTGCCAACACTCATTACGTCATCTGATGAAGATATGCGAACTGCAATTGCCGCAGCTCGTGAGTACCACAACAAGTATCAAAATCAATCGCTTGGTTTACACCTCGAAGGTCCTTACCTTAACGTCGCGAAAAAAGGCATCCATAACGTCGATTTTATTCGCCCATCAGACGAAAGCATGATCGACCTTATCTGCGCAAACGCCGATATCGTAGCGAAAGTAACACTAGCACCTGAGCATAACGACCCAGAGCATATTGCGCGATTAAAGGCTGCTGGCATCGTGGTTTCAATTGGCCATACAAATGCAACCTACGCCGAAGCACGTAAAAGCTTTGAAGCAGGCATTACTTTTGCTACACACCTCTTTAATGCAATGACACCAATGGTTGGTCGTGAACCAGGAGTTGTTGGTGCAATTTACGATACTCCTGACGTATACGCTGGCATTATTGCTGATGGTTTTCACGTCGACTACGCAAACATCCGAATTGCTCATAAAATCAAAGGTGACAAGCTTGTTTTGGTGACGGATGCCACAGCTCCAGCAGGTGCTAACATTGATCACTTTATTTTTGTCGGTAAGAAAGTATATTACCGAGATGGTAAGTGTGTTGATGAAAATGGCACGCTAGGCGGCTCAGCTTTGACAATGATTGAAGCAGTTCAGAATTCAGTTGAGCACGCGGGGATCGCTTTAGACGAAGCTCTACGAATGGCCACGTTATACCCAGCAACAGCAATTGGTGTTGAGGATCGCCTTGGCCGAGTTCGAAAAGGGATGGTTGCAAACCTGACTATTTTCGATCGTGACTTTAAAGTAAAAGCGACGGTTGTTAACGGACAATACGAGCAAAATTAAGCATGAATGGCGGACAGATTGGTAATGTAGATTTAGTAAAACAGCTTAACAGCGCTGCGGTATATAGGCTGATTGATCAGCAAGGTCCTATCTCCCGTATTCAAGTCGCGGACGTGAGTCAGCTCGCGCCTGCTAGTGTTACCAAAATAACCCGCCAACTTTTAGAGCGCGGCCTTATTAAGGAGGTCGCCCAACAAGCTTCAACTGGTGGTCGTCGTGCGATCTCTTTGACTACTGAAGTCAAACCTTTTCATTCGATTGCCGTTCGCTTAGGTCGAGATTACGTACAGTTCAGTTTATACGATTTAGGTGGCACCGCGCTGGCAGAAGATCAGCATGAATTGCACTACACTAACCAAGCAGACTTAATCGCAGGGCTTATCGATTTATTAAAAGATTTCGTAAGCCGTTGCGAAGACAAAATTGATCAACTCATCGCTATCGGCATCACTTTACCGGGCCTTGTTAACCCAACAACTGGCGTGGTCGAATACATGCCTAATACCGATATCGATAATCTTGCTCTCGGTGAAATTGTTGGAGAGAAGTTTAATACAGCATGCTTTGTTGGCAACGACGTACGTGGCATGGCGTTGGCTGAGCACTACTTTGGAGCAAGCCAAGACTGCCAGGATTCTATTTTGGTTAGCGTCCACCGCGGTACTGGCGCAGGTATTATCGTTAACGGCCAGGTTTTTCTTGGTTTTAACCGCAACGTCGGTGAAATTGGTCATATCCAAATTGACCCGCTTGGTGAGCAATGCCAATGTGGAAACTTTGGCTGTTTAGAAACCGTAGCTGCAAACCCAGCGATTATTCAACGAGTGAAGCAACTGATTACTCAAGGATACGAATCAAGCTTAACCGACCTTGAAAACATCACAATTGAAGCGGTATGTCAGCACGCAATGAATGGTGATGAACTTGCGAAACAGAGTTTAGTGCGAGTGGGCAACCAGCTAGGTAAAGCGATTGCGATTACGGTTAACTTATTTAATCCACAGAAAATTGTAATTGCTGGCGATATTACTGCAGCACAAGATATTGTTTTCCCTGCAATTCAACGCAATGTAGAGAATCAATCTCTTAAAACTTTCCATAACGACCTCCCTATCGTGGCTTCTCACATTGATAAGCAGCCAACGATGGGCGCATTTGCGATGATTAAACGCGCTATGCTGAACGGAGTTTTGTTACAAAAGTTACTGGAAGACTAAGTTTATACAACCAATTGAGTTACAATCTCGGGCTGTGTTTTCACAGCCCGTTTTTGTATATCAGGAATACAGCTTAACAGTATGGAAATTATTCTAATTACAGCCGCTTTTTTAGCTGGTTTTATTGCGCTTAAATGCAGCCTCCCTCCCCTCGTTGGTTTTCTACTAGCTGGATTTGGCTTGCATGCATTTGGTTACCAAAGCAATGACGTTATCGTCACTCTCGCAGATCTTGGTGTTACTCTTCTTCTGTTTACTATTGGACTCAAACTCGATGTAAAAACCCTGCTGTCCAAAGAAATATGGGGAGGGGCAACCGCCCACAACATACTCTCTACCGCTTTTTTTGCCCTAGCGTTATCCGGCTTAAAACTACTGGGCTTGACTTCGCTAGCCAGTATGGACGGCAGCCAAATCCTGCTTTTAGCTTTTGCACTATCGTTCTCTAGTACCGTTTTTGCCGTAAAAGCATTGCAAGAAAAAGGCGAAATGAACGCGACCTACGGCACACTCGCGATCGGTATCTTGGTTATGCAAGATATTTTTGCCGTAGTATTCCTGACTGCTTCAACCGGAAAAGTCCCAGAATGGTATGCCATCGGTTTGTTCGCACTGCCTTTCCTTCGTCCTCTATTCTATAAGCTGCTCGATAAAGTTGGCCACGGCGAAATGCTAGTGCTATTCGGTATTTTCTTCGCGCTTGTTATCGGTGCTGGGCTATTCGAGTTGGTCGGGATGAAACCAGACTTGGGCGCGCTAATTTTAGGCATGCTACTCGCAGGTCACCCAAAAGCCTCAGAACTATCCAAGTCATTATTCAATATGAAGGAGCTCTTTTTAGTCTGCTTCTTTTTAAACATTGGTTTATCCGCCTCATTGAGCGTGAATGGCGTCGTTCTCGCCCTGCTATTTATCTTACTGCTACCAATCAAAGGACTCTTGTACTTCGTTACTATTAATCATTTTAAGTTTCGAGTACGTACCTCTTTGCTCGCCTCTTTATCACTATTTAACTACAGTGAGTTTGGTCTTATTGTTGCAGGGTTGGCCTATAAAATGGGCTGGATGCCAAGTGATATGCTTGCTGCGATTGCGGTTGCGGTGTCGGTATCCTTTGTAATTTCCGCGCCACTTAACCGCCTTAGCCATAAAATTTATCAACATTCAGGTAAGTGGCTGCAAGAGACAGCGGTAGAAAAGCTCAATCAACGCGACCAACTCATCAACCCAGGTCATGCCCAAGTATTGATCTTAGGTATGGGGCGTATTGGGACGGGCGCTTATGATGAGCTACGCTCACGCTATGGCAAAATTTCATTGGGTATAGAAATTCGTGAAGACGCTGCACATCATCATCGTTCAGAAGGAAGAAATGTTATTTCTGGTGATGCCACCGACCCGGATTTCTGGGAGCGAATTTTAGATACAGGTCATGTAAAACTGGTTCTGCTTGCAATGCCACATCATCAAGGTAACCAAACAGCACTTGAGCAGCTTAAACGCAGAAAATATAAGGGGCAAATTGCCGCTATCGCCGAATACCCAGATCAATTGGAAGGCTTACTTGAAAATGGCGTTGACGCAGCATTCAATATTTATAGTGAAGCTGGTAGCGGTTTTGCTCGACACGTCTGTAAACAACTTCAACCTAAATTCACACCAATTAAATAAGCAACAGCACTGATATTTTTCGGAAGGCTTTCTATTGATAGAAAGCCTTTTTTGTATAGTTTTTATACCAAACCTTGATCTCATTCACCAAAACAACGGTTGAGTTAAATGTTTTCCATACAACAAGGCCTTTTATCATTTTTTTAATCACAAAACGTTGCTTTTTTTATTAGTAATGGCAAATTTAAACCATACCGATTAGAAATTGTTTAGTTTAGTAAGGATGTAGTATGTGTTCAGTATTTGGCATTTTAGACATTAAAAGCGATGCAGCCGCATTGCGCCCTATCGCATTAGAGATGTCGAAAAAACTTCGTCACCGTGGCCCAGACTGGTCTGGGATTTACTCTTCAGAGCGTGCTATTTTAGCGCACGAGCGCTTGGCGATTGTTGGTCTAAATAGTGGTGCACAGCCGCTATACAGCCCTGATAAGAAGCTCATCCTTGCCGTCAATGGTGAAATCTACAACCATAAAGAAATTCGTGCTCGTTACGAAGGAAAGTACGAATTTCAAACCGATTCAGACTGTGAAGTCATTCTTGCACTTTACCAAGATATGGGTGCAGATCTCCTTGAAGAACTAAACGGTATTTTCGCTTTTGTGCTCTACGACGAAGAAAAAGATGAGTATTTAGTCGGCCGTGACCATATTGGTATTATCCCTCTTTATCAAGGTCACGATGAGCATGGTAACTACTATGTGGCATCAGAGATGAAGGCTCTTGTTCCAGTATGTAAAACAGTAAGTGAATTCCCTCCTGGTAGCTACTACAGCTCTAAAGATACTGAGCCAACACGTTACTATGTTCGTGACTGGAACGAGTACGCAGCAGTACAAGGTAACAGCACTAGCAAAGAAGAATTGACTGAAGCGCTAGAAGCGGCTGTTAAACGCCAACTAATGACTGACGTGCCTTACGGTGTACTTCTTTCAGGCGGTCTAGATTCTTCTATTACATCTGCGGTAGCAAAACGCTTTGCAGCGATGCGTATTGAAGATGATGAAAAGTCTGAAGCTTGGTGGCCTCAACTGCACTCTTTTGCTGTTGGCCTAGAAGGCGCGCCTGACCTGAAAGCAGCTCGCGAAGTTGCCGACCAAATTGGTACCGTTCACCACGAAATGACGTACACGATTCAAGAAGGTTTGGACGCGATTCGTGACGTGATTTACCACATTGAAACGTATGACGTGACGACTATCCGCGCATCAACACCTATGTTCTTAATGGGTCGTAAGATCAAAGCGATGGGTATCAAGATGGTATTGTCTGGTGAGGGCGCTGACGAAATCTTTGGTGGCTACCTTTACTTCCACAAAGCGCCAAACGCGAAAGAGTTCCACGAGGAGACAGTGCGTAAACTGCTTGCTCTGAACATGTTCGACTGTGCTCGTGCTAACAAGTCGCTGGCAGCATGGGGAGTTGAAGGACGCGTACCTTTCCTAGATAAAGAGTTCATTGATGTAGCAATGCGCTTGAACCCAGCAGACAAGATGTGTGGCAACGGTAAAATGGAGAAACACATCCTTCGTGAGTGCTTCGAGCACTACCTGCCAGAATCGATCGCATGGCGTCAAAAAGAGCAGTTCTCTGATGGCGTTGGCTACAGCTGGATCGATACGCTGAAAGAAGTAGCAGAACAGAAAGTGACAGACCAGCAGATGGAAACAGCTCAATATCGATTCCCATACAACACGCCAACGACAAAAGAAGGCTACGTGTACCGTGAAATCTTTGAAGAGTTATTCCCACTTCCATCAGCAGCAGAGTGTGTACCAGGAGGCCCTTCAGTAGCGTGTTCTTCAGCGAAGGCGATTGAATGGGATGAATCGTTCCAAAACTGTGTTGACCCATCAGGTCGTGCAGTACAGACCGTTCACAACGACTCATACTAATTCTCTACGATAAAGATAAGGGTCGGTTCGTCCAACCCTTTTAAAACAGACAAAAAATTAGATACGATCAAAAAGAGGTGCTTTTGCACCTCTTTTTATGTTTGATGGAATTAGGCTATTTTAAATCTAAATCACTATTGTCTATGCTGACAGGCACACGCTTGGTGATCATCTGAACTAGCATAATTGAGCGTTTCTCACCATCTTGTTCTTGGAATATGGCATCTATGCCCGCAAATTGACCGCTTTTAACTCTAATTTGATCGCCTGGTTTTGGCATGCATTCAGAAACGGTATTGTCATTACAACACTTTTCTAGCTTCATCAATTCGAAGACCAAATCACCTTGAACTTCTTTCGGTTGAGCACCAAAACGCACAAAGTCAACAACACCTCGAGTAGAGCGGACTGAGGTGAAGTTTGGCCCTTGCTCATAATCAAAGTAAGCGAATACGTAACAAGGAAACAGCGGTTCCTCGACTTTTTGTCTTTTACCGCGCAAAATCTTCTCAACTTCTACAGTTGGATAAAAGCACTCCACACCTTGGTTTTCAAGGTGTTGTTTCGCCCTAACCTGCTCCCCACGTTTACAATAAAGTAGATACCAACGTTTCATCTTTTTACTAGCCAATTCTATTTTGTTTTTATCCTAGCATTAAGCCAAAGTTGAGTCATTGATATTCAGTTTATCTATAAAAGTATGATTATACATCGCTCGCATTAACGACATTTTTTCAGCAACTTACGATAAAGAAGTCCATAGGCAAAAATGGAAATTAAGTTTGTAACACCACCAATACACCATCATATAATCTGCAAATCCAATCAAAAACAGCTACTTAACAAACAAAAATAGTCGAATGGCAAAATTTTATTATTTGTCACTCGTTGAATTGCATTGTATACGTAGAAGTCGTTAAAAAATGTAATAACTATTATTAGAAGAGCTTATGTCAAACCAACATCAATATTTTGGTCATCCACGTGGCCTGTTCTTATTGTTCGGTACAGAACTGTGGGAACGCTTTTCTTACTACGCAATGCGTGCCATTCTCGTGCTTTACCTCACCGATACAACAATGAACGGCGGCCTTGGCTGGTCAACCAAAGACGCATTAGACCTATACGGCATATACACAGGGCTTGTGTATATCACGCCTCTTATCGGTGGTTACCTAGCAGATAACTATTTAGGTCAACGTCGCTCAATTTTGCTTGGTGGCGCGTTAATGGCCATCGGCCAGTTTACTCTTGCACTTCCTGCTGATGCTTTAGGTATTGGTTCGCTACACAGTTTCTATTTAGGTCTTGGCCTACTTATCACTGGTAACGGTCTCTTTAAGCCAAATATCTCAACCATGGTTGGCGACCTTTATCAAGAAGGTGACAACCGTCGTGACGGCGCATTCACTATCTTTTATATGGGTATCAACTTAGGTGCATTACTTGCCGGCGTCGTTTCTGGCTCTGTGACAACCTCTTACGGTTGGAAAGCAGGCTTTGTTGCCGCTGGTGTGGGTATGCTGGTTAGCCTAGTGATGCAAATGGTACTGGCTCAATCATGGCTTGGTGATATTGGTCGCGAACCAGCGGCGAAACGAGATCTAAACAACAAAAACGCCACCACGAAGCAGCCACTCAACAAAGAAGAAGTGAATCGACTAAAAGTAATTCTGGTCATGAGCTTATTCACTATTGTCTTCTGGGCAGGCTTTGAACAAGCTGGTGGTCTGATGAACATCTACACTCAACAATATACTGATCGCATGATTGGTGGTTTCGAAGTTCCTGCTGCGTGGTTCCAATCACTAAACCCATTTTTCATTATTACTCTAGCGCCAGTTCTGGCTGTCCTTTGGGTAAAATTGGGTAAACGTGAACCTACTTCGCCAGTGAAATTTGCGATGGCACTATTTTTCTTGGCGATTGGTTTCCTTTGTATGGTTGGCGCAGTGCTAGAACAAGGTGGAGATACAACAGTAAAAACATCGATGTTATGGTTGGTCGGCGCTTTCTTCTTCCACACATTAGGCGAGCTGTGTTTATCACCAATTGGTCTTTCATTGGTGACTAAATTAGCACCGCTTCGCTTAGCTTCACTTATGATGGGTGCATGGTTTGGCTGTAATGCGATTGCTAACTATGTTGCGGGCTATGTGGGCTCTCACGTAGGCGAGTTAGGCGCTATGGCTATCTTTAGTGGTATTGCGGTCAGCGCAACCGTAAGTGGCGTAATTTTGCTCCTATTCTCTAATACACTCGTTCGCTGGATGCATGGCGCTGAAAATACGCACAGCACGGCAGAGCAAGTAGAAGAGCAGCAAGTACAAGTTGCTTGATCGCTCAACTAAACGTAGAAAGGGTCGCTATTGCGACCCTTTTTTGTATCTAAAGTTTAGATTGAACTAACTCAACCATCATCTCGATATGAAGTTCACTATCGTTCAAACAAGGGATGTAGGTAAAGTTTTCACCACCAGCTTCAAGGAAAATCTCTTTACACTCTTCCGAGAT
Organism: Vibrio sp. 2130-1; assembly: GCF_033339515.1. Classification (NCBI taxonomy): domain Bacteria; kingdom Pseudomonadati; phylum Pseudomonadota; class Gammaproteobacteria; order Vibrionales; family Vibrionaceae; genus Vibrio; species Vibrio sp. 2130-1. The sequence continues at coordinate 127,260 of NZ_JAWOUT010000012.1, forward strand.
CTCTTCCAACGTCTCTAAACAATCTGACGAAAATGCAGGGGTCACAACATTAATATTTTTCACACCCTTTGCAGGAAGTGCCTCTAGGGTCTTGTCGGTATAAGGTTGAAGCCACTCTTCTCTCCCAAATCGGGACTGATACGTCATGCCAATTTGTTGTTCGCTTAAACCTAACGCTTCCCCAAGCAAGCGAGTCGTCTCTTCACAATGCTGTGGGTAAACATCACCATTGTCAGCATAGCGTTTTGGAATACCATGATAAGAACACAGCAGGTAATCTCCCTGACCATTCTTTTGCCAATGTTCACGAACTGAATGCGCTAACGCTTCAATATATTTCGGGTGATTGTAATAATCACGAATAAAGCTAAAGCTTGGCATCACAGGCAGGTTTTTAAATGCTTTAGTGATTCCGTCAGAAACCGCTGCCGTTGTTGTTCCCGAGTATTGCGGATACAACGGTAAAACAATGACTTCATCAACGCCTTGCGCCAATAGGGCTTCAAAGCCTGATTGTAAACTTGGGTTACCATACGTCATACCAAGCTCTACAGGTATATCAAGCTTTTGTGCTAACTTTTCAGTTTGGCGTTTAGAGTACACCATCAACGGCGAGCCCTCTTCCATCCATACTGATTGATAGAGTTTGGCAACTTTAGGAGCTCGGATAGGAAGGATAACGCCGTGCAATAGTGGACACCAAAGCCATCGAGTCATGTCTACCACTCGGTGATCATGAAGAAACTGACTTAAAAAGCGCTTTACGGCAGGAGCGGTTGGTGCGTCAGGAGTTCCCAGGTTAACTAGGAGTACACCCTGTTTATTATTCTCTTTCATAACATCCTATTCATGGTAAACGGCTTGGTTCATATATTTAAGTAACCTCGAAGTAACGAATAGCCGAGCTGAAGTTAATTAGATATATGTTTACGAGTAAACTAAAAAAAGCGACCACTTGGGCCGCTTTCAATATATCAAAATATTAAATTTTTGACTTCAGCAAATTAAGATAGTGCTTTCTCGATATCCGCACTAACTTCAGCTACTTGCTTAGTACCATCAAACTTAAGGTACTTAGTCTTGCCTGCTTCAGCTTCTTTGCCGTAGTAGTTGATTAGCGGTGCAGTTTGCTCGTGGTAAACACCTAGACGAGCACGTACTGTTTCTTCTTTGTCGTCATCACGAACAACAAGATCTTCACCAGTTACATCATCTTTACCTTCCACTTTAGGCGGGTTGTAAACCACGTGGTAAGTGCGACCAGAAGGAAGGTGAGCACGACGACCAGCCATACGCTCAACAATTACATCGTCTGCAACGTCAAATTCGATAACGTAGTCTACGTCTACGCCCATTTCTTTTAGGCCGTCAGCTTGAGGGATAGTACGTGGGAAACCATCTAGTAGGAAACCGTTTGCACAGTCTTCTTGAGCGATGCGCTCTTTGATAAGACCAAGGATGATTTCATCAGAAACTAGCTGACCAGCGTCAATAACAGCTTTGGCTTGTTTACCAAGCTCTGTACCTGCTTTGATAGCAGCACGAAGCATATCACCAGTAGAGATTTGTGGAATACCGTATTTTTCCATGATGAAGTTTGCTTGTGTGCCTTTACCTGCACCTGGAGCACCTAGAAGAATGATGCGCATGATTTATCCTCTTTAATATTTAAGATTTATACCGAAGCTCACAATAGCTGACCTCTTAGACATCAAACCTGAGAAGCACCTGCAACGATAAGTTTCGGTATAACGTATATAGGCGAGCAAAAATACACGCCTTATTACTCACATTCAAGTCGCAGATTCTATCACAGGTTCTCTGAGCAAAGAGTGTATTAAGACTAAAGAATGTTAACAGTACCCTCTTTCACGCCCTATTGATTATTAACTCAGCACTTGAGATGCAAAATTTTGCGACAACAAACAAAAAGCTCGCGAAATGCGAGCTTTTTGATTTGCAGAGGTTATTACACCTTAGTCAAAAGTTGATTAACGGCTCCTAAGAACTCTGTTGGGTCCTCAATAGAGCCTCGCTCCGCTAGCATTGCCTGACCAAGCAGAACTTCAACCCAGCGACCAAACGCTTCTTCATCGGCTTCGTCAGCCATACGCTTAACCAATTCGTGCTCAGGGTTTAGCTCAAAGATGTATTTCACTTCCGGCACAGCTTGACCAGCTGCCGCAAGAAGCTTCGCCATTTGAGTGCCCATTTCGTAATCGTCCGTTACCACAACAGCAGGCGTAGATGCGAGTTTGAAGGTCGTACGAACTTCTTTCACACGATCGCCTAGGTAAGACTTCGTGCGCTCTACAACCGACTTGAACTCTTCTTCGGTTTCTTTTTGCTTCTCTTTTTCTGCTTCATCTTCAAACTGACTTAGATCAAGCCCAGCTTTAGTGATTGACTGGAACTGTTTACCATCAAACTCAGTTAAGTAGTTCATCAGCCACTCATCAATGCGGTCGTACATCAAGATAACTTCAATGCCTTTCGCTTTGAACTGTTCTAAGTGAGGGCTGTTTTTCGCAGCTGCATAGCTGTCTGCCGTCAAGTAGTAGATCTTATCTTGACCTTCTTTCATGCGCTCAACGTAAGACGCCAAGCCCACAGTTTGCTCAGAAGAGCCCACTTCAGTTGAAGCAAAGCGCAATAAACCTGCAACTTTCTCTTTGTTTGCAAAGTCCTCCGCAGGGCCCTCTTTCATCACAAGACCAAACTCTTTCCAGAATGATTGGTATTTCTCTTCGTCATTCTTGGCCATACGCTCGAGCATCGTTAGCACGCGCTTAGTACAAGCATTACGTAGAGACTGAGTCACTTTATTGTCTTGTAAGATCTCACGCGATACGTTTAGCGGTAAATCGTTTGAGTCTATTAAACCACGTACGAAGCGTAAGTATGACGGCATAAATTGCTCTGCATCGTCCATAATGAATACGCGCTGTACGTACAGTTTCAAGCCTGATTTGTGGTCGCGGTTCATCATATCCCAAGGTGCTTTCGATGGGATGTATAGTAAGCTCGTGTAATCGTTTTTACCTTCTACACGGTTATGACTCCAGACCAATGGATCGGCAAAGTCATGTGATACGTGCTTGTAGAACTCTTGATACTCTTCTTCTGAAATGTCAGATTTGTTACGCGTCCACAGTGCTTGGGCTTTGTTGATTTGCTCCCACTTCTTCTCATCTGTTTCCTTGCCTTCGTCATCACGAACGACAGTTTGGATTGAAACAGGAATGCCGATGTGATCAGAGTACTTACTGATAACGTCACGTAGACGCCACTCATTCAAAAACTCTTTACCCTCTTCACGCATATGAAGAATGATATCGGTACCACGTGACTCTTTGGTAATGTTTTCGATGGTGTACTCACCTTCACCCGCTGAGTGCCATTGTACCGCTTCATCAGCGGCTAGACCCGCAGCGCGAGTGCGCACGGTAACGGCGTCAGCAACGATAAATGCCGAGTAGAAACCAACACCAAACTGACCAATAAGCTGAGAGTCTTTGCTCTGCTCTTCAGATAGCTTTGAGAAAAACTCGGCTGTTCCAGATTTTGCGATTGTTCCTAAGTGCTCAATCACATCATCACGGCTCATACCGATACCGTTATCAGAAATGGTTAAGGTATTTGCGCTTTCATCAAACGACAGTTTCACGCAAAGGTCTGCATTACCTTCGTATAGATCTGGGTTAGATAACGCCTGAAAGCGCAGTTTGTCTGATGCATCTGATGCGTTAGAGATCAGCTCGCGCAAAAAGATCTCTTTATTTGAATAAAGAGAATGGATCATTAAATGCAGTAGTTGTTTTACTTCTGATTGAAAACCACGAGTTTCTTTATTTTGAGATACGGTTTCGCTCATGTGTGCTCCATAACATCTAAACTAATTGGCTTTTTCATAGGGACAAGTTTGTGATTTTCCCCTTGAAATCACCTTACCGAGATGTCATTTAACATGTGGCTGACAAATGTAAATTCAAGGTCAATATTGCTAAAAACGGTGTTTTTTTAGAAAATTTTAATTATCCTACCCGTCTAAAAGCATCTAAAATGTCGTGCGCACTCCAAGCGCCCCGGTAATTTTGTGACATAAATCACCATAATTACAACATCATCCATCTAAGAAGAACTAAATGACTAACATTGGCACCAAATTTCTACTTGCTCAAAGGTTCACCTTTGATCCAAATAGTAATTCGCTCGCTGACCAACAAAACGGCAACGACGTTGTACGATTAGGAAGCAACGAAAGCCGTATACTTCTGATGTTGGCAGAGAGACCAAACGAAGTTTTAACCCGTAACGAGCTTCACGAGTTTGTTTGGCGTGAGCAAGGTTTTGAGGTGGATGACTCAAGCCTGACTCAAGCGATTTCTACTCTGCGTAAGATGTTGAAGGATTCAACAAAATCTCCAGAGTTTGTTAAAACGGTACCTAAACGTGGCTACCAACTCATTTGTTCAGTGGAACGCTTGAGCCCATTTTCTACTGACTCTAACACTGACGTTGAAGAAACCGCTTCTGAACAAGAAGCGCCAGCAGTGGAGTTAGAAGCGAGCGATATGCCACCAACAGAGGTAGTGACTGATACTACTGCTGATCTTGAGCCTCAAGTAGAGCCGACTAAAACTCAGCCGAAGCCAGCATCTAACACGATTAACTGGCTACCGCGTGTCATTATCTTTTTGTCTCTGCTGCTTCCTGTTTGCGTATTGTTATTCACGAACCCTGCGGAATCCCAATTCCGTCAGATTGGTGAGTATCAAAATGTACCAGTGATGACACCTGTAAATCACCCTCAAATCAACAACTGGTTGCCTTCAATAGAGCAATGCATTGAGCGCTACGTGAAGCACCATGCAGAAGACTCGTTGCCAGTTGAAGTGATTGCCACTGGTGGACAAAATAACCAGCTGATTCTGAACTACATTCATGACAGTAACCACTCTTACGAGAACGTAACACTGCGTATTTTCGCAGGTCAAAACGATCCAACAGACATCTGCAAATAAAGGAGGCCAATATGAAGATTAAATTAGCATCTGCGGTTTTGGCCGTATCCGTTCTTTTTAGTAGTTGGTTGTATTGGGGAAGTGACCTAAAAGTGGAGCAGCTCCTCACAGCAAACGAATGGCAGTCGACCATGGTGACAGTCATTACAGACAGCTTGCCTGACGATACTGTCGGCCCACTACGCCGAGTTAATGTTGAATCAAACGTGAAATATCTCCCTAATGGTGACTATATTCGCGTAGCAAATATAAAACTATTCGCTCAAGGTTCAACCGCAGAATCAACGATAAATATCTCGGAAAAAGGCCGCTGGGAAGTAAGTGACAACTATTTGTTGGTCTCGCCTTCGGAGTTTAAAGATATTTCATCTTCTCAATCAAAAGACTTTTCCGAAGCACAGCTACGTTTGATTACTCAAATTTTTAAGCTAGATGCGGAGCAAAGTCGTCGTATTGACGTCGTGAACGAAAAAACACTATTGCTCACTAGCTTGAACCACGGTTCTTCGGTACTGTTTAAAAACTAATTTTGATTGGATGATAAGGGGGCAAGACGCCCCCTTTGTTTTGCTTATGGATTGGCTAGATACCCTTACCCTTTTTTTCGGTTCACTAATCGCCAACACGCTGGCTTCACTTTCTGGTGGCGGAGCAGGCTTGCTTCAATTCCCTTTACTCATCTTTCTCGGCTTACCGTTCTCCGTTGCGCTAGGCACACATAAAGTGGCTTCGGTCGCTTTAGGCTTAGGCGCAGCAAGCACGCATTTAAGATCAGGCACTATTAAATGGAAAATCGCGCTCTACCTTATATTGTCCGGTAGTATTGGCGTGATTTTAGGGGCTAACTTAATTGTACAGATCCCTGATGGTATCGCGGAAAAGATGCTCGGTACGATGATCCTAGCGCTAGGTATCTACTCGCGATTTAAGACATCGCTAGGCCAAGCTGAAGTAATACGTAACCGTCATCCTATCGGTTGGGTTATTGGTGGAATTGGCTTACTGTTTATCGGCATCATCAACGGATCTCTTACCGCAGGTTCTGGTTTGCTCGTGACACTATTTTTGGTGCGCTGGTTTGGTTACGACTACAAACAAGCCGTTGCTTACACCATGATTTGTGTCGGCCTGTTTTGGAATGGCATTGGAGGCATTGCCGTCGTACAGGCAGGGGCGCCTATTCACTGGGTTTGGTTACCTGTTTTATTGTTAAGCTCTTTTCTAGGCGGCAGTTTAGGCGCATGGGCCGCGACTCGATACAGTAACAGAGTGATTAAAGTTGCATTCGAAATTCTCACGTTTGCCGTGGGCATCAAGTTGCTGGTTTAAAAAGATTAAAAGGAAAGTTTCATGGATAAAGCAATCATTGATATTTATTACTGCCGCCAGTGCAACTGGATGTTGCGTTCAACTTGGCTATCGCAAGAATTACTGCATACTTTTAGCGAAGAAATAGAAACAATCAGCTTACACCCGGACACAGGTGGTCGCTTCGAAATTTTCTGTAATGGCCAGCAAATTTGGGAACGGAAAAAAGACAGCGGCTTTCCTGAAGCCAAGGTGCTAAAACAGCGCGTTAGAGACATTATCGACCCAGAACGCGATTTAGGACATTCAGACACAAAATAGGGAGCAATTCGCTCCCTATTTTTTTACTTAGTAAAACCGTTAAATCATGGTTTGTGCTAATACTTCGCCTTCTGGCGTTTTTACCGTTAGCTTATTGTCTTCTAGAGTACCAAAGCTTCTCGGTAAGCCATTACGTGGGAATGTCATCGAGCCTGGGTTGAATATAATGGCTCCGTCTTGCATCTCTGCGACGGGAACATGTGTATGACCGTGGGCGATGATATCACCTTCACGCAGTGGCGGCCGTTTTTCAGAGTTGTACAAGTGACCATGAGTCAAAAAGATTCTCTTGCCAGATTCAAGTAGCACCCATGAGTAATCCATCATCATTGGAAACTTCAATAGCATTTGGTCCACTTCACTATCACAGTTGCCACGTACAGAAATAATTTGATCACTGTATTGGTTCAATAAGTCTGCTACCTGTGGAGGGTTGTAGCCTTCTGGAATAGGGTTTCGCGGCCCATGGTTTAGCGTATCTCCTAGCAAAATCAGGTGGTGCGCACCAGAGGCCAAAAATAGATCAATGGTTTCTTTAGTTGCTGGCAAAGAGCCATGCAGGTCTGAGGCAAAAAATAGTTTCACGACATCGTCTCCTCAAAAAGTATGAGGTCATTCTACGGCATTTTTTTAGCAGCTCAACCTACGACGGTTTGAATACTACTGATAGCGCAATGATTCAATGACCATAGGCAAAACATAGAACCATGCTGCATACGCTGTTCCAACCAACACCAGTATCCAAAACACCATCGACATAAATTTTGATTTGGCTAGATGGTGCAGCGGATCGGGCTCTCCGCATCCTGGACATGCATGAGCGCGTTTTGAGATTTGTTTCTCACACACGGGGCAAGAGACTAAAGGCATGATACAGATTCCTCGACATTAGGCTTAGGGCGCAAAGAATAATGGTGAATTAACACATATGCAACCTAACATATATTAAATATTTTAGTTCTTTGTAACAGTCGCTGACTTGAGAAAAAATTCGTTGATTTTTCATTTATATCAACCTATTACACTTCTTCTCGCACCATACCATTGATGACAATATTGTTATAACTCACCATCCCAATGACCTCGCCACTTTCAATGACCGGCGCTCTGCTTATGCCAAATCGCTCAAACAAACGTGCACAATATTTTACGTTCATATCTGGTTCGACACACAAAGCGGGCTTGGTCATGATTTCATAAATATTTGTGCGCTGAGGAGAACGATTATTCGCCAGCACCTTTTTGGCGATATCATTCATCAACACGATGCCATATTCATCATTATCATCTCGCTTTTTCACCACCAGTGCTTTGACTTGGTATTTTTTCGCTAGCGTTATGCCTTCATAAACTGTCATTAGCCCATCAACCATGACATAAGTAGCCGCCATTACATCTCGAACTCTAATTATCGTTTGACTGCTCATAACTCATCCTCAACCACTTTGGTCAACGTTTCTACTTGATGCGCGACACCGACTGCATCTTCAATATCGATCTGAATAGCAATCCCCTGTCCCGACTCTCTGTCAAATTCACCAACCTCATTAATGGTTTCTAATATGTGTCGAGAGAGATGTTCCTCGACCACAAACAGCAGCACATCTTTTTGCACTTCTAGCGTTAAACCAAAAAACGTTCGCTTTTGATTTAAACCTTGCCCGCGAGCATTGTTAATCACTGTTGCACCGGTCGCACCAGCATCGCGTGCAGCGTCCAACACCTTGTCTGTTTTGCTGTCTTCAACAAACGCAAGTATCAATTTAAAGCGCATTTTCTTCTTCCTCCGAGACGTTTTTATTCAGCCACTGGGTTATTTGCGCATAGCCCATCACAGAGATCATAGGAAATAGACTGGCAAACGCGATCAAGCCAAAGCCATCAATCATTGGGTTTCTTCCAGGGACGGTCGAAGCAAGCCCTAACCCTAATGCAGTTACAAGTGGGACAGTGACGGTAGAAGTTGTTACGCCTCCAGAATCGTAGGCGAGTGGAACAATAAGCTTAGGAGCGTAAAACGTTTGAATCACAACGACGATGTAACCCGCGATGATGTAATAATGAATGGGATCGCCCACGACAATCCGGTAACTCCCTAATGCAATACCAATTGCCACCCCAAACGCAACGGCTACGCGCAAGCCGTTAATACTGATACTGCCTCCAGAGACTTGGTTTGCTTTTATCGCTACAGCGATTAAAGAAGGCTCTGCAATCGTGGTACTAAAGCCTATAAAAAAGGCGAAGGTGTAAACCCAATAATAGTCGACCCACATTAAGGCTTTCCCTACCGATACTTTGAACTCTTGTAAAAACTCCGGCGCCGTTAATTGCACAGCCATCGTCTCCCCAAGTGGAAACAACGCCATTTCTAATCCAAGTAAAAAAAGAGCTAACCCGAAAATCACATAAACGAACCCAAGCAAAACTTTCTTAAGGTTGCTAACAGGACGCCTTAACACGGCTAACTGAAAACCAAAAATAATGCTGGCGATGGGAACGACGTCTCTAACGGTCGATAATAAAGTGTCTAGGAAATGATCAATTGAAATCATGTTACGACCATTCCGTAAACCATCACAAACATCATCGGTAACAGCGAGGCAAAAGCAATTAAACCAAAGCCATCCACCATAGGGTTGCGCCCTTTAATAGAAGACGCTAAACCGACGCCCAGAGCAGTGACCAAAGGTACTGTTATGGTGGACGTGGTTACACCTCCGGAATCGTAAGCGACGCCAATAATGGCTTCAGGTGCAAACCACGTCAGTATTACAACGCCTACATAGCCACCAATGATCATGTAATGAATCGGCCACCCTTTTAAGATACGCAAAACGCCGATAACGATGGCTATCCCCACAGAGAGAGCTACTGTTACTCGAAGTCCTTCTCCGTAATCCTGCATGGACTGCTCTGAGTTAGCGATCATTCCGCCCTCAGCCGCAACTTCTGAGGCTTCTTCCGCTACCGCGGTTAATGCAGGTTCAGCTATCGTGGTGCCAAACCCCAAACAAAACGCAAAGACTAATAACCAAAACACGCTGCCTTTTTTTGCAAAGGCTTGAGCCATACTCTCTCCGATAGGAAAAAGACCAAGTTCTAGGCCAAAGATAAAAAAGGTTAATCCTAAAACGACAAGCAACAAGCCAAAAAGAATGGAGACCAGGTTGGGCAGCGGCTCTTGCAAAACGACTAATTGGAAAAAAGTGATAACAATGATGATGGGTAATAAGTCACGAGCACTATTGAGGAGCGCTCGAAAAAGCGCAACAAATGCTTCCATGCCTATCCTCCTTGATTATGCAAACTGATTACGCTCGTTCCAATGAGCGATAACTTTTAGTCTGGCATAGATTTCACTCTTCTACCGTGAATGCACTAGCGCCATCTATAACATTTAGTTACATATTTTCTAATATGTGAAGTTAATAGCCTCTCTGTCAGCTTGTCACTATCCCAGAAATAATGGTGTTGAGATGATCAAGCTAAGCACAAAACGACTATAATGTTCTAATACGTGTACATTCAAAGAGATAACATGAAGATATTACTCACAGGTGGCACTGGGTTTATTGGCTCGGAGTTGCTCAAGCTGCTATCAACTCACCAGGTTATGCTACTTACACGCTCTCCAGAGCGAGCAAAACAACGCCTACAGCATGCTGATCTGGGTAATATCGAATACCTTGACTCGCTCGAGTCGTTCGCCGATCTCAATCACGTTGATGCCGTCATTAATCTTGCAGGTGAGCCTATTGCGGATAAAAGGTGGACCAGCGAGCAAAAAGAAAAAATCTGCAAAAGTCGTTGGAAAATTACCGAGCAAATTGTTGAGCTGATCCACGCAAGTACCGAACCTCCCTCTGTTTTTATTAGTGGCTCGGCAGTTGGCTACTATGGTGATCAACAAGACCATCCGTTTGATGAGTGCTTACATGTTAATAGCGACGACTTTCCTCACGAGGTTTGTGCAAAGTGGGAGCAAATAGCCAAGCGCGCAGAGTCGGAACAAACACGGGTTTGTCTACTGAGAACTGGCGTGGTACTCGGCCTTAATGGTGGTGCGTTGGCAAAAATGCTATTACCTTACAAGCTTGGCGTAGGCGGCCCACTTGGGAACGGTAATCAGTACATGCCTTGGATTCACATCCTAGATATGGTCCGCGCCATCATGTACTTGCTTGAAACACCACATGCCCACGGTGCATTCAATATGTGCGCCCCCCATCCTGTGACTAATCGTATATTCAGCGGCACACTAGCTAAAACGCTAAAACGTCCGCATATCTTGTTCACGCCTAAATGGGCGATGGAACTCCTAATGGGAGAATCTTCCTGCTTATTGTTTGATAGCATGAGAGCCAAACCCAAAAAACTCACCGAACTGGGCTTTAAATTTAGCTACTCCAGAATAGAGCCAGCACTCAAGCACTTGCTTCATGACCGGAGCTGATGAATGATGGCTCTAATCAAGGTTTCTGAGTCTTAAATTAAATTATGAAAAAGTCGATTCTTATTACGGGTTGTTCAACCGGCATCGGTTACGTGTGCGCTCACGCCCTACAAAACAAGGGATTTAATGTCATTGCATCTTGTAGGAAAGAACAAGATGTCCAGCGCCTAATTAATGAAGGGCTAACCTGCATCAATCTAGACCTAAATAGCCCAGAAAGCATTTCTTCGGGCGTGAAGCAAGCGCTAGAGTTAGCAGAAGGTAAGCTTTACGCAGTGTTCAATAATGGTGCCTATGGTCAGCCCGGAGCACTGGAAGACTTACCCACCGAGGCTCTTCAAGATCAATTTCAGACCAACTTTTTTGGTTGGCACCAGTTGGTCAGAGAAGTGCTTCCTCATATGCGCCTGCAAGGCGAAGGACGCATCATACAAAACAGCTCTGTTCTTGGTTTTGCCGCAATGAAATACCGTGGTGCCTATAATGCATCAAAATTTGCCTTAGAAGGCTGGACAGATACGCTCAGGCTAGAGCTTGCGGATACGAATATCAAAGTGGCATTGATAGAACCAGGACCGATCGAAACTCAATTTAGAAACAATGCATTACGAGCCTTTGAGAAGTGGGTTGATATTGAATCTAGCCCCCATCGTCATGCTTATGAAGGACAAAGAGAGCGACTCAACAACGACAAGTCTAATAATCGATTTGTTTTGCCTGCAGAGTCTTGCATCGCACCAGTTCTTCATGCATTAACTAGCGTTTCACCGAAAATTCGTTATCGAATTACTACACCGACTAAATTATTCGCAGTCTTGAAAAGACTATTACCAACCCATGTACTTGATAAAATTTTGCGACAGGCTGCATAAAAAAGTTTTGTCGAAATGTAATTTCACCGTAACAATGTGATGTCATTATGAACATGTAGGTTAAAAAAACCTCAACTAAACGAATCAATTTCTACGCAATTCAGCGGGGATTCTTTCGCCCAAAGTGATTGAGTTGCTTAGATTTGGTATCGCCACCCATTACGTTTTGTAGCAATGTTTATACTACTGCGAGGCAACAATGACATTAAATCAGCTTAACTGGCTTAGTGTGGGTGTAGTGTTGACCATGTTCATCCTATTTTGATACCGCACTAACGAATAGCATTAGAATTGCGCTGCTTCGGCAGCGTTTTCTTTTTATCTAACACCTGAGCAGCAATAACCTCACTCTATTACCTCACGTTTTCTCAAAATAGAATGATTCATTATTGATGGTGAATGTCGCTTGAATTTCACCTAAATCAACTCCATATCTAATATCAACGACAAGACACAAGGCAAGGATACTCTGATGCAATCCCCATTTATCGTTGAGATAACAGAACAGAACTTTCGCGAAACGCTTGAAGGATCAATGAACACGCCCGTTTTGATCCACTTTTGGGCCAACGCTCAGCCAGAAAGCGCACAGATACTCCCTGAGTTGCAATCTCTTGCTCAACAGTACAACGGTGCATTTACGCTTGCTCTACTAAATTGTGAAGATCAGCCAGCTTTAGCGTCTCAATTTGGCGTGCAAGTATTGCCAACTATCGCGCTGTTTATAAATGGTCAAGCCGTCGATGGTCTGGGAGGCCCCCAGCCAATTGATGCCATTGCTACCATGCTACAAAAGCATTTGCCAAGCCCAGATGAACAACTATTAAAACAAGTCAGTGAACTTCTTCAGCAAGGTGAGCATGCTCAGGCTTTGAGTATCATCCACACTTTGCCGCCAGAGCTGCAAGAGCGTGGTGATGTGAAACTCGCGATGGCTGATTGTTTGCTAGAAACCAAACAATTTGATATTGCCCAAGAACTACTGAACGCTATCCCTCTCGAGTATCAAGATAACTACTACAAGAGCCTAATAGCCAAGCTCGAGCTGCATTTGCAGGCTGCAGATAGCCCTGAGTTACAGCGACTAGAACAAGCATACGCAGCAGACATGGCAAACTTCGAACTCGCTTGTGAATTGGCGGTACAATACAACCAAGTTGGTCGGGATGAAGAAGCGTTGGAACTGCTGTGGAATATTCTTAAAAAAGACTTGGGCGCCCAAGACGGTGAAGTGAAGAAGACTTTTATGGATATTCTCAGTGCGCTAGGTCAAGGTAACGCATTAGCAAGCAAATATCGTCGCCAGCTTTACTCAATTTTGTACTAAGCGTCGCATTCTTCTAGGAAGAAGACAACAAAGGCCGGGATTTCCGGCCTTTGTTTTTTGTTAGAAGTCGCTATACAACGTTGGTGCTACTGGCGGATACTCTATTGGTTGCCAACGATCATTAAAGGTGTACTTGGCATAAAGCATGAAATGGTTTGGTGTATAAAACTCAGAACGTTGTACATCGACTAACGCACCAAGATACCAACGTTTGCTGACTCGCTTTTCCACCGCCGCTTGCAACGACGTACCAAAACCACCACCTTTGTCTGACTCCGCTACTGTCGATAAGTATGGCGCGTCTTCCTTAGTCCAAGAGTTAGAGACGGATGCACTCAATTGATATGACCAAGAACTGTTGTATCGGCCATAAAAGTTGATAGGTAAAGACACCGAGAAGTAACTTTGCGGACTGTAGTAGCCACCGTGACCTAGCGTGTACTCACCCAGATTTTTGTCGTAATCAAGGTACATTAAGTTCGTACCTATACTTAAACGCTGGTCATCCGTTGCAATTAACTTGTAGTACGCTCCACCTAGCACGCCTAAACGAGTGTTGTCCTCAACCTTTTCACCAGTCAAAACATGATACTGCAAGCTACTCCAAAAACCGTAAGGGCCACCAATGTCCCAGCTTGAGCTCAACTTCACACCTGTACGAGCAACTCCGCCCCATTTAGTCCCTTGAGGGTCAGTCGTGCCGCTAGGGACAGACATTCCAGCATAAGAAAGCGCGCTACTGGTCTCTGGGCGACGCGAAGCTTCTGCCGTCCAACCGAACTCACCCAGGTCCCCATTGATGCGCACACCACCAACCCATGTGGTATGGTCGAAACCAATTGGTGTCGTGCCGATATCGACCAACCAATCTTCAGCCTGCCAGCCCACTCCAAATGCCATACCTGATGCGTCATTTTGGAACGAAGTGCTGTCAGAATCGGTGGTTTTTTCATAATAGTCCAACTGACCTGAATCGATAGAAACATAATCGGCTTTTAGCAACAGGTGCCCATCCCAGCTCTCTATCGGGATTCGGGCTTCTATGGGCACTTGATTCGAAGTATTACGGCCATCTCGTGCACTGTAATCCCAGCCAATCATGACATGCCCATCACTCCGATCATGCAGTTTATCGATGTCCGATTTGACGTTACGAGTCAACCAGTAGTCGTCAGCAGTATCATATAGCTCGCGTAAGCTTAGGGGTTCTTTTTTCGCCTCTTCAGTTTCACGATTTTTATCCATTCGGTCACGATTTAAGGCTTGATAGGCGCGTGTTTCAGCTAACGCCCACTGTTGATTTTCCATTGCTATAGACATGCTATTGCGAAATGCTAATGCGTCAGCATCAGGCATCGCATCCAACAACTGATTTAGCGCATTAGCGTCATTTCGATAGCCTTGTTGATTAAACACCGCGGCCACTGTCATCAACTGTGCCGCAGTTAAGCTATCGCGCTTTTTATTCAAAATGAGGTGCATGTCGTGATACGTCGCTTCATATCCAGTCAAAGCACTAGCTTGCAACATGCCAATTTCTGCTTGAGTTTTAAATGGCTCAGGCTTTAAAGAAACTTGTTCATACAAATCCAACGCAAGCTTAGGCTGTTGATTAACCAGCATCAGATCCGCTTGACTCAACAGTCGACGGGTTTTGAGTTCATCAAGCTGTAATGCTTCCGAAGCACTTAAATCTTGTGTTGCGGAATTTAATGCTAAGCTCGCATACCAACTATCAAAATCTTCAAAGTGATTCAAGCTTACCATCATGCTGCCGTAAGCCAGTTTGTCATCGGTTGACCAATCTTCTGCAAACGAAATGCTTTGGAAAATCCTCTCAGCTTCCTTAACTTCATCAATGTCTAACCACGCACTCACTAGACGAGCGAGCGGTTGAATTTGACCTTGATAATCCGACTCTAGCGCACGTAATGTCGCCGTTACTGATTCAGGAGAAGCTAAGTAACGCGTTCGAATCTCTCTCAACTGAGCATCAAGCTTCAAGCGAGTTAAATTGCGCTGCATTGCGTCTGTCATGTCATGTTGTGCGATGCTCTCTAGCTCAGCGATGGCCTCATTCACTTTGAAGTCCTGCGCGAGATAAAGCGCGTAAGCAAATTTCATTTCAGGGTCATTACTAGATGTAGCCCAATCGGACATCAGCGTATCCGCGCGTACTTTGTCGCCCATTGAATGAACCACGTCAGCAATATCAAGCCTTAACCATGGGGAGGTTGGCTGTAGCGCAATCAATTCCTCTACGGACGCTTTCATCGTTGCCTGATCATTTTGAGCGATTGCGATCCGCAGACGAGTCAAAATAACTTCCGACTTGATGCTCGCTATTTTTTCAGCGACCACTTTCTGCTGTGGGGCTGAGTAACTGCGCGCGAGTGCTTCCGCGCCAGACCAATCTTGCTGCTGAATACGAACATCTAAGCGACCACGCAATGCAGAGCTATTGCTGCTATCCAGTTGCAAAGCTTGTTTGAAAACCTTCTCTGCCGCGGCATAATTTTCTTGTACCAGATACAAAGAGCCTAATGATGAATAAGCATAAGGTTGGGATTTATCTACTTGAATCGCTTTTTGATAAGCGCTTTCTGCTTGCTTAAACTGGCCTTTTTCGACCAAGGCATCACCTTGATCAAGATACGCCCAATATTGAGAAGTCTCGATTAGCGCTGCCCATTTTGAGGCCGAGTCAGGATTATGATCTAAGTGCTGAGCCTGTTTAAAGTATCCGAGCGCTTTTTGTTGCTGCCCTCTACGTAGATAAACCTTACCCATAGCACCAAGCAATTCAGGATCTTGCGGACGAGTCGTCAACGCATAACGCAGCTGAGCTTCTGCTTGGTCGGTTTTATCTTCCTCGAGCAACGCTAACCCTTTGAGCTTGGCGAGATAAGTGGGGTCTTTGCGTAGTTCCTTTTCCTTTTTCCAGCGATCTTTCGCGCTTTGATTCGCTCTTTGTATCTCCATGTCAGACGGGTAGTAGCTAGCTAAGATGGCATATTGCTGAACAACTTGATCTGAAATAGGCAATTGATCCAATGCACGCAACCACGACGTTGCCGCATTTGTTCCAACCGAAGGAGCAAGCGCTAACTTTTTATAGGTATCGAGAATCCATGGATCGGCAGGATTATCTTTGCGAATGTGGTTGGCTAACGCGAGTTGAAAAGACGGAACACTAGGATAATTTGCATTTAAACGTTCCAGTCCCTGTTTTACCGAGATCCAACTGCCTGGCAAATTACTTTGCAACTGTAGGAATTCCAGTTGTAACGCTGGTGATGGCATTCCATTTGGGAAAAGGGCTTTGTAAGCTTGAATCGCTTCATCGTAACGACCAGATTTTGCAAGCAACTGAGCGCGCTGATAATCCGCTCTTTTCTCTCCCTGAATAGCCATAATCGATGACAAGTTTTTCGCTTGAGTCGAATGAGGCGCCTGTCTGATTAAGCGCTCAAATACCAGTTTTGCTAATTCTGGCTGCTTACGTTTCAGATACATATTCGCTTGATAGAAAAGCCCCGTTGGATTGCTTTCTTCAATCGCGAACAGCCTCTCCAGAGTACTCTCGACAATATCATCTCGGCCAATCGCATCCGCCAGTTTTAGCTGCTCAACCAACCACTCAACCGAGTCAACTCGTGCTAATGATGTGGAAAATTGAACCAGCTCGATAGGCTTGTAGACCTGTGCGAGCTGCGACTTTGTCAGAGGTGTTGAGCTAAAGCTTTCTGCATGCACAGTGCCGACGCCACCAGCCGCCAAAGCAACCAGTGGAATCCACCATAACACGCGTCCTGTTACTGACATCTCTCGCTCCATACAGGAAGCAATTCACCTTGCACACCAAAACGGTAACGTTCTTCATGCCAACCAAGTCCAAATAGACTTAATACGTTGTCGTAATAATGATCGTTTTTGTCCACCACAAGTTCATTTTGAGCACGACGAAACTGCGTCTCCAACAGCGTAGATTCACCAGAAGCCGCGAGTAACGGAAGAGCCGCAGCAGAAAAACCTGCGCTTCCTGCTTGGGTATATTTACCCGTTTCAGTATTTACTTCTCTCGCTGGCGCACCAAGGGCTTTGGTTGCCGCGACAAACGGCTGCATTTTTTGTACTAATACTGCTTTTTCTGAAACTTGGTCATTTAGCATACCCGCCCAAAGATAAGTGCGGATGGCGTTGTAACTGCCCATCGGCCCTGTAACCACATCTGAGCTATAACGACCATTTCTCAATACTGCCCAGTCTGGGCTAAAGCCTGCTGGCATCGTTTTCTCTAGCATGTGAACACTTGCCTTATACATTGAGTCCCAGTTGTATTGCGGGTACAGCGACTGCATACGAGCAATCAGTTGTAACGGAACATAACTCGGATTCACACGGTACTGGCCGTCGGCATCAAAGCCCGTTGGAGCTGGCAACAATACCGTTCCAACTCCCGCTATGTTGACGGTTTCTTCACGTAAAATACGACTCGCGATCAGATGTCCAAGGGTCTGATAGTAGTAGTTATTCCATAACCTCCCCGCCTCAACAAGAGAGTAAGCTATCCACAAATCAGAATCTGACGCTGGGTTAGAATCCAACACTCCGAACTGACCATTTTCTTTTCTTCCCCACAACCAAGCAGGAAGCCTTGCCGTCAAGTCCCCACCAGCTAAATGTGATTGAGCCCATTTTAAAACCTGATCGAAGGTTTTAGGGTCATTGGCAACCAAGGCAAAAAACAATGCGTAAGATTGGCCTTCCGAGGTTGTAATCATACGCTCGTCACTGCCATCAACGACTCGGCCTTGCTCCATGTATACAGACTTAAATGTTTCCCATTGTGGCCACTCGCAGGTGTTAGCCCACAAGTAAGGAGACACGAACAACATAAGGAATGAGATGAGTTTTTTCATTATTCCTCTTCCTCAGTTTTTTCTAAACGTCTAGACGCGACTTGACGTAATACGCGCCAAAGCACAATGGTTACAATCACCACTAGCAAGGCGGCAAAGCACGCAACGATGACTGGGTGATTAGAGAAGTGATACCAAACGAGCTGCCACACAGGAAGCTTACCAACATAGTAGTGCGAACCCACGTTGTAGCTAGCTACTTCGTTATTTCTCAAAGTCACTACCGAGCCAAACATGTGCTCCACTTTACCGGAGTCAGCCAACGCGCGATCAACCGACGCAAAATCTGACGGGTGAGCCGCCATAATAGAAATGACGCTGCGTTTTTTCGTAAATGGCGATTCTGCACCATAAATAGCAGCAAAAGAGCCTTCTGCCTCAACAGAAACATAATCCGCGGCCACTTGACGAGCATCACTTGGACTCATCCAGTTCATTCCGAGCTGCTTTTCATTTTTGCTTGGCAGGCGAATTTGTCTCTGACCTTCTTTAACCACTAAGTTAACTTGGTCAGGGTTATTAGCGGCTTCTTCTAGTGCATCCACAACACCAATCGTCAGGATGTCTTTATTTTTTAGTTGCTCAGCATTCCATTTATCTGTCAAAAGCACCTGAATACCTGGGTACCCAGAATCACTTCCTAACGACCCCATGACGTTTAAGAAGGTCTGCAACACTTCTTTTGGTGCTCTCTCTGGAACAACAATCGCAGTTTCTGACAAATCGGCCATGCGCGTGTAAGGGAAGCCAGAAGTAGCAAAAGCGCGCATATTTGGCATTTCGATGTAGTGAGGGAAACCACTAAAATCCACCGTAGAGTCACCATCAATGACCGCGTATTGCTTACTTGGTTGCGTCACCTGACATTGCCCATCAGTCACCGACGCAAAGCCAAACTCAAACTCGATTTGGTTTTTACTGCCAACTTTAAAGGCCGGAATACGAACAAGCGCATCACCACTCAGAATACTGTCATCTAACAGAGGAACACGCACACGGTTAGACTCACCACCTTGGCCTTTTGTGGTTAAGTTAAACGCCTCAATGAACTGGTCATTGATGCTCAAAGTCAGGCGAGAACCAGAATGATCCGCAGCAGGTGGCGAATACCTATAGTTAAGATCCATCGGTATACCACGGCTCTGCCAAGTAAAGAGATCGGGTGGTAAGCGCAAACTCACATTGATTGGAGGAGGTGTTCGGCCTTCCACTTGCAACATGCTTTTTTGTTCGACTAGTTCAGATAATGCAACGGGACGAGCCGTACTCACCCAGTTTGGCGCATCGTACGGGACTCGTGGTTTGATTTGTTTGACTTCATTAATCTTTGCGATTGGCCCAGTAAGAAGTTGGTTTCCCAACGCCAAACCTTGCACTGCAACGTTAAGATCCTTACTGTCACGGCCTATCACTAGAAGAAGCTTCACGTACGGGTCAGTTGGGTGAGTGATGACTTGAAGACGAGGGCCATCCGTGTCTGGAAAATCTCTCAGAAACTCAGGTTTGTTGTCATTGGTAACAAAGACAATGGCGTTGCGCTTAGGTAACGTATCGACACTAAAAGGGAATTGAGCACCACGCCAACCTGCAAGAGCACCAAAGTAAGAGCTCAAGACACCGGCTGCTTTGACATCATCCAGATCGTATTTGCCACCCATAACGACGGGCAGATTTAACTGGCTAAAATCACGGACATCAAAAAACGGCGCTGGCAACAAGCTCAAGTCACTTTCCAGCATTGTCTTTTGGGCAAACATTTCAATTCGACTGCTTTGGCTGATCTCGGCCCAAATGCTCGAGTCATTTGGGTTAGCACAGTCTTTCTGAGTATTCCCAATCAACTCAAAGCGAATTTGGTTGTAGTTACTGAAGTAACGAGTATCCAGCGGCATCGATAAGCTCAATTTTTTACCTTGCTGACCATCGACGATTGACGCCACTCCCATAAGCTCGTTGTTCAAATACACTTTGACGTGAGAAACCAAAGAGAGCAACGCTGGTGAGGGTGTGATGTCAAAGTACAACGTTGCTTTAGACACCACCTCATCGAGTCGCGAACCGAAACCAATATAAGCACTGGCCTCACTACCTTGAATAGCAATTGAACCACTGTAACCCAATTGACTAAATGGAATGACACGCTTAAATACGGTCGAATTTTCAGCATCTTGCTGTGCCAAAGGCGTTGGTTGTTGCTGACTTACTTCTTGTGCCGCGAGACTGCCCGACATACACATGAGAGTGATAGCCGTCGTCAACGCTGTTAGTTTTTTATTATTTAGCATGACTTGAGGTCCTGATTGGGACATAACGAGGTCTTAGTGACCAAATAAATTCGATACAAAATAAAAGTGCATCCACACTGGCCTGAACAAATTTAGGGCAATGTTGCAACAAGCGTTTGTATCCATTAAAGCCGACTTGCAGTACAGCCTGCATACTCGAGAGAGGCTTATCTGATTGATAGCCTTGTTGCCATTTCGCCCACGTATCTGCACGTGCAAATGTACATTGGACGTATTGGATTTGTTGTTGATGAGACAATTCGTTGAGTTGTAAACCAAATATCCCCTTATGAGCATAGGCAACCGTCATCGGGAACACGAACTCTTGACCACCGCGATTGAGGATCACTTCTAAGGTTTGGCCAAGTAGGTACGCACAGGTTGGTTCATCGACTCCGTCTATTTCAATGCGCACGCCACCCAAAGAGAAATCCTTCATCTGCGCTTGAATCAAGTGTCCTGAGTGAAGCCTTACCGCGACAGGAATCGCCACCTCTACTCGGTGATCTTTTCGCACTTGTTTGGCTTCTACCGCAACGGCGACAGCAGCACCTAAAATCAACAAGTTGTACATCGTCCAAACGAGGTTCACGATAACCGTACCGATTTCGTCTTGAGGCCCCCACCCCATTCGGTAAATCCCTACAGCAAAGCCCAGAATGTTGAGTGCAACCAAAACCAAATATGGTCGAGAGATCACCCAATCGTAGTGAGACTTTTCAACCAAACCGCCTTTTGCCGTTACGTTGAATGTCCCTTTATGGGGCGCAAACAAAGCCACCGTTGTTGGCCTTGCGATATACCAAGCAAGCACGGTTTCGTATACCTCACCCCAAAACGAATAACGGTAGTCACCCTGCATACGAGAGTTGGTCATGCTGGCGTGAATCATGTGGGGTAATACGTACAAAATGATCGCCAGCGCTGGTGCATAAATCACGTAGGAATGCAGCAACAAATAAGCCAAGGGTGCGATCAGGAATACAATCCTCGGGATACCAGATAGAAAGTGCAGCATGGCATTGACGTAACAAAGCCGTTGAGAGAGCTTAAGCCCCTTTCCAGTCAATGGATTATCTACCCTAAATATCTGCGCCATCCCGCGAGCCCAACGAATGCGTTGCCCAACATGTGCAGACAATGTTTCTGTCGCCAAACCAGCAGAAATCGGCTGCTTAAGATATGCAGAACGATAGCCTAAACGGTGCATGCGCAGAGACGTGTGCGCATCTTCCGTCACGGTTTCGACTGCAATACCACCGACTTCCTCTAAAGGCTCTCGACGTAAAATAGCGCACGAGCCACAGAAGAAAGTCGCATCCCATAAGTCGTTACCATCTTGAATCAGGCCGTAAAACAAGTTGCCTTCGTTTGGCACGTTACGAAAGTTCGATAAGTTACGCTCAAAAGGATCCGGTGAGAAAAAATGGTGCGGCGTCTGAATAAGCGCCAACTTTGGATCTTTCAGGAACATCCCCATTGTGAGCTGAAAAAATGCTCGTGTAGGAATATGGTCACAGTCAAAAATCGCAACAAACTCACCGCTGGTCTGCTTCAACGCATAGTTAATGTTACCGGCTTTCGCATGTTCATTCGTTGGGCGGCGGATGTAGTTCACCCCTACACTTTTGGCGAAATCTCGGAAGCTATCACGCTTGCCGTCATCCAGAATGTGGATGTTAAGTTTGTCTTTCGGCCAATCGACACCTAACGAGGCATAAACCGTCGCTTTCACAACATCGAGCTCTTCGTTGTAAGTAGGGATCATCAAGTCAATGGTTGGCCAAGTTGACTGGTCCGGTGGCATCGATACTGGTTTGCGATTCAATGGCCAGATATTTTGGAAATAGCCAAGCATCAGCACAATCCAAGAATACGTCTCAGCTAGAAGTAAAACGCCCCCTAGAAACAAAGCAACAGGATCGTCCCAGTTCAGGGTAGACGAATAGCGCCACCACAAGTATCGACATGAGGCCGTAACCGACAAGATGATCAAAAGCATGGTAGGAAAACGACCCGGCATGCGACGGACCATCATCGCTAATGCCCAGAGTAACAGCACAAAGACAGTCTGAGCCTGATAACCAAATGGCACCGTAAAACAAAGCAAAGCGATTAACACCACGAAAAACAGCAAGGTGTAGTTCAACGCCATCGCTGACTTACTTGCTTTAATACGCTCTCGAACTTGCGGATCTTTGATGTTGTTCGCTGTCTGTTCTAACCAGCGGACGCCTTTTGCAACCAATTCAAATGGCAAGTAGAACGCATTGCGAATTTGCTCGGCTAAAGTCATCGCTAAGCTGCTGGTTTTTTTGGACCATGCTGTATTTACGTTTTGCTTGAAGCAAAGCAACCACACGCTTTGGATAATAAAACGTACAGGATCAAACCATCTTGGCGCAGCAAAATTAACGTTTGGATAGTAAACCAAAGGCAGTTTCCATGAGGGAACACCCGAAATAACTGGCTTTAAAAATACAAAACTCAATGAAAACCAAAAAGACAAAGCACACTCACCAACCCAGTTTGTTTTGCAATTCCAGGCTTGCTCGTAAGCGTTCTTCTGCAGTCTGAATTGGTCCACTACCCAACGTTGGAAAATCAGATTAAGACTTCGCATAAATTAGCTTTGGTCCTGAGCGCTTGATAACGCTGATACACACCAAAAAGCAAAAGACTGAAAATCTTTTGCGGCTTGGCTCGATGGCGAATAGTGTTGAACGGTCGTCAGGTTTGCCACACATTCAAGCAATGCCGTATCTCGATGAATCGAAACAGGAATCAAGGATTCGCTAAGTTCCTTTTTCAGCACCAACATGAAATCACGACCAATTTCGGTTTCTG
This sequence comes from Vibrio sp. 2130-1, assembly GCF_033339515.1. Classification (NCBI taxonomy): domain Bacteria; kingdom Pseudomonadati; phylum Pseudomonadota; class Gammaproteobacteria; order Vibrionales; family Vibrionaceae; genus Vibrio; species Vibrio sp. 2130-1. The sequence goes on from NZ_JAWOUT010000012.1 coordinate 150,622, forward strand.
GCTGATACTTATTCACCAAAAAACGTAATTTGTCAGAGCGAAGCAATCTCGATAGCTCTTCATGTTGTAGCCAAGATTGAAGAGTGAGATAACTCAGGGCGTCTGTCGTTACCACCACCACAATCATATCCATTGAGTCGACAAAAGATCGCACTTCAGGATCAGTAAGCTCTGCTAAGTCGGCGTGAAAAAGCAGCCACTGCTCACCACGGTTTTCGCTCACTTGCAACGTCATTTCACCTAGCATTGACAGGTAGTGAGAACGCTCGTTAAAAAACGCTTTTAACTGCTCAGAATTCAGATGGCCAAACGGTAAAAAAAGTGCACCTTGTGGGCTTTCATAACCAGCCTGGGTCCAAGGTTTATCTGAAAGAAGTTGTTTCGCCCAGCCATCTTTCTCTTCCTGCGGCAAGCCAAGATGAGTTTGCAGTAAACTGTTAGACACCACCTCAATGGCCAGTACCTGTTTGTTTATCTTAACTAATGCTTGTGCCAAGTTCGCAGCGACGGTCGTTGAGCCACAACCACCTTTTAAACTAACAAAAAGAAGGCGTTTCATATCGCTTCAGTCTCTAAACCTGTCTGCTTAATACGCACTTGAAACAGAGCATTACGAGCACCGTTGGCTTGAAAGACCAACCACTTATTTTTAGCTTGCACGTAAGACTCGTTTTCTGTTGTTTCAATATACTTATGTTGAGTTAAGTTATAAGAAGAGTAGATCGAATTAATATCTTTTGCAGACTCAGTCACAACATTTTTTTCACAATATAACGGGGTTTAAACTGCGGTAATGGCAATCCCGCCAATTACTCTTTGCAGTATAAATTCCATTGTTAAAAAATTGACGCATCGAACTATGCGTCTCATATTTACAGAATGCTAATGAATGTGAACAGGGCTGTTTATTAGTTCACATAATTAATAAATCCCTAAATGATGTTTGACTTCAGAAACAGGGGTTATGAAGGTGAATTGTAATTATCCATTTACGACATATAAGTGAAATAAATAATTTACAGCAAAATCATAGGCTTGAAAATTATTGAATTTAAACTTATAAACATCATATGAAGCAATGCTATAACTATTTTAATTTTTGATCAATTTCGTTTAATATCTTGGCGTCATTTTCTTGTCGCCAAGAAAAGTTAACATTGTAACGATTAGCATACAGCGGATTGTAAGCCACAACGCACAATGACAGTAAACTATTGAATATAAGGCCTTTTGATGTCAGCAATCTCCGGGTTATCCGCTATTACTTCTGAAAAAGAGATAAGTTCTGTTTATGTAAACTTGTTTACACATAAGCAAATGGTCATTGATTATTTGTTCAGTACGCTACCAGAAAATAACAACACTTCACTTACAAGCTTTACAGACAAGGAAACTTTTTTGTCTGCATTGAATGATGAAGCCTTATGCAAATTCAATGAGTTATCCACACTCCATATTGAACAGTGTTTCTTTCTTAGCAACAAATTCACAAATAAAGCGCCGAACGCTATAAATCTTGTGAAAGACATTCGCCAAACAAATATAAAGAAACTCTCCACATATATATTAGTAGTTCCAGATTCACTACTATCATCAAGTGATGATTATTTTGTAAGTATTTTCCTACGAAACTTAAATGAACTAGCAAATAATAAAAAACTCACTATTAGTGTTTGTATATATGGGCATCTGACGACTTCACTATTAAAGCCCATTCTTATTTCTCATAATAGATACATCGCCGGTTTGGCGACCATGACATCATTAGATGATGCTCGCTACTGCTATCTTGTGGATTTTTGGTCCAATAAACACGGTGTAATTTCCCAAGACGAATACCTTCTCTCTAACACTAAAGATAAGAAGCTAAAAGCAACGTCTTACGAAACGCATCAGCCTCGTGCCATACAGGAAGACAAATCGGATAGTGATAGAATATATATCAGCAGAGGAGCCTTCAGAGAAAGCGAGAAAGCCCCAAAAGGGATGAGTATGGCTGAGAGTAATCAAGAGCTCATAGCGATGTTAAACAACCCTCGCTCTTCAACTATTGTTTTCAGCTGTGATAACCAAAGCGAAGTTCAACAGATCGCGTTAGATTGCTACCGTTTAAGGTCCGCGTATGGCCGTCAGCTAAAGATTATTGTCAGGGAGACCCAACAATGTCTGAGATATGCAGATGAAAAGTTCTTACTTCGCTCGGGGGCAAACTTCATTTCTCACGCGCAAATCCCCCCAATGCGCTTTATGACTCAGGTTGAAGCAATTCAAGGCCAGATGCTTACGCGTCCAATTCCTGACAGTTTAGAGGCGCTCTTAAAGTATGACCTTAAGTTTGGTAGCAAAGGCTACTTACAAAACCAGGACTTTAGCCAATACTGTATTGACGTCATTTCCCACTCAACACACTCAAATGTGAACTTTGCGCTTATCAAGCTGAACTTATTACCAGGCATGACGGCAGAGGAATGTTTACGTCTTTGCCATATTCGAAGAGATGGCGACGTCGTGACAGCCTGCAACAAAGCTCTATATGTCTTGTTCAGTGCTATTCGACATAGCGATATTGACATTGCACTCAACAATATATTTGAGTTCCCAGTGAGAGACTTATTTCACTCGACTCACACGTTTGATACTCAATTAGATATCGAAACAGAGTTAAAATTCATCGTTCAAGATGAAGCCGTCATATCCGACGACGTTTCAGCTCTGGCGACAGAGAGGAAAATATTCCATAACGCCATTAATTCTATGGTTGATGTTCCTCCTTTGTTTGCTGTGAAAAAAACCATTGAGCTCAAGGAACGTTCATGAATATTAACGATTTTTTACTGACCGTGAGTATCAGTTCAGGTATTGGCCTACTCCTAGGGTACTTTCTACGTGACCTAGTAAACGCTACCCGACGCTTTTACCACAAACACTTAAAACGCTCGCGCTATTTTGAGCTAGATACATCAGCCACTAACACCAAGAAGCTTAAGTAATGACATCGCATTCTCATGACTCTACCCCCCTCACTATAGGATTGGGCTGGTGGAACATTTACTTTATCGCAAAAACAGCGCTCTATTTTCAAGGAATCATCGATTTCCATCCAATGGAAAACTTTGCGCTGTTGATCTTCATCCTGCTTCCTATCTCGATGAAAAGCCTAAATGCGGTGCGCCATATCGTTTCATTTGTCGCCGCAGCGTGGCTCTTGCATTACGATTCTTACCTACCTCCTCTAAACCGTCTTTGGGCTCAAGCGGGACAGTTAATGCAGTTTGAATTGAGTTATCTGGTCGAGCTTTTGGGACGATTTTTATCATTCCAAGCAATACTCGGATTGCTCGCTTTGTGTGGTGCGTACTTTATTTTGAGCAAGTTTGTTAGGGTTTCAGTCTTTGTGGTTATTGCGATGGTCTATATAAGTATTCCTATGACGACTGAACCTCAGACAACAGTGGCTGCAGAAGTAACTCAACAACAGCCACCAACCGAGGTTACTACTAGCAAACAACCTCAAATAACGGAAATTAATGATGCCAGTCTCAACACGTTAACTGCAGATTTCTTTTCTAAAGAAGCTTCCCGACATGTAACATTCGATACCAACAGCGCAATGGATGCTCCTTTTGATTTGCTGTTCTTGAGTATTTGTTCGGTCGCGTGGGATGACATCGAAATTGCAGGACTGGCTGATCATCCTCTGTTCAAAGAGTTTGACATCATGTTCGACAATTTTAGCTCCGCTACGTCATACAGTGGGCCTGCTGTCATTCGTCTGCTACGAGCCAATTGTGGTCAACAAGAACACAGTCAACTGTTCCAGCCAGCACCATCAAAGCAGTGCTACTTGTTCGAAAGTTTGAAAGAACTAGGCTTCACAGAAAATTTACTGATGAACCACAATGGTGTCTTTGATAGCTTCCTTGAGTTGATCAAAAAAGACGGCGACTTACAAGGGGCTCTTATGTCTCAAGAAGGCTTAACTCCTTACCAAAAATCTTTTGATGGCTCTTCGATCTTCCGCGATAAGCAAGTATTGGATAACTGGTGGCAGCAAAGACTTAACAGCAGTGACGACAAAGTCGTGGCACTCTACAACTCAATTTCACTACATGATGGCAACAGGATCATCAATGCGAACTCAAGCACATCTATTGCTAGCTACAAAATGCGCCTTAAGAATTTGCTTGATGACCTCCACGCGTTCTTTAAAACCTTAGAGTCCTCAAAACACAACATCGTTGTCGCTTTGGTACCAGAACATGGTGGTGGTATGCGAGGAGACCGCATGCAAATTTCAGGTATGCGAGAAATTCCTGCACCGACAATCATTCATACACCGGTAGGAATTAAAATCTTCGGAGAAGGAATTCAGCGTCAGGGCGACACCGAACACGTAAGCGAGCCATCTAGCTATCTGGCATTGTCGCAGCTCGTTTCGAATATCCTGGATAAAAACATTTATCAAAGTAAGACGTTTAGCCCTTCAATATTGACAGAGAACCTACCAGAAACACGAGTTGTCGCGCAGAACTCAGGCTCTACTGTGATTGAAGTACAAGGGAAGTATTATGTTTCTCTTGATGGTTCAAGTTGGATTGAATACCCCGCGAAATAGCGAGAGTAAAACCATGCAATGACAAAGGCCGGTGTTTCCGGCCTTTGTCATATAAAAAACCAATAACCTCTCAAAGGTCTCAGAACTTCAATTGTCTATTGTCTATAAATAGGTAAAAATGGATCGAACATTATGCACTTAAGGGAATAACTCATGCCAATTGATTCACTGATCACCATCGGTATTTTCGTCGTTCTTGCTGTCGTTATCTTATCTTCAGCCATTAAAACGGTTCCGCAAGGAAACAACTGGACAGTTGAACGCTTCGGACGCTACACCCACACATTAAAGCCGGGTTTAAACTTGATCATTCCATTCGTTGATAAAGTTGGTCAAAAAGTAAACATGATGGAGCGCGTTCTCGATATTCCTGCGCAAGAGGTCATTTCAAAAGATAACGCTAACGTGGTTATTGACGCTGTCGGATTTGTTCAAGTGATCGATGCTGCAAAAGCGGCTTATGAAGTCAACGACTTAGAACACGCTATTAGAAACTTGACCCTTACGAACATTCGTACCGTTTTAGGTTCAATGGAACTGGACGAAATGCTGAGCCAACGCGACATGATCAACTCTAAGCTGTTGGCGATTGTTGACCAAGCAACAAACCCTTGGGGCGTAAAAGTCACACGAATTGAGATTAAAGATGTCCAGCCACCAGCCGATCTGACCGCTGCAATGAATGCGCAAATGAAAGCCGAGCGTAATAAGCGTGCGGAAATTCTTGAAGCAGAAGGGGTTCGCCAAGCTGAGATATTAAAGGCCGAAGGTCATAAACAATCAGAGATATTAAAAGCTGAAGGCGAAAAGCAGTCTGCTATTCTCCATGCAGAAGCACGTGAGCGTGCCGCGCAAGCAGAAGCAAAAGCGACTTACATGGTTTCCGAAGCCATTGCAAAAGGTGACATGCAAGCCGTCAATTACTTCATTGCACAGGGTTATACCGAAGCGATCAAGAGCATTGGTCAAGCCGAAAATGGTAAAATCATTATGCTTCCATTAGAAGCAACCGGACTAATGGGCTCGGTTGCAGGGATAGCAGAGATGTTTAAACAACAAGATAAAGAATAATTTATGGACTTTTTTAGTTTGTTGGAAGGTATCTCTTTCTGGCATTGGCTAGCGTTTGGCTTTGCTCTTTTAGCAGTTGAGCTACTTGGTACCGCAGGGTATTTTCTCTGGCTCGGGATGTCTGCACTTATCGTTGGAGCAATCATGACCGTTTTGCCAATGAGCTGGCAATTGCAATGGCTTTGCTTTGCAAGCTTCAGCTTAATCACCACCTGGCTTTGGTGGCGACGACAATGGTCTAAAGACAAGCAAGAAGACCAAGAAAGAGATCTGAACCAAAAGTACAAGCAGTTAATTGGGCGTACTCTTATCCTTGAAGAAGACTTTTCCGTCGGACTCAATCGCATCAAGGTAGCCGATACCACATGGTCCGCACAATCGGATCAAGCACTTCCAGCCGGTACCCGCGTAAGAATCACCGATGTGGAAGGTATTATTTTAATCATTGAGCCTGATTCTAATTAATTTATGCCAAAGTAATGGGGCAAATCATGCTCCATTACTTTAATCTAAACAACTGCTTTCATTTCATTACCTTAATTAAAATCGAGAAAAAAATAAGTATTAGTAATATTATTAATACCCTACCTACCATTTCCTATTATTTAATTATTCAACACACGACAATCAATAAGATAGAAATATATCTAGGTAAATTATCGATCTAAATTTATTTTAAAAAATAAAACTTTATTGAATTATTTTTTGATCTTTTTATCCTCGGATACATACTTAACGCATAAGCATTTAAGTTGAGTGCTTTTTATTTGGTAAGTAAGAGGATGTACTATGAATAAGCTTCTCTTTTTAATGTTGTGCGGTATTTTTTCTTTTTCTTCCTTTGCCTACAACAACGGAAACGGCGGTACAACTAATTTGGGACCTATAGTCGAATGTAAGATGCCAAGTGGCGACGTCACGAATATTCCAAGTGAAATGTGTCGATTTAGAGGTGGGGAATGGGAATAGTAAAGAAGTAAGAGATTAGTTTGATATAAGAGCCCTCTTCAACCTTACCTTTCTGCGTAGTCACGGTTTATACAAGTACGTAGATATTTAAAGTTTATATTGAGGTGATGATTATGAGATTTTTATCTGGTCTATTAGTAATATCTTTTGCCATAATTCCGTTAACCACTCATGCTAATGGTGCATCCGGTGGTCGTACGTTAGGCCCAGAGATAAAGTGTGAGTTGCCAAACGGTAATGTACATATGTTGCCACCGTTATATTGCAAAATATACGACGGCCGAGAAGTGAAATAGAAAAGGAGCCTAGCGGCTCCTTTTATTATCTCATTAAGTATTAGTGGAAGCTGTAAGGGATAAGAACTTGTAGACGTAAGTCTGTTTCATCCGCATCGCCAGCACCTGCGTACTCATCACGTTCTAGGATTGTACCGTGTAAACGAATGGTAGAACCTTTAAGCGCGCCACTTTGTAGTGAGTAAGATACTGTTGCGTTAACTGCGTATTCGCTTTCGTAATCCCAGTCACCTGATGCTCCGCTTGCTGCAGAGTCAGCACCAGTACCGTAACCAAAGCCTAGGTAGTAGTTCCAGCCGTTACCTTGGTTGTAAGATAGACGGTTGTACCATGCTAGCTCACCCGCTTTGTTCCAGTCAGATAGCGCGTCCCACCACTGAGACCAAGTACCATTGTTCATACCATATGTATGAATAGTACGAGGAACGAAGTCCGCACGGTTATCTGTGTCTGTGTAGCGCAACTCAGACATCCAAGCTAGCTTGCCGAAAGATTGGTTCAAAGACAGACCAGTGTGGAAACCTAGACCATCGTATTTCACATCGTCATCAACACCGTAGAAATCAAATGCTAGAGTTGTACGATCGCTCACTGTGTACTTCAAATACGCTTTGTAAGATGTGTTATCAGTCTCGTTGTGGTAGCTAGTCACTTGACCTGCACCCCAGTCAACACCATTTGCATATTGAACGCCAGTAGCTTGACCCAAACCAAGTTGCATAAACAGGCTGTCAGTTAGGTTACCATTTAGACCTAGAGAGTGTAGGTAGCTCCATGACGTGTCAGACCAAAGCGCTGGTGCGTAATCATCTTCGTGAAGCAGCCAAGGTGCTGTAAATTGGTCTGCGCCAAAGTAGCTTAGGTTGAAATCACCAAGTTTAGCGTTCAGTTCGAAACCACGGTAAGTACCAGGTACAAAGCTCCAAACGTTACCGATTGTACCGTTACCACCAGCCTGTAACATACCGAAACGAGCATTAAAGTTTTCGTTTGCTTTGAATTTCAGCGCTGCTTTGTAAACTTTAAGCTGCTGACCATCACCTGCACCCCAGTCTAGGTTGTTACAAGTTGAGATTTCGTTACATAGGTAGCCTTCGTTTGAATTGTAAAGACTATCGTTGTAAAGATCGCCAGAGTAGTAAGCCGCAACATCTGCGCCCACCCAACCATCGTGGTAACCAGAAGTGAAGTCTAAAATTGCGTTGTAAGAAGAGTAGTTTAGACGACTCCAACGGTCACCATTTTCACCGCCGGGCTTACCTGTTGTACGAGTTCGTGAACGAGTATCAACTATGAATAATGCATTCAGACTTGAGTCTTGCATAAATTCGTTCACTTTCTCTACGTACTCGCCACCTGCTGCACTTTCAGTAGACGCTGTAGCTGGAGCGACAGCAACAACACCAAACATTGCTGCGGTTAACGCTGAAACCTTAAAAAATTTGTCCATGGAAAAACTCCTAAAAATGGATATAGCTGTATTTTTCTATCTCACCTTTAGTTGGCCGCCGAAGGAGAGAAGTAAATTCCTGATCAAACCTCATTATTTCTAATTTGGCTTTTTTTAGTTCCTGCATACACACCGTGTATCCACGTGATTAAGACTAACTTCGCAGCTAAAAACATCCAAATGGAACTTATTTTTTTTCTAAAAAAATATGAGCCACTCCAAAGTTCCATATAACTTATTGATCCAGATCTTATTTTTAACAACACCAACAAAACGCAATAAAATATCATTTAAAATCAAATATTTAGATTTAAATTAAAAGTATCAACTTGAAGTCACTCGCAGACTAAAAAAGCCAAAAAAACCAATAACCCAAGGTTCGATCTTGATCACTGAAAAGAACAAAGGCATCAATTACTCAATAAAAAAACACTTAATTATGAACAAGAAAAAGCCCCGCATGCTTACCATACGGGGCTTTTAGTTATTTTTTAGCTTTTTTGAGAAGACTTAATTCATCAGTTCGAGTAAGTCTTGTTCTGTTTTAATTTCGATACCCAGTTCTTGTGCCTTTGCGAGCTTCGAACCTGCATTTTCACCAGCAAACAAAATATCGGTTTTCTTAGAAACACTACCCGTCACTTTAGCCCCCAGTGCTTGGAGGGCTTCTTTGGCTTCTGTACGCCCCAATTGAGAAAGTGTTCCCGTTAATACTACTGTTTTACCTTCTAATGGTAATTCCCCCACCTGCTCAGTAGTATTAATCTCTGGCCAATTAATTCCTTGTTCAAGCAAATCTTTAACCACCGCTTGGTTCTGTTCTTCACTAAAGAAAGTCGTAATATGTTGAGCAACCACAGCACCGATGTCTTGCACTTCAATCAACTGCTCTTCGGTAGCATTTTGGATCGCTCCCAACGTTTTAAAGTGCATTGCTAAGTTTGCGGCGGTTGCCTCGCCAACTTCACGGATCCCCAGTGAATACAAAAACCGAGGTAACGTTGTCTCTTTGGATTTTTCTAACGCATTCACAATATTCTGCGCAGACTTTGGCCCCATGCGATCTAGTACGGTTAAAATCCCCGCTGATAACTTAAATAAGTCAGCAGGAGTTTTCACCATCTCACGGTCAACAAGCTGCTCGATCACTTTATCGCCTAAACCGTCAACGTCTAACGCTTTACGAGAAACAAAGTGCTTTAGCGCTTGTTTGCGTTGGGCTTGGCAAACTAAGCCCCCCATACAACGTGTTACCGCTTCTCCTTCGATCCGCTCAACATGCGAACCACAAACAGGACACTGAGTTGGGAAAACAATATCTCGAGCTGTTTCTGGTCGACGCTCTTTGATGACAGATACGACTTGGGGAATAACATCGCCAGCACGGCGGATCACAACATGATCACCAATCTTGACTTGCAGACGTTCTATCTCATCTGCGTTATGAAGCGTCGCATTACTTACCGTTACCCCGCCAACAAATACAGGCTCTAGTTTAGCAACAGGTGTAATAGCACCAGTGCGACCGACTTGGAACTCCACTTCATTCAGTGTCGTCATTTCTTCCTGAGCTGGGAATTTGTAGGCAATCGCCCAACGTGGAGCGCGAGCAACAAACCCCAGACGCTCTTGCACGGCAATATCGTCAATTTTAATAACGACACCATCGATCTCATAAGGGAGGGCATCACGACGCTGCAATATATCTTGGTAGTAAGCTTTTACATCCGCCAAGCTTTCAACTCGCTTAGTTTCCGGGCACATTGGCAGTCCCCAAGATTTGATTTGCAAAAAGCGTTCGTAATGACTTGCTGCCAATTCTGCGCCTTGCACCACGCCTACACTGTATGCATAGAAGCTAAGCGGACGAGAAGCCGTAATACGTGAATCCAATTGTCGTAAGCTACCTGCCGCAGCGTTACGTGGATTCACAAAGATTTTCTCGCCTTTCTTCCTTGCTAATTCATTGAGCTTTTCAAACCCAGCTTTCGGCATAAAGACTTCACCACGAACTTCAAGACGATTTGGCCAGTCATTACCCCTGAGTTTTAAAGGAATAGCTTTAATCGTACGCACATTCTCTGTGATGTTTTCACCCGTAGTACCATCGCCTCGAGTGGCCGCCTGAACTAACACGCCATTCTCATATAACAAACTTACGGCGAGTCCATCCAATTTAGGCTCACAACAGTATTCTTTCACACTCTGGCTGCCCACGCGCTCTTGTGCGCGCTTGTGGAAACTATCGAGTTCACTATCATCAAATGCGTTATCAAGCGAAAGCATCGGTACTTCATGTGTCACTTGGCTAAACGCAGAGAGAGGCTGTCCACCGACACGTTGGCTTGGCGAGTCTACGGTTATTAAGTCAGGGTTCTCAGCTTCAATATCCAGTAACTCTCGCATTAAACGGTCGTACTCGGCATCAGGGATCTCTGGGTTATCTTCCACGTAGTAACGCACAGCGTGGTAATGCAACGACTCTTTTAGTTCTTCTAGTCGCTGAAGTACTGATTCAGACATAGTAAAGCCCCGTGTATTTTCAATCGGTGAGGTTGGGAAATCCAAGAAAAAGGGCTCCATCCGGAGCCCTATTATTATTTGCTGTTAAGATTATGCGTTAGCGGCATTAAACTCAACTATTTGACGTCGATAAGATGCTAAACGATCTGGCGTCATTAAGTTGCGCTGGTCATCAAGTACGTTACCACCTAAATCATCAGCAATTTGCTGCGCAGTTCGGAGCATTAAGTTGAAGTTCTGTTCAGCCTCGCCATAACAAGGCAATGTCATGAAGAATGAAATACCCTTCGTTGTAAACTCAGCAGGATCAGCATGCTCAAACGTACCAGGGTGCATCATATTAGCGACGCTAAACAGCACTTTGCCGTTACCGGACAAGTCGACATGACGATGGAAAATATCCATCTCGCCATAAATTAGACCGTTTTGTTGCATACTTTCAAATAAAGCAGTACCAACAAATGGCTCTTCACCCGCACAGTGCACATTCAATACAATCACTTGCATTTCAGGTTCTGGCTTTGGCTCTTCCTTAGGCTCTGCAACGACAGGCTCACTAACCGTTTCGACTTGCTGTTCTTTCTCCGTAATATCAAACGCGGCGGGAATAACGTCTTCTTCCACAGCAGGCTGGAATGGCTCTTCAGCTACTGTTGCTTGAACAACAGGCTCAACGTCCTCTTCTTTATCTTTTTCTGCAACAAATGAAGGGATGTCATCCGGCTCCTGCTGCGTCTGTTTGACTTCAGATGGACCACCGAATAACGGGTCAGATTCAAACTTGTTGTCGAAAGAGCTCGCCATCCCAAAATCTGGTTCTTTGCGATCTTTGCGAATGATCTCAAAGTCATCTTCAGGAGCGGGAGCGAAGTCTCGTTCTTTCTCAACAAGATCATTTTTGTCTTCTTGGTCAACATCCAGCTTACCAAGTGGCTTGTTACCAAACTTTGCTTTGCCTTCTTTTTTACTGCTCCATAAACCATGAAACAGTAATGCCGCGATGGCTAATGCGCCAACAACAATGAGTACGAATCGCAATTCCTGCATTATTTACTCTCAATATACTTGTTTTTACTACTCGCAGTTCCTTGAGCAGCAACCCAAGTGCAATAAATCTGAATGATACGTTTACTTTACCAAAACTATATGTAGATTTAGAACAACTTAATGCAAGAAGTTCCGTTTTTTGTTGTGATTCTTGCCACGATTCCACTTAACAAGACGTCATTTGTCAGGGCATTGAAAGAAAAGTCCTCACAGGTACAATGAGTTTTCATTTACACGAAGCCAAAATAGACATGAAGCAAAACAATCAGCAGAGAACCGGGTTCGGTTATTTTCTATACGGGATACAATTGGCACTTGCCCCTAAAATCAGGCGCTTTGTCATCTTACCTCTACTTGCAAATATCTTGCTTGTAGGTGGTGCCATCTTCTATCTATTTTCAAACCTTAATATATGGATAGAAGGCTGGATTGGGCAGCTGCCTGAGTTTTTATCCTGGTTAACTTACATTCTTTGGCCTTTACTCGCTCTGACGATACTCGCTACCTTCTCCTATTTTTTCAGCACGCTCGCGAACTTTATCGCCGCGCCATTCAATGGCCTCTTGGCTGAAAAAGTGGAAGAGTACTTAACGGGACAAAAAGTAAATGATGATGGTTTCACTGCCGTCCTGAAAGATGTTCCTCGCGTTTTAGCTCGTGAGTGGAGAAAGCTCCTTTACATTTTACCTAAAGCAATAGGCCTATTCCTGTTATTGCTCATCCCTGCCCTTGGACAAACAGTAGGCCCATTTTTATGGTTTATCTTTACCGCCTGGATGCTCGCGATTCAATATTGTGACTACCCGTTTGATAACCACAAAATCCCATTTAACGACATGCGTTACAAATTGAAACAAAAGCAAGGTAAGGCCTATGGCTTTGGGGTATTGGTGTCTGTATTTACGACGATCCCAATTTTGAACCTCATTGTCATGCCTGTAGCAATATGTGGTGCAACCGCTATGTGGGTCGCGGAGTTTAAGCACCAACGATAGTCGATTAGAGATTAAGGAAAGGGATCAGCGCCAGCTTTTCCCTTTTCTTTTATCAAGTTCTGGGCCAACCTAATAAGATATAACTTTTTAATCCTTTTCCCTTTTTTTCATACCGCATATTCTTCTATCCATATTCACACAACGTGTAATGAAGGAACATCACTATGAGCAAAATCTACGAAGATAACTCTCTTACTATTGGTAATACACCTCTCGTTCGTCTAAACAAAGTAAGTAAAGGCAAAGTTCTCGCGAAAATTGAAGCGCGTAACCCTAGCTTCAGTGTTAAGTGCCGTATCGGTGCAAACATGATTTGGGAAGCAGAGAAAGCGGGGCTTCTTAAGCCAGGTGTAGAGCTTGTAGAACCTACCAGTGGTAACACAGGTGTTGCTCTAGCATTCGTAGCGGCTGCTCGCGGTTACAAGCTAACATTGACCATGCCTGAATCAATGAGCCTAGAACGCCGTAAGCTACTAAAAGCACTAGGCGCGAACCTTGAGCTGACTGAAGCGGCGAAAGGCATGAAAGGGGCGATTGCTAAAGCAGAAGAAATCGTAGCAAGCAACCCTGAGAAGTACCTACTTCTTCAACAATTTGACAACCCAGCGAACCCAGAAATCCACGAAAAGACTACGGGCCCTGAGATTTGGGAAGCGACAGACGGTGAAATCGACGTATTCGTTGCTGGTGTTGGTACGGGCGGTACTATTACAGGTACTAGCCGTTACATCAAAGGTGAAAAAGGCAAAGCCATCACTTCTGTTGCAGTTGAGCCAGCAGAGTCTCCGGTTATTGCACAAGCACTTGCTGGCGAAGAAATCCAACCTGCCCCACACAAAATTCAAGGTATCGGTGCTGGTTTCATCCCTGGTAACCTCGATTTAGACATTATTGACCGTGTTGAGCAAGTTACCTCAGAAGAAGCGATTGAGATGGCTCGTCGCCTAATGGAAGAGGAAGGTATCCTAGCTGGTATCTCATCTGGCGCAGCGGTTGTTGCAGCGAACCGACTTGCAGAACTACCTGAATTTGAAGGAAAAACAATTGTAACTGTCTTGCCAAGTTCCGGTGAGCGTTACCTAAGTACAGCACTCTTTGCAGGTATCTTTACCGAAAAAGAGAACCAACAATAATATGTGTTCAAATCAATTTTTAGTTTAAAAAAGCCCCGTTTAGGGGCTTTTTTGTTGATCCCTGCCCTACCTTTGGTAATATCAGGGTGTTTTATTTCTAGCTTCAAAATAAAGAAGCAGAACACAAAAAGGTTTCAAAGTGATTACGCACGCAAACAGTTGCGTAGTTACCAAACTTTTGACTAGTATCAGAACTGACGCGCTTTGAACTCTTCCCGTGCTAGCGCACAAGATGTAAAGCAGTTAAGCTAAAATCTGGTCACAAACTAACAAAAAAATACATTTATTGGGGTATATCACATGTACGAGAAGCAAGTAGAAATCACAGCAGAAAACGGCCTTCACACTCGTCCAGCTGCACAGTTTGTTAAAGAAGCAAAAGCATTCGACGCAGACATCACTGTGACTTCTAACGGTAAAAGCGCTAGCGCTAAGAGCCTGTTCAAACTACAAACACTAGGCCTAGTAAAAGGTACTCAAGTTACTATTTCTGCTGAAGGCCCACAAGCTCAGCAAGCAGTTGACCACCTAGTTGCTCTAATGGACCAACTACACTAATCCGGTCTCCTACTCCAGAAGCCATTTTGTGAAAGCAAAATGGCTTCGTTGGAAATAGGCTCAAAACTAAGCTAAAACTATTCGTTAGCGCACCCATTATTCTCCCGTTTTATAAAGTTGACCAAACTTAAGGTAAGGCTATGATTTCAGGCATCCTAGCATCTCCTGGTATTGCAATCGGTAAAGCACTACTACTTCAAGAAGATGAAATTGTCCTAAACACAAACACTATTTCTGACGATCAAGTAGAAGCTGAAGTTCAGCGTTTCTTTGACGCTCGTAACAAATCTGCAGCTCAGCTAGAAACTATCAAGCAAAAAGCGCTTGAAACGTTTGGCGAAGAAAAAGAAGCGATCTTTGAAGGTCACATCATGCTTCTTGAAGACGAAGAGCTAGAAGAGGAAATCCTAGCACTTATCAAAAACGACAAGATGACTGCTGATCACGCTATCCACTCAGTGATCGAAGAGCAAGCATGTGCTCTTGAGTCTCTAGACGACGAATACTTAAAAGAGCGTGCAACTGACATCCGCGATATCGGTTCTCGTTTTGTTAAGAACGCACTAGGCATCAACATTGTTTCGCTTAGCGATATCAACGAAGAAGTAATTCTTGTTGCTTACGACCTAACGCCATCTGAAACTGCGCAAATTAACCTAGACTACGTGCTTGGTTTTGCTTGTGATATCGGCGGTCGTACATCTCACACTTCAATCATGGCTCGCTCACTTGAGCTTCCAGCTATCGTTGGTACTAACGACATCACGAAGAAAGTTAAGAATGGCGACATGCTGATTCTTGACGCAATGAACAACAAGATTGTTGTCAACCCATCAGAAGCTGAGCTAGAAGAAGCGAAAGCGGTTAAAGCAGCATTCCTAGCTGAAAAAGAAGAGCTAGCGAAACTGAAAGACCTACACGCAGAAACGACTGACGGTCATCGTGTAGAAGTTTGCGGTAACATCGGTACAGTGAAAGACTGTGACGGTATCCTTCGTAACGGCGGTGAAGGTGTTGGTCTGTACCGTACTGAATTCCTATTTATGGACCGTACTGCGCTACCAACTGAAGAAGAACAGTACCAAGCGTACAAAGAAGTTGCGGAAGCAATGAACGGTCAAGCTGTGATCATCCGTACTATGGATATCGGCGGCGATAAAGATCTCCCATACATGGATCTTCCAAAAGAGATGAACCCATTCCTAGGTTGGCGTGCTGTACGTATCAGTCTAGATCGTCGTGAAATCCTTCGTGATCAGCTACGTGGCATCCTACGTGCTTCTGCACACGGCAAACTGCGTATCATGTTCCCAATGATCATCTCTGTCGAAGAAATCCGTGAGCTTAAGAAAGCGATCGAAGAGTACAAAGAAGAGCTACGCGCTGAAGGCCACGCGTTCGACGAAAACATCGAAATCGGTGTTATGGTTGAAACTCCTGCTGCTGCTGCGATCGCACACCACTTAGCGAAGGAAGTGTCTTTCTTCTCTATCGGTACAAACGACCTAACTCAGTACACGCTAGCGGTTGACCGTGGTAACGAGATGATTTCTCACCTATACAACCCACTATCACCAGCTGTACTTACAGTGATCAAGCAAGTTATCGACGCTTCTCACGCAGAAGGTAAATGGACTGGTATGTGTGGTGAACTTGCAGGTGACGAGCGTGCAACACTTCTACTTCTAGGTATGGGTCTGGACGAGTTCTCAATGAGCGGCATTTCAATCCCTAAAGTGAAGAAAGTAGTTCGTAACTCTAACTTCGCAGAAGTGAAAGCAATGGCTGAAGAAGCCCTTTCTCTACCGACAGCAGAAGAAATCGAAGCCGTGGTAGAAAAGTTTATTGCTGAGAAAGCTCAGTAATCGGTAGTACCAAGTAATTCAATACTTAATGGCCATTAGACGGCGAAAAAAGTCGTCTAATGAGCTATATTGGTATACTATAATTCGACAGAATAAAACCAAACCTTAGGAGCATGACACAATGGGTCTGTTTGACAAACTTAAGAAGCTTGTATCTGATGACAGCGCTGACGCTGGTGCTATCGAAATCATCGCGCCACTTTCTGGTGAGATTGTAAACATCGAAGACGTGCCAGATGTTGTTTTCGCTGAGAAAATCGTTGGTGACGGTATTGCTATCAAGCCAGCAGGCAACAAAATGGTAGCTCCTGTAAACGGTACTATCGGTAAGATCTTCGAAACTAACCACGCGTTCTCTATCGAGTCTGACGACGGTGTTGAGCTTTTCGTTCACTTCGGTATCGACACAGTTGAACTAAAAGGCGAAGGCTTCACGCGTATCGCTGAAGAAGGTCAAACTGTTAAAGCTGGCGACACTGTAATTGAATTCGATCTAGCTCTTCTAGAAGAGAAAGCGAAGTCAACGCTAACTCCAGTTGTTATCTCTAACATGGACGAAATCAAAGAGCTAAACAAGCTTTCTGGTTCTGTAACTGTTGGTGAAACTCCAGTTCTACGTGTAACTAAGTAATTTTTACTTAATCGAACACGAAAAAACGCTGCCATTGGCAGCGTTTTTTATTACCTGAAATTTTGTTTCTAATCGACTTACATCAATGAAATCCGCTCAGCTAAGTAATCCAAGTGCCGAACTCGGCCTTTGCTTTGCCTGAGCCAATAATGCTGTTGTCGCATCTTGGAGCACTTGAGAACGCACCATTTCCGTAGATTCTCTTGCGAAGTCTGTATCTCTTATTCGACTCTTGGACTCTGTAACACTCCGATTCACAGTATTTAAGTTATCCATCGAGCCGTTTACACGGTTCTGAAAGCTGCCAATTTCACTTCGGTGCGAATCAACGTACTTAATTGCTGCATCAATCACCCCAACTGAAAGCTGAGCCTTACCTGCCATCGACATATCGATGTCATCCATTGTGACTAATTGACCAGCGCTCACATCAAGCTCATCCGCTAAACTCCCATCGAGAAGCACACCCTCTGGCGCATTCATCGTAGAAGCGAAGAATTGCAGTTCGTTGTTTTCCGTTACTGAAGCATTCACTATCGATTGTTGAGCATTGATGTAAGTGGCGACCTGTTCTATACGGTCACCCAATTTGAGTCCAATGGATTCCGTTTGGGTTTGCCCTTTACTGTCTTGGTATTCGACTTTTAGGGTTTGGTTATCTTTAGTGACTCGCCAATCTTTATCGACCGCATCACCGACATAATGCTGCCCTCCCATCTCTGGGATATGGCTACGCATGTTACGTAACGTCAAAGAGATTGAATTAGCGTTCGCGCCAATATGGAAACTTTGTGAACCGTAAGATCCATCAAACAGGTTTTTATCCGCAAATGTTGTCGTGATCGCGACACGATCAAGCTCATCTTGCAGCGCTACGACCTCATATTGAATACTTTGCCGATCACTTGAGTCATAACTGCCGTTTGCTGCTTGAAGCCCCAGAGAGCGTAAGCGTTGCAATATGTCACTGCTTTCGTGCAATGCTCCCTCCGCTGTTTGAGCAACAGAAAAAGCGTCGTGCGCATTTCTTAAGGCGACATCAAGCCCTCTCGTTTGTACATGGAGAGTATTCGATATCTGTAAACCTGCCGCATCATCGCTCGCCGAGTTGATTCGAAACCCCGAAGTTAGGTTGCGTTGTGACTCAACATTTTGCGCAGCTGCTTGACTCAGGTGTCTCTGCGCCACCATCGCAGAAACATTGGAATTTAAAGAGATCATCTAATCGATATGAATGCCTTATCGAACATAATGTCAGGACACATCTGAATCGTTATAGCCAATAAGCAAAAAGCCAGGGATGAGCCTGGCTTTGGTTTCTTGCTTTGTTAAATTGATTAACCTAGCAGACTTAGCGCTGAGTTAGGCGCTTGTTTCGCTTGCGCAAGGATTGAGCTTGACGCTTGCGATAGAATTTGTGATTTGGTCATTGCCGTCGTTTCTTTCGCGAAATCTGTATCTTTGATACGGCTCTTCGACGCATTCACGTTCTCGTTAATGTTGTCCAAGTTGCTGATTGCGTGGTTGAAACG